>NZ_JBSHAQ010000006.1:1341-16057 GCF_053611585.1 Streptomyces sp. NPDC054794 | reverse complement strand
CCGCGGCGGCCTCCGCCCTCAGACGTATTGCCGCTGTGGCGGGCGCCGTGGGGCTGGGTGCCCCGCCCCGCCACCAAAAGGGGTGAACGGTCGTAACTTTCCCGTGCGGGTCGCGTTCCGTCGCGCTAGGAGATCAACCGCGCACGGATCGTCACATCCGGACCGAAGGGATCACGCCACCGTCAACTCCCGTCGGGCGGCCCGCCGACGGGCCGCGACCTCGGGGTCGAGGGCGGGTACGGCGGCGAGGAGCCGACGGGTGTACGGGTCCCGCGGGGAGTCGTACACCTCGTCGGCGGGTCCGGACTCGACGATCCGGCCCCGCCGCATCACCGCGACCCGGTCGCTGACCTGACGTACGACGGCGAGGTCGTGCGCGACGAAGACGAGCGCGAGTCCGAGTTCGCGCTGCAGTTCGCCGAGCAGGGCGACGACCTGGGCCTGGGTGGTGACGTCCAGCGCGGAGACGGGCTCGTCGCAGACGATGACGCGCGGGTCGGCCGCGAGCGCCCGCGCGATGCCCACGCGCTGGCGCTGTCCGCCGCTGAACTCGTGCGGGTAGCGGTCGTAGTGCGCCCCTTCGAGCCCCACGCGCTCCAGCAGTGCCCGTACGCGCTCCCGGATGCGCTCCTCGGCCCCTTCCCCTCCCACTTCCCCTCGCGCTTCCCCCCGCGCGCGCAGCGGGTCGGCGATGGACTCGCCCACGCTGCGGCGCGGGTTGAGGGAGGAGACGGGGTCCTGGAAGACCATCTGCACGGCCGGGTTCACACCGGTGTGCGCGCTGCCCTCGTAGCTGATCCTCCCCGCCGTCGGCTCCAGCAGTCCGACGAGCATGCGTCCCAGGGTGGTCTTGCCGCTGCCGCTCTCGCCCACGATGCCGAGGGTCTCGCCCCGGCGGATCGTCAGCGACACGTCGTCCACGGCCACGACCTGCTGCTTGCCGCGGCCGAACGCGCGGCCGAGGCCCTTCGCCTCCAGGACGACCTCGTCGGTCGCCCGTGACGCTCCGCGCGGCGCGTCCACGCGCGGGACGGCGCCGAGCAGTTCGCGGGTGTACGCCTGCGTGGGCGCCCCGAGGACCGTGCCGACCGGGCCGTGTTCGACGGTCCTGCCGTGCCGCATGACGAGCACCTCGTCGACGCTCTCGGCGGCGACACCCACGTCGTGCGTGACGAGCAGCAGACCCATGCCGGTCTCCGCGCGCAGCGTGTGCAGCAGGTCGAGGATCTGGGCCTGGACGGTCACGTCCAGGGCCGTGGTCGGCTCGTCGGCGATCAGCAGGTCCGGTTCGCAGGCCAGCGCCATGGCGATCAGCGCGCGCTGGCGCATGCCCCCGCTGAACTCGTGCGGGCGGGAACGGAACCGCCGCCGGGCGTCCGGAATTCCCACCCGGTCGAGCACCTCCACGGCACGCGCGCGTGCCGCCCGGCGTGACACGCGCGCGTGCACGCGGTGCACCTCGGCGATCTGGTCGCCGATGGCGTAGTACGGGTCGAGCGACGACAGCGGGTCCTGGAAGACCATGGCGGCCTTCCCACCGCGCAGCCGCCGCAGCTCCTCGTCGGAGGCCCGCTGCACATCGGTGCCGGCGACGTGGACCGAGCCGCCGATCCGGGCGCCCGTGCCGTGGTGCAGGCCCAGCAGCGCCCCGGCGACGGTCGACTTGCCGGAGCCGGACTCGCCCACCAGGGCGAGGGCGGCACCCCGTTCCAGGCGGAACGACAGCCCGTCCACGGCCCGCAGGGACCCGAACTCCACGGTCAGGTCCGTGACGTCCACCAGGCTCATGCGAGCACCACCCGTCGGTCGGCCACCGCGTACAGCACGTCCGCGACGGCGTTGGCGAGGACCACGAAGAAGCCGATGACCAGGACCATGCCGACGACCACCGGAAGGTCGACGACCTTCACCGCGTGCACCAGTTCCTGGCCGAGGCCGGGGAGGCCGAAGAGCGTCTCGGTCAGGACGGCGCCGCCGACGGCCGAGCCGACGTTGTTGGCGTTCAGCGCGATGACCGGTGCCAGGGCGCCGCGCAGGGCGTGCCGGCGGATGATCGCCCGCTCGCCGACCCCGTAGGCCCGGAAGGTCCTGATGTGGTCCTCGGCGAGGGTCTCCAGCATCGACGCCCTGGTGAGACGGGCGAACGCGGCCGCCTCGATGAGGGCGAGCGAGAACCACGGCAGGAGCAGGTTCCACGCCCACTGTTCGGGGTCGTCGGTGAAGGGGACGTACTGCGGGAAGGGCAGCAGTTGGAGCTCGCCGCAGACGACGATCATCAGGAGGAGGCCGATGACGAAGACGGGCGTGGCCGTGCCGGCGAGCGTGACGGCGGTCAGCACCCGCTCGGAGATCCGGCCGCGCCGCCACGCGGACAGCACGCCGGTGCCGACGCCGAGCACGAGCCAGAGCACCATCGCGCCCAGCACGAGCGAGAGGCTGACCGGGAGCTTCGTCAGGATGATGTCCAGGACCTGCTGGTCGCTCTGGTAGGACAGGCCCAGGCAGGGGGCCGCGCAGTGCTCCAGCGAGGTTCCGGTGGAGTAGTCCCGGCCGACGAGGATGCCCACCAGGAAGTGCCAGTACCGCAGGTAGAGCGGGTCGTCGAGCCGCAGTTGCTCGGTGACCTGGCGCACCTGTTCCGGCGAGCAGCGCGGACCGCAGGTGATCTGGGCGACGTTGCCTGGGGTGGCGTAGAAGACGACGTAGATGATCACCGAGATGGCGAGCAGGGTGATCACGGTGCCGACGGCGCGCCGCAGGACGAACCCGCCGAAGCCGTTCATGCGTTGCCCTCCTTGTGCGGCTTGTCGCTCTCGCTGTGGGCCGTTTCGCCCGCCTTCGCCTCGCGCCTGCGGCCGGTGCCCACGCGCAGGCGGGAGGCCGCGCGCGGGTCGAGGGCCGTGCGCACTCCGTCGCCGAGGACGGTCAGGGCGAGGACGGTGACGAACAGGGCGCCGGCCGGCAGCAGCAGGTACTGCGGGGCCGCCTGGTACCAGACGTCGGCGGCCGTGAGCATCTGTCCCCAGGACGGCGTCGGCGGCTTCACGCCGACCCCGAGGAAGGACAGGGCGGCCTCCACGGAGATGTTCGACGGCACCAGGAGCGCCGCGTACGTGATGACCGGCGCGGCGAGGCCGGGCAGCAGCTCGCGGCGGGCGATCCGCCACCTGCCCCAGCCGCTCAGCCGGGCGGCGGAGACATAGTCGAGCCCCTTGAGGGTGAGCGTCTGCGCGCGGACGATCTTGGCGATGTTGCCCCAGCCGATCAGGCCGATGACGAAGGTGACGAGGACGGTCCGCGGGAAGCTCTCCGGGACGATCGCGAGGAGCGCCAGCGACATCACCATGAGCGGCATGGCGACGATGATGTCCGTGGCCCGGCTCAGCAGTTGATCGACCCATCGGTTGCCGAGGGCGGCCCCGACGCCGATCGCGACGCCGAGGACGACCTGCAAGGCGGTCGCCGCGAGCGCGACGCCCAGCGATACCCGGGCCCCGTACACGAGCCGGGCGAACAGGTCGCGTCCCGTCTGCGGTTCGACGCCGAGCCAGTGGTCCGCGCCGATGCCGCCGAAGGAGCCGAGGGGCACGCCGCCGCGCGCGGAGTCGATCAGGGAAGGGTGGTAGGTGGTCGGGTCCTGGCCCTCGACGGCGGTGAGCAGCGGCGCGGCGAGCGCGACCAGGACGAGCAGCGCGACGACGGCCGCCGCGACGAGGGCGGAGGGCCGCGCACGCAGCCGCCGCCAGAACCGGGAAGCCCCCGAGGCCCCCGGGACGGGTGTGTCCGTCCCGGGGGTCCGCGAGGCGACGAGTGTCTCGCTCACGGCGCTACTTCACCGAGACCTGCGAGATGTCCAGAACGCCCGTCCAGTCGCTGATCACGATGTTCTTGACGTCCTTGCCGTACAGGCGCTTGTAGACGGGGTGGAACAGCGGCACGGTCAGGGCCTGCTCGCCGATCTTCTTGTCCAGTGCACCCCACCGCTTGGCGGCAGCGTCAAGATCGGTCAACTTGTTGATCGCGTCGATCTCGGCATTGACCGACTTGTCATCGAGCAGGCCGGTGTTGAAGTTCGCGCCGTCCTTGACGATCTGGCGGCCGTCGAAGATGGGGGCGAGGAAGGGACCGCCGGAGGGCCAGTCGGCACCCCAGTGGGCGAGGAAGAAGCCGGGCTCGGTCTTCACGCTGTGGATCTTGTCCCGGTAGTCGTTGTCCTCCAAGCCCTGGAGCCGGACCGTGATGCCGGCCTTCTTCAGGGCGTCCTGGACGGCGGTGGCGATCTCCGGGCTGGTCTCGAAGTTCTTGTCGTTGGAATGCGTGAGCGTGAGGGTGAGCCCCTTGCCGTAACCCGCCTGCTTCAGCAGTTCCTTGGCCTTCTGGGCATTGCCGGTCGCGCCCGCCGGGAAGAGGTCGTACGGCTCGTAGCCGAAGGACTTCTGGTTCGGCAGGTAGGTGGTCGCGGCCTCGGCCAGCGCGGAGCCGCCCGCCGCGTTGATCACGGACGAGCGGTCGATGGCGTACGAGATCGCCTGGCGCACCTTGGCGTTGTCGAACGGCTTGACCGTCGGGTTGAACGCGAGGTAGTTCGTGTAGCCGAAGTGGCCGGTGCCGACGCGCGCGGCCAGTTCCTTGTCGCCGGTCACCTTGGCGAGCTCGGCCGGGCCGAGGTTGGTGTCGGTGGTGACCGCGGCGGCGTCGGCGCCCTGGGACGCGGACAGCCGCTGGTTGATCACGGAGGAGTCGAGCCCGGAGCGCACGTCGATCGTGTCCGGGTAGGCCTTGCGCTCGGCGTCCGTGGCCGCCGACCAGTGCGGGTTGCGCTCCAGGACGAGGTGCTCACCGTCGTTCTCGTTCTTGACGACCTTGTACGGGCCGGACGAGACCGGGTGCTCCTCGTACTTGGTGCCCGTGTCCTTGCCCTTCGGGACGGGCGTGAACTGCGTCTGCGTGGCCAGGTACGGGAACTCGCCCTCGGGCTTGTTCAGGTGGAAGACGAGGGTCCGCTCATCCGGCGTCCCGATCGCCGACAGGCCCTTCTTGTCCTTGTACGGCCCCTGGTAGTCCGCCGCGCCGACCAGCCAGTCCCGCAGGTAGGGGGCGCCGCCGGAGAGTTCGGGGGCGAAGGAGCGCTCGATGCCGTACTTGATGTCGGCGGAGGTGATCGGCGTGCCGTCCTCGTAGGCGAGGCCCTTCTTCAGGGTGTACGTCCACACGGTCGCGTCCTTGTTCGGGCGCCCGGTGTCGGTGGCGAGGTCCGGGACGACCTGGGCGCCGGCCGCGCCGTTCTCGCGGTTGCGGGTGGTGAGCGTGCGGAAGACCAGGGACGGGACGTTGCCGCCGCCGGAGGTGTACAGGCGGGCGGGGTCGAAGTCGGTCTGCGGCTCGGAGTTCAGGACCGTGAGCGTGCCGCCCTTGTGGGGCGCGGAGTCGCCGGCGGAGCCCTTGGCATCGTTGTCCTTCGGCCCGCAGGCGGCGGCGCCCGCTGCCACGACCAGGGCAAGCGAAACGGTGGCCACGCGGGCTCTGTGCACGGACGGTTGACGCATCGGAATGACGACCTCTCGGGGTTCTCTTCGAGGATTTCTCGAATGATGAGACGGATGAACGAAGGGTGAGACGAATGCGGACAGACGTCTGCCCCGGCGCCGGGTCGTCGAAGAACCCGTGACAGCGGCTGCCGGAAATGGGCAGCTGTACGGTCACGGAAGAGGTGAAGGTGAAAGTCGCGACGCGAACGCCAGGGGCGAGCGTCAGCGACAGTAGATGTCGGCCACGCAGAGTGCGGTCACGCCGATGAGCGCCAGCTCGATGGCGGCGCTGTCGGAGTCGGCATGACTAGACCACATGCGCAGAAATATGAACGAACATTCTGCTCATGTCAATGTGATCTCAGAGGCGTCCGTCAACTCCCGGGAAACGGCCAGGGGTTGGGCAGGCAGTGGATTCCGTCGTGGTCGAGGAACTTGGTCTGCTGCTGCATGACCGGGGCCAGCTCGCCGTCCTTGTCGCAGGTGACGTGGCCGTAGCCGAGGCGGTGGCCCACCTCGTGGTTGATGAGCATCTGCCGATAGGCGTGCATCTTGTCGCCGTACGTCTTCGAGCCCTGCGCCCAACGGTACGCGTTGATCATCACGCGCTCGGTGGAGGCCGAGTCGCAGGAGACGTTGCCCTCCGCCGTGTCCAGACCGGACTTGGCGCACCACGTGGCGGTGGTGGCGGGGCTGGCCAGCGTGATCACGAAGTCCGCCTTGCCGGAGGAGACGTGCTCGAAGGTGCGGGCGCCCTTGTGCGCCCAGCTGCGGCCGTCGTTGAGCGTCTTCTGCACGGCGGCGGCGAAGAGCTCGCCGTCGAGACCGAGCCCCTGCTCCACGTCGACGCGGTAGGTGTACTTCTGCCCCTTCCCCGGCGCCTTGTCGAAACCGGGGACCGCGTCGAACTTGCCCGAGCCCTTGAAGGTGGCGCTGAGCGGGTACTTCTTGCTCATCTTCTGGTCGTACGTCAGCGTCGCCACGCTCGGCGCCGCGGACGGGGTCGTCCGGTCCTTGCCGCGCGAGGCGGAGTCGTGGTCGGTGCGGGCCTGGTCGGGGGCCGAACGCGACTGCAGGTCGTTGCCGTCGTGGCCGTCGGCGACCTGTCCGGCCACGATCACGGCGAGCACGGTGGTGACGGCGGCGGCCGCGATGCCGGTGAAGGCCCTGCCCTTGGACCCCTTGGTCTGCGTCGCCGGGCCCGTCGGGGGCGTGTCGTCGTCGTCCGCGGAGGTCTCCGGCGCGAGCGGGTCGCCGACGGGGGCGTACGACTCCTCCCGCAGCGTGCCCGCCTCGGACCGGAGGGTGAAGCGGTCGTCGGAGCGGGGGGTGAAGACGTCGTCCTCGCCGAAGGCGTCGAGGTAGTCCTGCCGGGGCCCGCCCGGCGCCGCCCCCTTGCGCTGCCGCGGCAGGGCCGCACCGGGCCCCGCGGCCGCGCCCTGCGGGGAAGCCCCGGGCACCGCCCCGGCCCGCCCCTTGAACGCACCCCAGCCTCCGCCGGCCTCACGCTGCTCGGGATGCCCGCCGCGGGCCTGGGGGACGCCGCGAGCGGGGGTGCCGTCGGGGAACCGGGGGGTGCCGTGAGCGGGGGTCCCGTCCGGGAGGCGGCGGGTGCCCTGAGGGGGCGTGCCGTCCGGCGGACGGGGGGTGCCGTGGGCAGGGGTGCCGTCGGGGAACCGAGGCACACCGCGAGCCGGAGTGCCGTCCGGGAACCGAGGCACACCGCGAGCCGGAGTGCCGTCCGGGAACCGTGGCACACCGCGAGCCGGAGTGCCGTCCGGCAGACGCGGGACACCCCGGGCGGGCGTGCCGTCGGCAGGACGCGGGCCCCCTTGCGCGGGGGCACCGTTCCGGAAACGCGGCACCCCGCGCGCGGGAGTGCCGTCGGTGAGATGCGGCGTCCCGTGAGCGGGCGTGCCGTCGGCGAAGCGAGGTGTCCCCGGTGCCTGCGTCTGCTGGGGGCCGCGTGCTGCCGCGAACCCCGGAGCCTCGCGACCCTCGTAGGGCTGCCGTTGCCCGGGCAGCTGTGCCGGCCCTTGACCGGCTCCTGGCTCCAGCCCCGGGTGGCCGAGTCGCACGGCCTGCGGCGCGCCCTGGGGAGATCCCTCGGTACCGCGTTTTCCAGGCTCTGCGGTTATGTCCGCGGCGTCACCCTTGGGGGCGGGCCCGCGGCGGCTGTGGCGTCCCACGTCGGTCCCTCAGCTCCCCGCACCCGTGCCGGAGGAGTCGCCCCCGGCAGCCGTACCGCTGCCGGCGGAACCGGAACCGCCGTCGACCACCGAACGCGCACCGCCCTCCGCCACCGGACCGACACCACCCTCCGTCACCGCACCGGCACGACCGGCACCACCGGAGCCGCCGGACATCCCGACGCCGCCGTCATTCACCAAGCCCAACTCCCCGACCTCCGCCAAGAGTTCCCGGAACGCCGCGCTCACCGTCTCCGGGTACTCCATCATCGCGACGTGCCCGGCGTCCGGCAGGGACAGCAGGCGCGCGTCGGGGAAGGAGCGGGCGGCCTTCTGGGCCATGCGGTAGCCGACGAGCTGATCGCGCCCACCGTAGATGAGCAGCGTGGGGGCGAGGACGCGCTCGGCCTGCCGCCACAGCCCGTGCTGCCCGCCCAGCGTGTACGCGTTCACCAGTCCGCGCGAGGACCGCGCCATCGCGTCCCAGAAGTAGGGCAGTTGCAGCCGCCGTTCCAGTTCCTCGACGGCGTGCCGGAACGCCTCGGGCGTCACCTGCCCGGGGTCGCCGTAGCACAGCGCCAGCACGCCCCGGACCCGCTGCTCGGCCGTCCACTCCTTGGTGACGCGGGTGAACAGCGCGGCCACACCGGGCACGGCCAGCAGCGCCGTCGGCACCGCGGTCCGCTGCACCCGCAGCTCCGGCAGCGCGGGCGAGATCAGCGTGAGCGTCCGTACGAGATCGGGGCGGACGGCGGACACGCGGGTGGCCACCGCTCCGCCCAGCGAGTTCCCGAGGAGATGGACCGGACCGTGCCCGGCCGCGTCGAGATAGCGGATCACCGCGCGCGCGTGGCCCGTGATGGAGTAGTCGCCGTCGTCCGGCGGCGGGGAGTCACCGAAGCCCGGCAGGTCGACCGCCTCGCTGTCGACCACGCCGTCGAGCCCGGCCATCAGCGCCGACCAGTTCTGCGAGGAACCGCCGAGCCCGTGGACGTACAACGCGCGCGGCAGACCCTCGCGCGCGGGAGGTCTCGACCGGATCGAGAGCGTCACACCGGGCAGCCGCACGGACCTGAGCCGCTCGCCCTCCGCGACCCTGACGGGCGCCACCCTGGGGAGCACGCTGGCAGGCGGCACGAAAGGCAGCTCGGTCGAAGACATGCGGCAATGTTACGAGACGATCACGCTGTGACTCGTGTGTTCGCCGTCACAGAAACCACCCGAGAAGCCGACGCGATGGCGCAGAAGACCGCATAGCGTCCGCATCACGGGTCTCCTAGGCTCATACAGAGGGCACCCGCAAGTAGCCCCTGCTTCTCCCGGGGACGTTCGTAGAAAGGGAGCCCACCATGGCCTATGACCCCATCGACCCCGACTCGATCCAGGACCTGCAGGTCGACAACGACGTCGAGATCGACGTCGAGGCTCCCGAGGGTGACGCCGCCGAGCAACTGGCGGACATCGTCCCGGAGCGCGACGACCCTCTCACCGGTGTGGATCCGGACCGAGCGAACGAGGCCGACCTCATCGAACAGGCGCGCGTGGTCTCCCTGGACGAGGACGACTACCGCTGACAGTGGAGCGCGGACAGAGAGCGACCAGCCCTGTTCGAGTCCTCTGATACGGCTTTCGCCACCGTCCGGTACGTGAAATTCTGCGCTCGCACCGCGCACATCACGGTTACCGAAAAGTACGATGGCCGCGCGGCGCACACCGCATGTGGACGATTTGGGAGGCGGCGTGACAGCCATCGAGCAGACAGAGGCGGCACGCCCGCGGGGCACACGCCTGCCGCGCCGTGCCCGACGCAACCAGCTGCTGGGCGCCGCCCAGGAAGTCTTCGTGGCGCAGGGCTACCACGCGGCCGCCATGGACGACATCGCCGAGCGCGCCGGCGTCAGCAAGCCGGTGCTCTACCAGCACTTCCCGGGCAAGCTCGACCTCTACCTCGCCCTGCTGGACCAGCACTGCGAGTCCCTGATCCAGGCCGTGCGCAGCGCCCTGGGGTCGACGACCGACAACAAGCAGCGTGTCCGGGCGACGATGGACGCGTACTTCGCGTACGTGGAGGACGACGGCGGCGCCTTCCGCCTGGTCTTCGAGTCGGACCTGACGAACGAGCCCGCCGTGCGCGAGCGCGTCGACAAGGTCACCAACGAGTGCGCCGAGGCGATCTGCGACGTCATCGCCGAGGACACGGGTCTGTCCCGCGCCGAGTCGATGCTGCTGGCCTCGGGCCTCGGCGGCCTCGCCCAGGTGGTCGCGCGCTCCTGGCTGCACAGCGACCGCAGCGTCCCGCGCGAGCAGGCGGTGCAGCTGCTGACCTCGCTGGCCTGGCGCGGCATCGCCGGGTTCCCGCTGCACGGGAACGAACAAATCCACTGACGGCACCGGCCGGGATTGTTCCCTCCCGCTGTTCGCTCCTGGCGTTCTCGCGCGGAGCGTGTACGTCCCCTCACCGGGCTAATGTGTGCTGGTACGGCGCGGAAGGTCGCGCACTTCACTGACCGTCGGAGGGACATAGCCGTGGAGGTCAAGATCGGCGTGCAGCACGCGCCCCGCGAGATCGTTCTGGAGAGCGGTCAGAGCGCGGAGGAGGTCGAGCGCCTCGTGTCCGATGCGCTGGCCGGGAAGTCGCAGCTGCTGAGCCTGGAGGACGAGCGCGGCCGCAAGATCCTGGTCCCTGCGGACCGTCTGGCGTACGTCGAACTCGGCGAACCGGCGGTGCGCAAGGTGGGCTTCAGCGCGCTGTAGTCACAGCTGACGGAAGGGGGCCCGGTGGCACACGCCACCGGGCCCCCTTCTGCGTCGTCGCCGGTCACCCCCGGTCGTCCCGCCGTGCATCGGCACACGTGAACGACCATCACAGCCGGTGCACAAGTCACCCACAGGGGAGGATTGCATTCCGCAGGTCACGGGTATGACGGGCTACGACCGCGAAGCGCGGGCCGGCCGTGTGGGAGGGACCCCCGTCATGATCCTGGAAGCTCTCGGCTCCGCCCTGCTCGGTGTCGCCCTGGCCTGGGTGGCGATGCACCGCCTGTCCCACCGGCTGCCGGCCCGCCCGCTCGTGTTCTGCACGGGCGTCGCCGGAGCCCTGTTCGGTGACTTCATCACCCACAGCGCGCTGGGCCCCGGCACGGGCCTGCTGAGTCTCCTCGGCGCCGCGATCGTCTCCGCGGCCTCGCTGTCCCTGCTGCTGCGCCCGGCCGGGAGACTCCGGCGACGATCAGCGACGGCGTAGCACCTGACCCCGTCCGGCGACTACGCCGCCAGCCCCAGGGCCGCCATCCGCTTGGTGTGCGCCTCGGTGATCCGCGAGAACATCCGGCCGACCTCGGCGAGGTCGAAGCCGTCCGCCACACCGCCGACGAGCATCGTGGACAGCGCGTCCCGGTCGGCGACCACACGCTGGGACTGCGACAGCGCCTCGCCCATCAGACGCCGCGCCCACAGAGCCAGCCGGCCGCCCACGCGCGGGTCCGCGTCGATCGCCGCGCGCACCTTCTCGACGGCGAAGCCGGCGTGCCCGGTGTCGTCGAGGACGGCCAGCACGAGCTCACGCGTGTCGGAGTCGAGGCGGGCCGCGACCTCCCGGTAGAAGTCACTGGCGATCGAGTCGCCGACGTACGCCTTGACCAGGCCCTCCAGCCAGTCCGAGGGCGCCGTCTGCTTGTGGAAGCCGTCGAGGGCCGCGACGAACGGCTCCATCGCCCGGGTCGGCTCCTCGCCGATCTCCGTGAGCCGGTCCCGCAGGCGCTCGAAGTGGTGGAACTCGGCCGACGCCATCTTCGCCAGCTCCGCCTTGTCCGCCAGCGTCGGCGCCAGCTTGGCGTCCTCCGCGAGCCGCTCGAACGCCGCCAGCTCGCCGTAGGCGAGTGCGCCGAGCAGGTCCACGACCGCGGCACGGTACTGCGGGTCGGCGGAGGCCTTCGCCCAGTCCTGGGCGGCGACTGCGGTGGCTTCCGTCGAGGCTTCCTCGGGGGCGTTGGCAGGCTTGTCAGAGCTCGTCATGAAGCGCACAATAGCCCGCCCGCCGCAGGACGGAAGCCCGTGGTCAACCACTGTGACCACGACTACGTGACCAAATCGGCCATCGCGTGTGCGCGATTCCGGGGTATGGTGGTAATGCGCCTGCTGGTACTTGGTCGTACCTCGACAGGCCGCACGTATGAGGATGCCCGGTCGGTGGCCCGATCGGCTCCGACCCGACAGCCCTCCTGGCCGTACGGCACTGTGCGTACGACAACCAGAGGGACCCTCAGCGGTACGAGCGCTAGAGCGTCGGCAGTGGTCCCGCGCCAAACGGCTTGCCCCCCACGGCTCGCCCGTTAGGCAGTCGACGTCCCCAGCACGGTCCTGACACGACCCCCGCGCTCGCCTCGCGCCGCGCCACACAGAAGAGGCAGCACCCTGACTACGACGTTTCGTGAACTCGGAATCCTTCCCGAGACCGCCGAGGCCCTGGAGGCCGTCGGCATCATCACTCCCTTCCCCATCCAGGAGATGACGCTCCCCGTCGCCCTCTCGGGCACCGACGTCATCGGCCAGGCCAAGACCGGCACCGGCAAGACGCTGGGCTTCGGTCTTCCGCTCCTTGAGCGCGTCACCGTCCCCGCCGACGTCGAGGCCGGCCGCGCCGCGCCCGAGGCGCTCACCGACGCCCCGCAGGCCCTCGTCGTCGTCCCGACGCGCGAGCTGTGCACGCAGGTCACCAACGACCTGCTGACCGCGGGCAAGGTGCGCAATGTGCGCGTCGTCGCGATCTACGGCGGCCGGGCCTACGAGCCCCAGGTCGAGGCCCTGAAGAAGGGCGTCGACGTGGTCGTCGGCACCCCGGGCCGGCTCCTGGACCTCGCCGGCCAGAAGAAGCTCGACCTGAAGCACGTCAAGTCCCTGGTCCTCGACGAGGCCGACGAGATGCTCGACCTGGGCTTCCTGCCCGACGTCGAGAAGATCATCAACATGCTTCCGGCCAAGCGGCAGACCATGCTGTTCTCGGCGACCATGCCGGGCGCGGTCATCGGTCTCGCGCGCCGCTACATGTCGCAGCCCACCCACATCCGCGCCACCGCGCCGGACGACGAGGGCGCGACGGTCGCGAACATCAAGCAGTTCGTCTACCGCGCGCACTCCATGGACAAGCCGGAGATGATCGCCCGCATACTGCAGGCCGACGGCCGCGGACTGGCGATGATCTTCTGCCGCACCAAGCGCACGGCCGCCGACATCGCCGAGCAGCTCCAGCGTCGCGGTTTCGCGTCCGGCGCGGTCCACGGCGACCTCGGCCAGGGCGCCCGCGAGCAGGCGCTGCGCGCCTTCCGCAACGGCAAGGTGGACGTCCTCGTCTGCACCGACGTCGCCGCGCGCGGCATCGACGTCGAGGGTGTGACGCACGTCATCAACTACCAGTCCCCCGAGGACGAGAAGACGTACCTGCACCGCATCGGCCGTACGGGCCGCGCGGGCGCCAAGGGTACGGCGATCACCTTCGTCGACTGGGACGACATCCCGCGCTGGCAGCTGATCAACAAGGCGCTGGAGCTGGGCTTCAACGACCCGGTGGAGACGTACTCCACCTCCCCGCACTTCTTCGAGGAGCTGAGCATCCCGGCGGGCACCAAGGGTGTCCTGCCGCGCTCGGAGCGCACCCGCGCCGGCCTCGACGCGGAGGAGCTGGAGGACCTCGGCGAGACCGGTGGCCGCGGTGCGCGCGGTCGCGGTGGCCGGGGCGGACGCGGCGAGGACCGTGCCGCCGAGGCCGAGCGCGAGCGTCCGGCGCGTACGCCGCGTCGTCGCCGTCGTACGCGTGGTGGGGCTCCGGCCGACGCCACGGCCGTCGGCACGCCGGTCGACTCCGCGTCGCCGGGCACCGAGGCCGGCACGGCGGAGGAGCAGGCCGGTACCCGCACCCCGCGTCGCCGTCGCCGTACGCGCGGTGGGGCATCGGGCGAGGCGGTCGCCGCCACCACGGTGAGCGAGTCGACGCGGGCCGCTGAGGCCGCCGTGGAGACGGCGGAGGGTCCGGCCGCGGTCGAGACCCCGGACAAGCCGCGTCGCCGCCGCACCCGCAGGCCCGCGGAGCGGGCGGTGACCCCGGCCGAGAGCACGACCGAGGTTGCCGCGGAGCCCGCCGCGACCGTGGAGACCCCCGAGGTCACCGAGGTCACCGAGGTCGCGGAGGCCAAGCCGCGCCGCCGTACCCGCAAGGCCGCCGAGCCGACCGAGGCCGCCGAGGCCGCGGTCGCCACGGCCGAGGGCACCGAGGACGCCGCCCCGGCGACCAAGCCGCGCCGCACGCGGAAGACGGCGGCCGCCGCCGAGACCGCGGTGGACACGGCGGAGGCCACCGAGGCCAAGCCGCGCCGCACCCGCAAGAAGGCCGCTGTCGCCCCGGAGGCGACCGCGACCACCGTGGAGGCCGTCGAGGCCGCTGAGGTCACCGAAGCCGCCGAGGCCAAGCCCCGACGCCGTACGCGCAAGGCGGCCGAGGCCGCTGTGGACACGGTGACCGCGGTGGACGCCGCGGAGGCCACGGAGACCAAGCCGCGCCGCACGCGCAAGACCGCTGCCGCCGCCGAGGCGGCCGTGGACACGGCCGAGGGCACCGAGGCCAAGCCCCGTCGCACCCGCAAGACCGCGGCGACCGCCGTGGCGACGCCGGAGGCCGCCGAGGCCGAGGCCAAGCCGCGCCGGACCCGTAAGGCGACCGCGGCCGTGGAGTCGGCCGAGGGCGTGGAGGCCGAGCCGGCCAAGCCGCGCCGTACCCGCAAGGCCGCCGCCACCGCCCCCGAGGCGGCCGTCGACGCCGTCGACGGCGCGGAGGCCAAGCCCAAGGCCCGTCGGACGCGCAAGGCCGTCGCCGAAGCGGTGACCGCCGAGATTCCGGCGCAGGCCGACGAGGAGCCGGAGGCCAAGCCGCGGCGCCGTACCCGCAAGGCCACGGCGCCCGCCGCCGAGGCCACCGGCGAGACGGCCGAGGCGACGCCGAGGGTCCGC
>NZ_JBSHAQ010000006.1:0-1331 GCF_053611585.1 Streptomyces sp. NPDC054794 | reverse complement strand
CCTCCGATGCGCCGCGGGAGAAGGGCGTTAGCAACCCGAGGCGCCGCCGGACCCGCAAGGCCGCGGCCGCCGTGGAGGCGACCCCGGAGGCCTGATCCGGCACCGGGATCCGGGACTCGACCCGAGCCCGGCCCCCGGAAGCAACAGGAGCGACACCCCGACGGCCCGGCCCACCTCACGTGGGACCGGGCCGTCGGCGTCTTCGCCCACGGCCGCGAGCAGACCTCGCACGCGCCCCTGCCCCCGTCCTCCGCCCGTCCCCCTCCCCGTCCCGGCCGCCCGATAGCCTGCTCCCCATGAGCAGGCCTCCCACCTTCACCCCGCCCCCCGGCTCCCGCGCGTACTCTCTGCGCACCGCGCGTGGGAAGTTCGCCGTCGTCGACGCTCCCGTGGCCGCCGGTGTCGAGCCCCGGGGCGTCGCGCTGCTGCTGCCCGGGTTCACCGGGAGCAAGGAGGACTTCAATCCGCTGCACGTGGCGTTGGCGGAGCGCGGCTATCGCACCGTCGCGGTCGACGGCCGCGGGCAGTTCGAGTCGGACGGGCCGGAGCACGACGAATCCGCCTACGCGCAGGCCGAGTTGGCGCGGGACGTGCTGGCACAGACGGAGGCGCTCGGTACGCCCGTGCACCTGCTGGGGCACTCCCTGGGCGGGCAGATCTCGCGTGCGGCCGTGCTGATCGACCACTCCCCCTTCCGGTCGCTCACGTTGATGGCCTCGGGACCGGCCCAGATCTCCGTCTCCCAGCAGCAGCGCGTGAAGCTGCTGCGGGACGCCCTCTCCGTGATGTCGATGGCCGAGGTGTGGGAGGCCATGCGGGCCATGGAGGCACCGGAGGAGACGGAGACCGGGCAGCTCGACGGCGGTCTCGACGACCGGGAGGACCTGCGGCGCCGCTGGCTGGGCACCAGGCCGGCGCAACTCATCGCCACGGGGCGCCAGTTGTGCGTGGAGCCGGACCGGGTCGCGGAACTGGCCGCCGTGCCGCTGCCGTTCCACGTCCTGTCGGGTGCGCTCGACGACACCTGGCCGGTGACGCTCCTCGACGAGATGGCCATGCGGCTCGGGGCCCGCCGGACGGTGATCGAGGGCGCCGAGCACTCGCCCAACACCGACCGGCCGGCGGCCACCGCCCGCGCCATCGCCGACTTCTGGGACCAGGCCACCGAATAGGCCTCGGGCTAGGCCCCTGACCAGGCCTCCGGCTCCGGGCGCAGGTCCGCCGGACAGGCCGGCCCTAGGGCGTGTATCGAAAGTGAATCTTGCACGTGGGATGATCTTGGTTCGTGACGCGTGGTGATCTGACGGATGTGCAATGGGCGGTGCTGGAAC
>NZ_JBSHAQ010000005.1:0-294875 GCF_053611585.1 Streptomyces sp. NPDC054794 | reverse complement strand
GCCGTGGGCGGCGGCCTCCCCTACGAGGAGGCCGCCGCCCTGGTCTGACGCGGACCGACGATCGGGGGGCCGGCGTCAGCTCTTGGTGCGGAACTTGTGGATCGCGACCGGCGCCATCACCGCGGTGAGACCCGCCGACCAGGCCAGGGTCACCCACAGGCCGTGGGTCACCGGTCCGCCGACCATCAGGCCGCGCGCGGTGTCCGCCAGCGCGGACAGCGGGTTGTAGTCGGTGAAGTTCTGCAGCCAGCCCGGCATCGACTTGGTCGGCGCGAAGATGGACGAGCCGAACTGCAGCGGCATCAGCACCAGGAAGCCCATGGCCTGCACGGACTGCGCGGTCTTCATCATCACGCCGAGGGTGAGGAACACCCACATCAGGGCCGAGCCGAACAGCACGGACAGGCCCACCGCGCCGAGCAGCCCGACCCAGTGGGTGATGTGGAAGCCCACGAGGACGCCGACGATCATGAGGACCACGGTCGCGAACAGCATGCGCATCAGCTCGACCGCGATCTTGGCGAACAGCACCGAGCCGCGCCCGATCGGCAGGGACCGGAAACGGTCCATGACACCGGAGTTGAAGTCCGTGTTGAAGCCGGTGCCCACGCCCTGGGCCATGTTCATGCCCATCATGGCCATCAGGCCGGGCACGACGTACTGGACGTACCGCTCCTGGCCGCCGCCCAGGGACTGGCCGATGGAGCCGCCGAAGACGTACACGAACAGCAGAGTGAAGATCACCGGGAACAGGACGGCGTCGAACATCGACTCCGGGTCCTGCCGGATCCACAGCAGGTTGCGGCGGATCAGCGCGCCGGTGTGGCGCAGGTGCGCGCGCAGCGAGATCGGTGTGTCCGCCTTCGCGGCGGCCGGGGAAAGGGTGTTCGAAGGGGCGGCGCGAAGCGCCTCGTTCAGGGTGGTGGTGGGCGACGGGTGGGCGCTCATACGGCGACCTCCTCGCGGGTCTCGGCGGGCGTGGTGTCCTGCGGGGCACCGGCACGGTGGCCGGTGAGGGACAGGAACACCTCGTCCAGGCTGGGCAGTTCGGTGGTGATGGAGGAGATGGTGATGCCGCGCGCGGTGACCGCGCCGACCACGGCCGTCAGCTGCTCGTCGCTGAGGATCGGCACCAGCAGGCTGCCGCTCTCGCTGTCCACGGTCGTGGCGGCGAGGCCGGTGATGCCCAGTTCGTCGAGCATCCCGGCGAGCGGGCGCAGCTCCAGCGGGTCCGCGGGCCGGACGCGCAGGGTGCGGCCGCCGACCCGGGCCTTCAGCTCCTCGATGCCGCCGTTCGCGATGACCTTGCCGCGGTCCACGACGGTCAGCTCGGAGGCGAGCTGCTCGGCCTCCTCCATGTACTGGGTGGTCAGCAGGACAGTGACCCCGTCCCCGACCATGGCCTTGACCTCGTCCCACACCTCGTTGCGGGTACGGGGGTCCAGTCCCGTCGTCGGCTCGTCGAGGTAGAGCACGGCCGGCCGGCCGATCATCGAGGCGGCCAGGTCCAGGCGCCGCCGCATTCCGCCGGAGTACGTCCCCGCGGGCCGCTTGGCGGCCTCCGTCAGCGAGAACCGCTCCAGCAGCTCGTCGGCGCGGGTACGGGCCTCGTTGCGGGGCAGGTCGAGCAGCCGCCCGATCAGGTACAGGTTCTCCCAGCCCGGGAGCTTCTCGTCCACCGAGGCGTACTGGCCGGTGAGCCCGATCACCCGGCGCAGCTGCCGGGGCTGGCGCACGACGTCGTATCCGGCGACGGTCGCCTGTCCCGCGTCGGGGGCCAGCAGGGTGGAGAGAATGCGTACGAGGGTGGTCTTGCCGGCTCCGTTCGGCCCGAGCACACCCATCACGGTGCCCTCGCGCACATCCAGGTCGACCCCGTCCAGTGCCTTGGTCTCGCCGTAGTGCTTGACCAGCCCCCGTACGGTCACGGCGTGGCCTGCGCCGAGGGGGTTCTTGTCGATTCGCGTCATGCCCATGAAGATGTCAGGCCCGACCGACAAAGCACCGACAGAGCGCCGACAGGGACATGTCGCCGACCGACAGGCCGCCGACACGGCGACAGCCCGCCGACGGGGGAAGATCGGCGGGCTGTCTCTGTGCCGCTGTGGCTTGGTGGACTGTCGGTGGATCAGTGCACGGAGTGCTCCTCCAGCGGGAAGGTCCCGCCGACGACGTCCTCGGCGAACTCCTTCACCGCGTTGCCCATGACCTCGCGCAGGTTCGCGTACTTCTTGACGAACTTCGGCACCCGGCCCGAGGTCAGGCCGAGCATGTCGGTCCACACCAGCACCTGCGCGTCCGTCTGGGGACCGGCGCCGATGCCGACGGTCGGGATGTGCAGCACCCGGGTCACCTCGGCCGCGAGCTCGGCCGGGACCAGCTCCAGCACCACCGCGAACGCGCCCGCGTCCTGCACGGACTTCGCGTCGCGCAGCAGCTGGGCCGCCGCCTCCTCGCCGCGCCCCTGGACCCGGTAGCCCATGGCGTTGACGGACTGCGGGGTCAGGCCGATGTGGGCCATCACCGGGATGCCGGACTCCACCAGCAGCCGGATCTGCTCGTGCGAGCGCTCGCCGCCCTCCAGCTTCACGGCGCCGACCCCGGCGTCCTTCACCAGGCGGGTGGCCGAGCGCAGTGCCTGCACCGGCCCCTCCTGGTAGGAGCCGAAGGGCAGGTCGCCGACGATCAGGGAGCGCTGCGTGCCGCGGACGACCGCCGCGGACAGCAGGGTCATCTCGTCGAGGGTGACGGGCACGGTCGACTCGTACCCGAGGTGGCAGTTGCCCGCCGAGTCGCCGACCAGGATCACCGGGATCCCGGCCTCGTCGAACACCGACGCGGTCATCGCGTCGTAGGCGGTGAGCATGGGCCACTTCTCGCCGCGTTCCTTGGCGAGAGCGATGTCGCGAACAGTGATACGGCGTGTGCCCTTGCCCCCGTACAGCGCCTTGCTGCCGTCGGACGGCCTTGTCTGGGCAGCCGAAATCTGCGTCATTGCAACGGCTCCTTCAAGTCATCTCGAGGCGCCCTTACGGCGTCCCCGGATTCCCTCCATGGTGGCACCTCGTGCCAGGGAGGGCCAGGGGACCCCCGTGTGATCCCATCCCCGTTCGCTCGGGTGCCGCTCGCCCTGCGCTCGGCCCCGGCCCGGCCGTGCAACGACTCGGCAAAGGAATTCAGATACGAGACGGTACCGTATTGGAATTCCCCTAGGCTCGTCGGCATGACAACACCTGCCGTCCGTGCCTCCCACGGCTCCCGGATACCCGAGGCGGTGCACCGGCGCCGCTGGGCGATCCTCGGCGTCCTGATGCTGAGTCTGCTGATCGTGGTGCTCGACAACTCGATCCTGAACGTCGCCATCAAGACCATCTCCACCCCTGCCCCGACCGGCCTGGGCGCCACCCAGAGCCAGATCGAGTGGGCCATCAACGCCTACACCCTCGTCTTCGCGGGCCTGCTGTTCACCGCCGGCCTCATCGGCGACCGCCTGGGCCGCAAGAAGGTCCTGCTCGGCGGCCTCGTCGTGTTCGGTATCGGCTCGGCCCTCGCCGCCGAGTCCGGCACGCCGGGCGAGCTCATCACCTTCCGCGCGCTCATGGCCCTCGGCGCCGCCTTCGTGATGCCCGCCACCCTCGCCGTCCTGATGAACGTCTTCGAGCGCGAGGAGCAGCCCAAGGCCATCGGCATCTGGGCCGGCGGCGTCGGGCTCGCCATCGCCATCGGCCCCATCACCGGTGGCGCCCTCCTCGACCACTTCTGGTGGGGCTCCGTCTTCCTCATCAACGTACCGATCGTGATCATCGCGCTCGCCCTGATGGTCTGGCTGGTGCCCGACTCGCGCGACCCGAAGCCCGGCCGGCTCGACCCGATCGGCGTCGTGCTGTCCGTCGTCGGCCTCGTGCTGCTGGTCTACGGCATCATCAAGGGCGGCGAGCTCGCCGATTTCACGGACCCGACCGTGCTCGCGACCATCGTGGCCGGCCTCGTCGTCCTCGCCGCCTTCGTCGTCTTCGAGAAGCGCAGCGACCATCCCTCGCTCGACGTCACGTACTTCAAGAACAAGGTGTTCTCCGCCGCCATGGCCGCCATCGCGCTGGTGTTCTTCGCGCTGATGGGCGTGACCTTCTTCTCGGTCTTCTACACCCAGAGCGTGCGCGGCTACTCGCCCCTCCAGTCCGGTCTGCTGATGCTGCCGCTGGCCGCCGCGCAGATGATCTTCGCGCCGCGTGCCCGGCTGCTCGTCGACCGGTTCGGCAACAAGGCCACCACCACCGCCGGTCTGCTCCTCATCGCCGCGACGCTGGCCGCGTTCGCCGGCTTCGAGGCGGACACGCCGATCTGGGTGCTGGAGGTCGTGTTCTTCCTCATGGGCACCGGCATGGCCCACATCATGACGCCGACCTCCGTCGTCATCATGCAGGCCCTGCCCCGCGAGAAGGCCGGTTCGGCCTCCGCGCTCAGCAACACCTTCCGCCAGGTCGGCGGTGCCCTCGGCATCGCCGTGCTCGGCTCGGTCCTGTCCACCTCGTACCGCACCGGCATCGAGGGCAACCTCGGGCAGCTGCCGGCCGGCCTCCGGGACACGGCGGGCGAGTCCATCGAGGCGACCCTCGGCATCGCCGAGAAGCTCGGCCCGCGCGGTGACGCCCTGGTCGGCTCGGCCAACGACGCGTTCCTGCACGCCATGCACATCACGGCGCTGTGCGGGACGGGCGTCGCCCTCATCGGCGCACTGGTGGTCGCCCTGTTCCTGCCGGGCAGGCCGCCGACGCCGCAGGAGGACAAGCGCGAACAGGAGTTGGTGGTGGCGGCGGAGTAACAGCCGACCGGGCTCGCGGGTCGGTCGGAGAGGCAGCACGGGGGAAGGAGGCGGCTGCGGGAGGATTTCCGCAGTGCAGCGAAAGGAAGAGTCACGTGAGTCTTGCCGACAGCCGGACGCGGCCGGACGGTCCCACCCGGGGCCGCCCGCGCAGCGAGGCCGTGGAACACGCCATTCTGGAGGGCGTGATGAAGCTCCTGGAGGACGGCGTCCCTCTCGCCGAACTCTCCATCGAGCGCGTCGCCCGCACCGCAGGCGTCGGCAAGGCCACCATCTACCGCCGCTGGAGCGGGAAGGAGGAGCTCTTCGTCGACGTCATGCGCGCCGCCGAGCCCCCCGACCCCGTGCTCCCCGGCACCTCGATGCGCGACGACCTGGTCGTCCTGCTCGAATCGCTGCGCCAACGCGGCCTGGTCAGCCGCTCGTCGGTGATCCTGCACAACGCCCACACCCAGATGAAGAGCAGCCCCAAGATCTGGGCCGCCTACCACGCGAACGTGATAGTGCCCCGGCGCGAGAAGGGCCTCGACGTCCTGCGCCGCGGGCAGCTCAACGGCGAACTCCGCGCGGACGTCGACCTCGAACTGGCCAACGACATGTTCGTCGGTGCCATGCTCGTCCGCACCGTCATGCGCCCCGACGCCGACCTCCCCGAGGGGCTGTCGGAGGAGATCGTCGACACGGTGCTCGACGGCCTACGACCTGTCAGCTCATCCGGCGTATAGCCCGAATGTGCAGGTTTCGTCACAGTCCACCCGCGTTCCCCGGGTAACCGGAACTCCTGGCGCCGACTTGTTCGTCCTCGTCTTCCGTACGGCCGTCATGGGACGGCAGGAACGAGGCCGATCATCCCCTAGGGTCGTAACCCGGGGGGAAGACGGTGGGCACGGCGGGCAGTGAGGCAGACGGTATGGCGCAGCAGGCATACATGGCGGAGACGGACAACGGCGGCTCGGGGCCCGAGCACCAAGGATCCCGGCTTCGGCACCTGCTGCACCGCCTGCGCGTCCGCTTGTTCGACGGCTGGCGCGGTGATCCACGCATCTGGCGGCGCGGCATCGTCCTCGCCGCCGTCGCGTTGTTCCTCGCCCTGGTGATGCTGGTGCACTCTCGCATCCCCAACACCGTGGGCAACCTCGGCAGTCTCACCGAGACGTTCCTGCCCTGGGTGGGCGGCCTGCTCATCCCGGTCCTGGTGGTCGCCGGCTTCCTGCGCAAGTCGGCGACCGCGCTGATCGCGGTGCTGCTGCCGTCGATCGTGTGGCTGAACCTCTTCGGCGGCCTGCTCACCGACAAGGCGGGCGCCGACGGCGACCTCATGGTGGCCACCCACAACGTCAACGCGGACAACCCCAACCCGTCCCGCACGGCCCGCGACGTGGCCGCCTCCGGCGCCGACATCCTCGCCCTGGAGGAACTGAAGGCGTCCGCCGTCCCGGTGTACGAGCGGGCGCTCGCGTCGACGTACAAGTACCACGAGGTCGTCGGCACCGTCGGGCTGTGGAGCAAGTACCCGATGACCGGCGTCGAGGCGGTGGACATCAAGCTGGGCTGGAAGCGGGCCATGCGCGCCACGGTGGCCACGCCGAAGGGCTCGGTCGCGGTGTACGTCGCCCATCTCCCGTCGGTGCGCGTGAAGATGGAGGCCGGTTTCACCGCCCGGCAGCGGGACAAGAGCGCGAACGCGCTGGGCGAGGCGATCTCCGACGAGCCGCTGCCGCGCGTCGTCCTGCTCGGCGACCTCAACGGCACGATGAACGACCGCGCGCTCAACGCCGTCACCTCCCAGCTGCGTTCCACGCAGGGCGCGGCGGGCAGCGGCTTCGGCTTCAGCTGGCCGGCGTCGTTCCCGATGGCGCGGATCGACCAGATCATGGTCAAGGGCGTCGAGCCGGAGAGCTCGTGGGACCTGCCGCGCACCGGCAGCGACCACTTGCCGGTGGCCGCCCGTGTGAAGCTGGACACAGCCTCTTAACCTGCTGGAATACTGGGCCCGCCCGCGTTTGTTCCGTACGTGAACATATTATGGAAGCAGTCGTACGGAACTCCGCTCTGAAAGGCCCTTCATGCCCCTGGCCCTGCTCGCCCTCGCCGTGGGTGCCTTCGGCATCGGTACGACCGAGTTCGTCATGATGGGCCTGCTGCCCGACGTCGCGGACGACCTGCACATCTCGATCCCCACCGCCGGGCATCTGGTCTCGGCGTACGCGCTGGGCGTCGTCATCGGCGCCCCGCTGCTGGCGGCGGTGACGGCGCGGATGTCCCGCCGCACCGTCCTCATGGCCCTGATGGCCCTGTTCGTCGCGGGCAACGCGCTCTCGGCGTTCGCTCCCGGCTACGACTCCCTGCTCGCCGCCCGCTTCCTCAGCGGCCTGCCGCACGGCGCGTTCTTCGGCGTCGGAGCCGTGGTCGCGACCACGATGGTCCCGCCGACGCGCAAGGCCCGCTCCGTCTCGCTGATGTTCCTCGGCCTGACCGTCGCCAACGTCGCGGGCGTGCCCGTGGCGACGCTGATGGGCCAGCACCTGGGCTGGCGGGCGACGTTCCTCGGCGTCAGCGCGATCGGCGTGGCGGCGATAGCGTCGCTGGCCCTGCTGATCCCGCACGACCACGCTCCCGCCCCGGCGGCGGGCCTGCGCGGCGAACTCGCCGCGCTGCGGTCGGTGCCGGTGTGGCTGGCGCTCGGCACCACGGTGGCGGGCTTCGGCGCGCTCTTCGCGGCCTACAGCTACATCACGCCGATGCTCACGGACTCCGCCGGGTACGCCGAGTCCAGCGTCACGCTGGTGCTGGCGCTGTTCGGCGTGGGTGCGACGGCGGGCAACCTGCTCGGCGGCCGCCTCTCCGACCACTCCCTGCGGGCCACGCTGTTCGGCGGACTGGTGTCGCTGACCGCGATTCTCTCCCTCTTCCCGCTCCTCATGCGTACGCCGGTCATGGCGGCCGTGGCCGTGATCCTGCTCGGCACGGCCGCGTTCGTCACGGGGTCCCCGCTCCAGCTGATGGTCATGGAGAAGGCGTCGACGGCCCCCTCGCTGGCCTCCTCCGCCAACCAGGCGGCGTTCAACCTCGCGAACGCCGGCGGCGCCTGGATCGGAGGCCTGGCCCTGGCGGCCGGCTTCGGTACGACGTCCCCGGCACTCGCGGGCGCGGGGCTGGCGGTACTGGGCCTTGCCGTGGCAGGTACGGCGTACCTGGTGGACCGGCACCGGGCGACTTTGCCGGTCGGCGTCGCCGAGCGGGTGGTCGCCTCGCACGTACCGGAACAGCCGGGCGCGCTGCACCGCTGACGAGGCGAGGGGGTTGGCGCGGGCCCATGTTGATGGGTTGCCGTTGGGGCCACTCGCTTCTCGGCCAGTGTCGTGCTTCCACGAGGCGAGTAAAGGGCGCTCCGCTGTCGCTCCGCGTCGCCTGACGGCGATGGCCCTCCGGGCCACCCTTGACACGCCTCGCTCCAGCACGGGGAAGAAGCGAGCGAGCGGCCCGGAAAGACGGGTGGCCAGACGGGGTTCACGGGCCACCGACGGCTGCGTCCGCGTCCGGCGTCGACGGGCGCGCACGCGCCTCGCCAGCACGCCGGGTCGGCTTAGCGGCGAGCGGCGAGCGGTGGGTGGGGGCCCCACGAGGGCGTCACATCTGCCTCTCAAGTCACATGAAGGCGATGATTGGCAGGTTTGGGACACGTCCGAGCCAAGCCCGGCCCTCCCACCTGGCGGTTTACCCCGGCCCCTTGACCCGAATCGACCAATTACCTCCGGAGGGCGGGACGGGACCACCAACCGGCACCAACGGGGCGCCGGCTCCCAACCGCCCGTGCGCCCCCGCCCCACCCACCGGCCGTCAGCCGCTTGGCCGACCCGGCGTGCTGGCGAGGCGCGGCCGCGCCCCCTCCGCCGACGGCACGATCGCAGCGGACCTGAAGGGTCAACCCCGTCTGGCCACCCGTCTTTCCGGGCCGCTCGCTCGCTTCTCAATCGGGCTGGAGCGACCCGAGTCAAGGGTGGCCCGCAGGGCCATCGCCGCAGGCGACGCGGAGCGCCCTTTACTCGGGGCGCGGAAGCACGACACTGGCCAAGAAGCGAGTGGCCCCAACGGCAACCCATCAGCTCAGTTCGCACCAGACCGTCTTGCGGTCCGGGGCCTGGTCCACGCCCCACCGGTCGGTCAGGGCGTCGAGAAGAGCCATACCCCTCCCCGACTCCGACGTTGCCGAGGCGGACAGCAGGACGGGCAGGGTGCGTGTATCGGGGTCCGTCACCTCGATGCGGGTGTGCCCGTGCCCCGGCTTGCCGATGACCCGGACGGTCACGGGTGTGCCCTCGCCCACGTGGTTGATGACGTTCGTCGGCAGCTCCGTCGCGCACAGGCGGACGTCGAAGTCGAGGTCGCGGAGATGGTGACGGAGTTCCGGTACGGCCTTCGGTGTGGCGAGCAGACGGAGTTCGCGTGGCGTTGCGTACGTGACGTCGCAATCGGTGGGGGAGGGGTCGGACATGGGTGGCGTCGTTCTCTTCCTGTGCGTTGTGTGACGAACGCCTCACAGACTGTCGCCGGGGTCGCTACCGTGAAAGAGGTTTCGCGTTCGCGACCGGGACAGCGGAAGGTGAACCATGGCACGGCGCAAGGACATTGACGGCTCGATGAGCGTCCCGACCTTCTACGGCAAGGAGTTGCGGTGGAAGCGGGAGGCGGCGGGGATGTCGTTGGAGGCGTTCCTCGAAGGCAGCTTCTACGGCAAGACGTACCTCAGCGACATCGAGCACGGGGAGCGGAGGATGCCGCTCGATCTGGCCCGGCATGCGGACCGGGTGCTCAACACCGACGGGTTCTTCGAGCGGCACTGTGAGGATGTGCGCAAGGCGCGGAGGGGGCCGCATGCTGCGTACTTCGAGAAGGTCCTGGAGGCGGAGAAGTACGCGGAGTCCATTGAGGAGTGGTGCCCCATCACCTTCCCCGGGCTGCTCCAGACCGCCCCGTACGCTCGGACGTTGGTCCGGTCGGCGCACCCGGTGGCCTCCGACGGGTGGGTCGAGGAGAAGGTGGCGGCCCGACTCACCCGCGCCCGCCTCTTCGAGGAGGATCACTCCACCCCGGAGTACTGGGCTGTCCTGCACGAGTCGCTGATCGCGGATCCGATCCTTCCCCCGCTGGAGATGGCCGAACAGCTGGACCAGGTCGTGGAGTTGGCCGAGCGGCGCCGGATCACTCCGCAGATCGTTCCGCGGACGTGCGGCGCGTATCCCTTGATGGCCGCCTCCATCATGGTGATGACCTTCCCGGACGCGCCGCCGCTGATCTACACCGAGGCGTCCTACAGCGGTGACACCATCGACGATCCGGCCCTCGTGAAGCAGTACCGCAAGGCATACGATCGGCTCAGGGCCGTCGCGCTGTCACCAGACACGTCCCTCGACATGATCAAGGCAGCGGCAGAGGATTACCTAAATGGCAAGCAACCGGATCGACTTGAGTGACGCGCTCTGGCTGAAGAGCAGTTACAGCAATGGGGACGGCGGCAACTGCGTCGAAGTCACCCGCGACTTCCCCGGCCTGGTCCCCGTCCGCGACTCCAAGACCCCCCAAGCCCCCGCCCTGATCCTCACCCCCACCGCCTGGGCCCCCTTCATCACCTCACTCAAGAGCTGAACCAGGGGCCCAGGGGCCGGCGGGCCCCTCACCCCTCCGAATCGTCGAACCGCGCCAGCTCCCGCAACCACGCCCGCGCGGAGCTGTCCGACGGCGCACGCCAGTCACCCCGCGGTGAGAGCGAACCCCCCGCCGAGACCTTCGGTCCGTTCGGCATGGCCGAGCGCTTGAACTGTGCGAACCCGAAGAAGCGGCGGCAGAAGACCTCCAGCCAGCGTCGGATCTCCGGCAGGTCGTACGCCGCCCGCTTGGCCTCGGGGAACCCCGGCGGCCAGGCGCCGGCCTCCGGGTCGTGCCAGGCGTGCCACGCCAGGAAGGCGATCTTCGACGGCCGGAAGCCGTACCGCAGTACGTGGAAGAGCGTGAAGTCGTGCAGTGCGTACGGCCCGATCTTCGACTCCGTCGACTGCATCTCCTCACCCGGCACCAGTTCCGGACTGATCTCCGTGTCGAGGATCGCGGCGAGCGTCTTGCCGGTCTCCTCGTCGAACTGGCCGCTGCTGATGACCCAGCGGATCAGATGCTGGATCAGCGTCTTCGGCACGCCCGAGTTGACGTTGTAGTGGCTCATCTGGTCGCCCACGCCGTACGTGGACCAGCCGAGCGCCAGCTCCGACAGGTCACCGGTGCCGAGGACGATGCCGCCGCGCTGGTTGGCCAGCCGGAAGAGGTAGTCCGTGCGCAGGCCCGCCTGCACGTTCTCGAAGGTGACGTCGTACACCGGCTCGCCGGAGGCGAACGGGTGGCCCATCTCCTGCAGCATCAGCCGTGCCGTCGGCGTGATGTCCAGCTCGGCCGCGGTGACGCCGAGCGAGTTCATCAGCTTGTGGGCGTTGTCCTTGGTGTGGTCGCTGGTGGCGAAGCCGGGCAGGGTCCAGGCCAGGATGTCGCTGCGCGGGCGGCCCGCGCGGTCCATCGCGCGGGCGGCGACGATCAGCGCGTGCGTGGAGTCCAGGCCGCCGGACACCCCGATGACCACCTTCGGGCCGCCGATCGCCGCGAGGCGCTGCTGGAGGCCTTCGACCTGGATGTTGTACGCCTCGTAGCAGTCCAGGGCGAGGCGGTCGGCGTCGGCCGGCACGAACGGGAAGCGCTCCAGGCGACGGCGCAACCCCAGGTCGGTGAGCGGCGGGTCGAGTTCGAAGGCGACCGTGCGGAAGTCGCTCGTCCGCGCCCTGTGCGTGCGGCGGTTGTCGTCGAACGTGCCCGTCCGCTGCCGTTCCTGCCGCAGCAGGTCGAGGTCCACGTCGGCCACCGCGTACTCGTCGCCGAGGGGGAACCGCTCGGTCTCGGCCAGCAGCGCGCCGTTCTCGTAGACCATGGCCTGGCCGTCCCAGGACAGGTCGGTGGTCGACTCGCCGAGGCCGGCCGCCGCGTAGACGTACGCGGCGAGGCAGCGGGAGGACGCCGAGCGGCACAGCAGCTTGCGGTCCTCGGCCCGTCCGACCGTGATCGGGCTGCCCGAGAGATTGACGAGGACGGTCGCACCGGCGAGGGCCGCCTCCGCGCTGGGCGGCACCGGCACCCACATGTCCTCGCAGATCTCGGCGTGGAGCACGAGACCGGGATCGTCCTCGGCCGCGAACAGCAGATCCACGCCGAACGGCACGCTCTCGCCGCCGAACCGGATCGATCCGCCGCGTTCGTCGGCGCCGTCGCCGATCTGTCGGCGCTCGTAGAACTCCCGGTAGTTCGGCGGGTACGACTTGGGGACCACACCGAGGATCCGGCCGCGGTGCACGATCACCGCGCAGTTGTAGATCCGGTTGCGGTGGCGCAGCGGGGCGCCGACGACCAGTACCGGCAGCAGGTCCGCCGACCCGGCCACCACCTCGCCGAGGGCCTCCTCGACCTGGTCGAGCAGCGCGTCCTGCAGCAGCAGGTCCTCGATGGAGTAGCCGCACAGCCCCAGCTCGGGGAAGACGGCGACGGCGACGCCCTCCTCGGCGCACCGGCGTGCGTGGCGCAGGACCGCTTCGGCGTTGGCGTGCGGGTCCGCGATGACGGTGTGACCCGTACACGCGGCGACGCGGGCGAAGCCATGCTGGTAGATCGACCAGAAGTTCAACGGAGGCACGCGCCCAGTGTAATCGTCAGAGCGACGCGATAGGGGGCGTGGGGTGTCGAGCACCCCACGCCCCCTGGCGCCTACCGCGTCAGCGGATCAGTGGCGACTGTACGACGAGACGTAGCCGTTCGCGGGCGTGCCCACGCCGGTCACGTTGTCGTAGCCCTTCACCGCGGACAGCGAGCTGTCCTTGCCGAGGCTGCGGACCGAGGTCGCGAGGCCGCCGGTGGCGTCGAAGCCGTTCACGAAGTCGATACGGGCCACCGCCAGGCCGGAGCCGGTGGGGTTGTCCGTGACGTCGTGGTAGGCCTTCGTGCCGAACTTGGCGTAGATCGCCGGGTTGGCGAAGCCGAGCGCCTTGCCGCCACGCGCCTCCTGGGCCAGGGCCTGGACCGCCGCGATCACCGGCGCGGCCAGCGAGGTGCCGCCGATGCGGTACTCGCTGTACTGCTCCGTGCCGTCCGGGAAGGTCTGGGTCTGGCCGACCAGGAAGCCGGTGTTCGGGTCGGCGATGGCCGCGATGTCCGGGACGACGCGGTTGCCGGCGGCGTTGTTGGCCGTGGCCAGCGCCTTCGGGACGACGTTCTTCTGGTAGTACGGCTGCGGCACGGTCTTGCTGGTGCCACCGCCCGCACCCGAGGTGAACGCGCCGGGGAAGCCGGTCCAGCTCTTGCCGTCCGCGGACAGCGTGGCCTTCTCGGTGCCCCAGCCGGTCTCCCACTGGTACTTGTCGTCCTTGCCGACGGCCAGCGAGGTACCGCCGACCGCGGTCACCCACGCCGAGTTGGCCGGGGTGTCGACCTGCTTCGTCCCGGTGTTGGCGACCTCGTCGCCGTTGTCACCGGAGGAGAAGTAGAAGCCGATGCCCTCGACCGCGCCCAGCTGGAAGACCTGGTCGTAGGCGGCCGCGAGGTCCGGCGTCTGGTTGGCCTCGATGTCGCCCCAGGAGTTGGAGACGATGTCGGCCAGGTGGTTGTCGACGATCTTGCTGAGCGAGTCGAGCAGGTCGTCGTCGTAGCAGGAGGCGGCGCCCACGTACGTGATGTCCGCGGCCGGCGCGACCGCGTGCACGGCCTCGACGTCGAGGGTCTCCTCGCCGTACCAGCCGGCCGCCCCGCACTCCTTGGTCTTCGTGTAGTTCTTGGGCAGGACCTGGTGCAGCTGGCCCGTGGTGTAGGCCGAGTCACCGTGCTTCTTCGCGTAGCTGGCCGCGTCGAAGGCGATGGTCGGAGAGGCGTACGCGTCCGTGATGGCGACGCGGACGCCCTTGCCCGTGTTGGTGCCGGCGCCGTAGGCGGAGCGCAGCTGCTTGCCGGTGTAGCCCTTGATGGCGTACGGGATCTTCGAGCCGTACGCGTCCGGCAGCGTGGTCGCGATCTTCGAGCCGAAGTACGAGGAGAACGGCCCGGAGTTCTTGAACACCGCGTCCGGCGGGGGCAGCTGCTCGTCGTGGCTCGACTTGTGCGGCGCGTTGTCCAGGCCGGTGACGGTCAGGACGGCGCCCTTCAGACCCGCCGGCACCGAGGCGGTGTGCTGCGGCGCGCGGTACGTCTTGGAGCCCTTGACGAAGTTGTGCAGCTGGGTGCCGAACGCCTTCTCGGCGGCGGACACGTCACCGGTGACGGCGATGTAGTGCTGCGTGACCTTCGTGACCTTCAGCCCGGCCGAGTTCAGCCAGGTCTTGACTGCGGCCACCTGCGCCTTGGTCGCGCCGTAGCGCGCCTGCACCTGCTTGGCGTTCAGGTACTTGCCGTACAGCGGCGAGGACGGGTCGGAGACCGCCTTCGCGTAGGCGGCGAGGCCGGAGGCGTTGCGGCCGGCCAGGTACACCCGGGCGGAGAGCTGGGCGTCGTTCGAGGTGGCGCCCTTGTCCGCCGTGGCCGTGGCCCAGGTGGGCCTGGTGCCGGTGAGCGCGTTCCGGCCCGGGTCCGCGGCGTGCGCCGCGGGTATGCCGAGCGCCAGCGCACCGGCGATCATGGGCAGTGTCGCTGCCATGCTCACCACGGCGCGCGTCTTGGCGCGGTTGGATCTCATAGAACCCCCTGCGATGCGGTTCGCATGCATGTAGTGGTTGGTCATCTGCGATCCGCTCGGGGCCCGCGGCGGCGTCGGCCCGCGAATGGATCACACGATGGGGGCCACTCTTTCGATGAACCGTTCATGCCAGGGGAAGGCAAAAGTCAAGAGAATCTCAAGGAACAGTCATCCGGGGTGAATTGCGGCTTTCGTCCGGGTGGACGTGTCACGAACGGGGCGCGGCGCCGCGCTCCTTGAGCATCCCGGCCATCAACTCGATCTCCGACCGCTGCGCGTCGACCATGCCCTGCGCGAGCCGCTTCTCCACGTCGACCTGGCACTTGGCGACACAGCCCTCGGCCATGTGGATGCCGCCCTTGTGGTGGTCCGTCATGAGCTGGAGGTACAGGACCTCCGCCTGCTTGCCGCTGAGCGTGTTCAGCTTCTTCAGCTCGGTGTTCGTCGCCATGCCGGGCATCAGCGCGCCGTCCTTGCCGGAGGCCATGTCACCCATGCCCATCCAGGTCATCGGCGGCTCGGACGACACCTTGGGCAGCCCCCACAGATCCAGCCAGCCCAGCAGCATGCCGCGCTGGTTGGCCTGCGTCTGGGCTATGTCGTAGGCGAGCCGGCGCACTTCCTCGTTCTTCGTGCGGTCGCGCACGATGTACGACATCTCGACGGCCTGTTGGTGGTGGACGGCCATGTCCCGGGCGAACCCGGCGTCCGCCGACAGTGCGCCCGGCGTCGTCGCGGTGGAGTCGTCGCCCTCGGCGACGGCATAGGTGATCGCGCCGGCCGCGACGAGCACCGCCGCCGCGGCCCCCGCGATCAGTGCCACATGCCTCACTGCGAGAGCCCGTTGGTGCAGGCCGCGCCCGGCTCGGGCGTCTGCTTGCCCTGCACGAACTCCGCGAAGAACGTGTCCACGTTCGGGTCCTTCGCCCCCGTCACCGTGCGCTGGTGCGCCCAGGCGCTGAGCACGATCGGGTCCTTCTGGTCGTCGTCCGGGCTCATCAGCGTGTACGGCGTCTTCTTCACCTTCGCCGCGAGCGCCTCGACGTCCTGCTTGGAGGCCTTGCTGTTGTACGTCACCCAGACCGCGCCGTGCTCCATCGAGTGCACGGCATTCTCGTTCTTGACCGGCTTGGTGTAGACGTCACCGTTGCAGTTCTGCCAGACCGGGTTGTGGTTGCCGCCGACCGGGGGCTCCATCGGGTACCGCACGGTCGAGGTGACGTGCGTGCGGCCCAGCGTGCCCTTCCAGGTCTGCACGCCGTCCTTGCCCATGACGAAGTGGCCGGAGTTCTTCGCGTCGCTCGCCGTGTCGGCCTTGTCGGCGCCCTTGTCCTTCTGTGAGTTCACGAGCACGACACCGCCGACGACGAGACCGGCGACGACCACCACGCTCGCGGCGATGGCGAGGAACCGGTTGCGGCGCTCGCGCACCTGCTCGGCGCGCCGCATCTCCTCTATGCGCGCCCTGCGCGCGGCGTTGCTGTTCTTGGCGGAACCCATGGCTGATGTCCTTCTGGGGGAAAGGGCCGGGACGGACGTGACGGTTGGGCCCGCTGATCGTAATCCTGAAGCGGTGCCCTTCCGTAGGGAGGGCGCGCCAAAGTTAATTTGAACCCTGAATGCGCATTATCTACGCTGCGGGGTATGCGGCTGTTGCGTTCCACCGATCTCGCCCTGCGGGTCCTCATGCGGCTCGCCGTCGCCGGCCCGTCCCATCCCACGACCCGGCAGGTCGCGGCGGACATGGAGGTGCCGTACACGCATGCCGCCAAGGTCGTCGCCGAGCTCCAGCACCTCGGCCTCGTCGACGCCCGGCGCGGCCGGGGCGGCGGGCTCGCGCTGAGCGAGAAGGGGCGCACGGCGTCCGTCGGGGCCGTGGTGCGCTCCTTCGAGGGCGAGGGGGACGTCGTCGACTGCGAGGGCGCCACGCCCTGCCCGCTGAACTCCGGCTGCCGCCTGCGCGGCGCCCTGCGCCGGGCCCAGGAGGCGTTCTTCGCGGCCCTGGACCCGGTGACGGTGGACGAGATCGTCGCCGACCCGACCGGCCCTCTGCTGCTGGGGATCTCCGGCCGACGCCCCTAGGTCCTGTCGTCAAACTCGCGTCGTCCGCCCGGAGGGCGGGCCTGGCGTCGCGGGGCAGGCGGGAGTTTGACGACAGGGCCTAGCAGCACAGCGAAAGTCCCGCCGGCCCCGCCCAGCGGGCGGACGACGGGACTTTCGGGAGAGGGGTTCTCAGCCGGCCAGCCACAGGTCGGGGCCGAACACCTCGTAGTGGATGTCGGCCGGGGCCGCGCCCTTGGCGATCAGCTGGGCCCGGGCGGCGCGCATGAAGGGCAGCGGACCGCACAGGTACGCGCGCGTGCCGGACGGGACCGGGACGTCGCCCAGGTCGAGGAGCCCCGTGCGCGTGCCGGGCTCGGCGTCCCGCTCGTAGAAGAGATGCACGGCGGCGTCCGGGAGCTTGGCGGCGTACGCCTCGTGGTCCGTGCGCAGCGCGTGGTCGGCCGGGGTGCGGTCGGCGTGCACCACGGTGACCGGGGCGCGGTGACCGCTCTCGGCGAGGTGCGCCAGCATCGCGACCATCGGGGTCACGCCGATACCGGCGGAGGCGAGCAGCAGGGGGGTGTCGGTGACCTCGTCCAGGACGAGATCGCCGTACGGCGCGGACAGCTCCAGCACGCTGCCTTCCGCCACGCGCGCGTGGAGGTGGTTCGAGACCTCGCCCTCCGGCGTCGTGGCGTCCTCGGGCACCCGCTTGACGCTGATCTGCCGCACGTCCGTGCCGGGCGCCCCGGAGAGGCTGTACTGGCGTATCTGCCGGGCGCCGTCGGGCAGCGTCACGCCCACCGAGACGTACTGGCCCGCCCGGAAGTCCCGCACCGGCCCGCCGTCGAGCGGCCGGAGCCGGAATGTGACCACGTCGGTGGTCTCCGTGATCCGCTCGGTGACCTCCCACTGAAGCCACCCGGCCTCGTCCGCGCTCTCCTCGTACAGCCGCTTCTCGATGGCGATCAGGGCGTTGGCCATCAGCCAGTAGACCTCGTCCCAGGCGGCCGCGACCTCCGGCGTGACGGCCTCGCCGAGGACCTCGGAGATGGCGGCGAAGAGGTGCTCGTGGACGATCGCGTACTGCTCCGGCGCGATGCCGAGCGAGGCGTGCTTGTGCGCGATGCGGCCCAGCATCGCGTCCGGCCGCCGCTCCGGCTGGTCGACGAGGTGCGTCGCGAACGCGGCGATCGAACCCGCCAGGGCCTGCCGCTGGGTACCGGCGGCCTGGTTGCCACGGTTGAACAGGTCACGCAGCAGCTCGGGGTGGGCGGAGAAGAGACCGGAGTAGAAGCGCGCGGTGATCTCGCCGATGGCGGCCCCCACGGCGGGGAGCGTGGCACGGACGGTGGTGGCGGACTGATCGGACAGCATCGGGTCTCCTCGGGAACTCCATGGATCGACTGCACCGGCACCGTAATAAAACTTGCATCTGAGATGCAAATTAAGCACGAGGCCGGTGATCGGTTCCGGCCGTTACGGATGTCGGTTCGAGCAGGCAAGATGGGCAACAGAGCGGTACACCTGCCGGATGCGACGAGTTCAGGCCGAGGTCGCCCGGGCGATCAAGGTCCGCAACGCGCGTGAAACGCTGTTGTGGTGTGATGCTCAGGTGCCCGACCGCCTCCGGTGGCACCGGGGAAAGGCGGCCTGACCAGCAAGGATGGGGAAGCGGAAGATGGACAAGCAGCAGGAGTTCGTGCTCCGGACGTTGGAGGAGCGCGACATCCGGTTCGTACGCCTGTGGTTCACGGACGTGCTGGGCTTCCTCAAGTCCGTGGCCGTGGCCCCCGCCGAGCTGGAGCAGGCCTTCGACGAGGGCATCGGATTCGACGGCTCCGCCATCGAGGGCTTCGCCCGGGTCTACGAGTCCGACATGATCGCCAAGCCGGACCCCTCCACGTTCCAGGTCCTGCCGTGGCGCGCCGAGGCCCCCGGCACCGCCCGCATGTTCTGCGACATCCTCATGCCGGACGGCTCCCCGTCCTTCGCCGACCCGCGCTACGTCCTCAAGCGCGCCCTGGCCAAGACCTCCGACCTGGGCTTCACCTTCTACACCCACCCGGAGATCGAGTTCTTCCTGCTGAAGGACCGCCCCCTCGACGGGACCCGCCCCACCCCCGCCGACAACTCCGGCTACTTCGACCACACCCCGCAGAACGTCGGCATGGACTTCCGCCGCCAGGCGATCACCATGCTGGAGTCGATGGGCATCTCGGTCGAGTTCTCCCACCACGAGGGCGCCCCCGGCCAGCAGGAGATCGACCTGCGCTACGCCGACGCGCTGTCCACGGCGGACAACATCATGACGTTCCGCCTGGTCATGAAGCAGGTGGCGCTGGAGCAGGGCGTACACGCGACCTTCATGCCGAAGCCCTTCTCCGAGCACCCGGGCTCCGGCATGCACACCCACCTCTCCCTCTTCGAGGGCGACCGCAACGCGTTCTACGAGTCCGGCGCGGAGTACCAGCTCTCCAAGGTCGGCCGCTCCTTCATCGCGGGCCTGCTCAAGCACGCCGCGGAGATCTCGGCCGTCACCAACCAGTGGGTGAACTCCTACAAGCGCATCTGGGGCGGCTCCGAGCGCACGGCGGGCGCCGGCGGCGAGGCCCCCTCGTACATCTGCTGGGGCCACAACAACCGCTCGGCCCTGGTCCGGGTCCCGATGTACAAGCCCGGCAAGACCGGCTCCGCACGCGTGGAGGTCCGCTCCCTGGACTCCGGCGCGAACCCCTACCTGGCCTACGCCCTGCTGCTCGCCGCGGGCCTCAAGGGCATCGAGGAGGGCTACGAGCTCCCGCCGGGCGCCGAGGACGACGTCTGGGCCCTCTCGGACGCCGAGCGCCGCGCCATGGGCATCGAGCCCCTGCCGCAGAACCTCGGCGAGGCCCTCTCCCTGATGGAACGCAGCGACCTGGTCGCCGAAACCCTCGGCGAACACGTCTTCGACTTCTTCCTGCGCAACAAGCGCCAGGAGTGGGAGGAGTACCGCAGCGAGGTCACCGCGTTCGAGCTGCGGAAGAATCTGCCGGTGCTGTAGGCGCAGGTCGGGGCGGGTTTTCGCCGTGTCGATCTCTTGGGGCCGACGGTCGTGGACCGTCGGCCCTGTCGTGTCTCATCGGTTCGTGCGCGCACGGCGTCATGGGGCGAGCCGTGACTCCCCGCTCGTATCGTGAGAAGAGACGCAGCTGCGCTGTGGCAAGGCAGGAAAGTCATGACGGAACCGAAGGTCGACTACGCGGCGGTGTTCCGGGCCCTGCCCGGGGCGGTGGCGCTGCTGACCCCGAAGCTGGTCTACGTGGACGCCAACGTGCAGTTCCTGCGCCACGTGGGCCTCACCCGCAAGCGACTGTGCCGCACCCGCGAGCAAACGGTCGGTCGTCACCTGCCCGACGACCTCCCCGACAGCGACCCCGACGCGCCCCTCCTGTCCAAGATCTCGGCGTCGCTGCGCCGGGTGGCGGACACCGGTGAGCCCGACACCATGGCACTGGTGCGCTACGAAATCGAGGACATGGAGGACCCGGACGATCCCGGGGCACGGCAGGAGCGGTATATGACCCTGACCAACGTTCCCGTCTTCGGTCCGGACGGTCAGGTGGCACTGCTGTTGCACCGGGTGGAGGACGTCACCGAACTCATCCGTGCCCGTGAAGTCGCGCTGAGCCTGCAAGAGGCGATGCTGCCCGCTCCCCGTCCGGTCGGCCGGCATCCGGCGGCCGTGCGTTACCGGCCCGCCGCCGCGGCGCTGAACGTGGCCGGCGACTGGTACGACCTCATCGACCGGCCCGGCGGCCGCATCGCCGTCGTCGTCGGCGACGTCGTCGGCCACGGCCTGCCCGCCGCCGGTGTCATGGGGCAGTTGCGCAGCGCCCTCACCGCCGCCTGTCTGGTCTCCGAGGGGCCCGCCAGCGCCCTGGAAGTCCTCGGGCTCTACGCCCGCACCGTCGACGGCGCCGAGAACACCACCGTGGCCACGGCCTTCATCGACTGGGAGACCGGCACCATCACCTACAGCAGCGCCGGTCACCCCCCACCGGCCCTCCGCCGGACGGACGGGACCGTGGAGTTCCTGGACCAGGCCACCGATCCGCCGCTGGCCGCCCGCCCGGAGCACGCTCCCCGGGTCCAGGCCACCGCGGCCTTTTGCGAGGGCGACGTTCTCGTGCTCTACACCGACGGCCTGATCGAACGCCGGCGCGAGGACATCGACACCGGTCTTGCCCGGCTCGCCGACTCCCTGGCCCGGCACTGGGCAGACGACTGTGAAGCCCTCGCCGACGCCGTGCTCGCAGACCTGCTCCCGCCCGGTGACGCCACCGACGACACCGCCCTGGTCGTCGTGCGCCTGTGAAGGGGCCGCTTGCTACTTCTTGGGGGCGGTGCGGTGGCGCTCTATCTCCAGGGCGAGGTCGCTGCGCTCCCTGCGGGCCGTGTCCGCCTCCTCGCGCACCTTGTCGAGGCGCTCCTCCAGCTGCGCGACCCGCTCGCGGTAGCGGTCCAGTTCGGCCCGTACGAACTCGGCGTCGGCCACCTGCTGCGCCGTCTCCTTGCGGATCTTCTCCGTCTCCGCTTCGAACCTCTCCTTGGCGTCGTCCAGTTCGGCGATGGCCATCTCCGCGGCCTCTTCCGCCAGCGCCGTGCGCTGCTCGGCGGCCAGGGTCCGCTGGGCCGAGGCCTTGGTCACGGTCTCGATGCGCGCCTCGGCGGCGGCCGAGTCCGTGACGATGGCCAACTCCTCGATGTAGACGGGCAGATCCGTGGCCAGCCGGGCCATGAGCGCCAGGAGATCGTCGCGGCCGCCCGCGGCCCCGTCCCGCGCGGATTCCATCGTCAGTACCGCCTCTGCGGCCTGCACGGCCTCCGCCGGCTCCCCGGACTGGGTGTCGGCCCCTGCCTTGGCCGCCTTCTTGGCCTCGGCCACCTGACGCTTCTCCTCCTTGCGCTGCTGCCGCTTGGCGCGGAACTTGCGGAAGGCCCCGAGCGCGTTGTGGTCGGGGTGAGCGCAGTAACGAGGCGCCGGGTCCTCGGGCGTCGGCGCCGCGGGAGGATGGGTGCAGTCCGGGTAAGCGCAGACCGCAAGCGTCTCGACAGTCATCTTCTCGCCTTTCCAGCGATGTTCAGGGCGTTCGTCGATCACGCTAGAGGCGGACGGGGCCGAACGGGCGTCCTGCCGACGGGGCGTCAGCGATCGGTAAGAAGTCGCCAGCCCCTGCCGAGGAGCACGAGCAGCACGAGCAGCACGCCAAGCACGCGAAGCAGCTTGCGGTCAGTGCAGATACGCGGGTGACACCGCCGCCGTGCTGATCCGTCGCGCCCGCCCCGAGCCGTCCGCCGGGACCTCGTACAGATCGGCGCCGTAGTCCCCGGGCAGGGCGTACACGATCGTGCGGGCGTCCTTCCACACCGCCTGGTCGTCCACGCTTCTCGACTCGGCCAGCGGCGTCTCGCGCATCGTGCGCAGGTCGAGGACGTACAGATGCCAGGGGGCGTCCTTCGGGAGGGCCGCCACCCGCTTCTTGTAGGCGATGCGGGTGCCGTCGGGGGAGAGGGAGGGGCATTCGACGTTGGTGTGGAGGGTGGTGACCGTACGTGCGCGCAGGTCGCCCCGGACCAGATAGGTGTGCCCCCCGGTCGCCAGCGTCGCGTAGAACGTGCGGTCGTCCCCGGCGAACGTCACGCCCCAGAAGTTCACGTCCGCCGCGCGGTAGGGACGGCGGTCCTTGACGATCCGGAAGTCCTCCAGGGACGGGATCAGCCGGCCCGTGCGGGTGTCCACGATCGCCGCGCGCGTGGAGAAGTTCGTACCGGCGTACGAGTCACCGCCCACGAACGCCGTCCAGGCGGCGTACCGACCGGTGGGGGAGACCCGGGCGCGGGACGGGATGCCCGGGACGTCGTAGCGGTCCCGGGTGCGCAGGCGGGAGTCCAGGATCAGGGCGCGGTAGGTGTCGGAGACGGCTCCGTGCACCGCCTGGAGGCACACTCCGGTGCCCGATCCGGCGTAGAAACGCAGGCACTTGACGCCCGAGGCGGTGCGCGGGCCGGCCGGGTCCGCCGCCGGGACCGTGGTGAGCTCGTCGCGGTGCGGGCCCCAGGCCATGTTGCGGAACACCATGCGGCCGGGGCCCGTGAGCGTGACCTTGCCCGAGGTGACCTCGGGGCCGCCGGCCTGGGTGTGGTCGCGGCGGTCCGCCCGGGCCGACGCGTGCAGGACGGAGGCCAGGCCGACGGCCGCGAGGACGGCGACGGCGCCGAGCAGGATCAGGATGCGGGTGCGTACGGTCATCCCGTTGCCGTGCCTTTCGGGCGCAGAGGGGTCGGGCTTTTCGGGCGGAGGGTGTAGGAGAACGCCGCGCACGCCGCCAGCGCCGCGGTCGCCGCCACCAGGGCCGTACGGTCGCCCCACAGCGTCCACGCCGCGCCGAACAGGAGCGAGCAGGCGAACCGTGCCAGCGCCTGTCCGGTCTGGACGACGGCCAGGCCCGACGAGCGCAGTTCCTCGGGCACGCGGTCCGAGGCCGCCGCCATCAGCACGCCGTCGGTGGCCGCGTAGAAGCCGCCGTGCAGGGTGAGGACCGCGTACGGCAGGGCGGTGCCGTGCCAGGAGGTGAGCAGCAGGGCGTACGCCAGGAGCAGGGAGCCGTGGCCCGCCAGGAACACCCGCCAGCGGCCGACGCGGTCCGCCAGGCGGCCCAGCGGCACCGCGAGGAGCAGGAACGCCGCGGCGGTCCCCAGTGGCAGCAGGGCGAACCAGCGGTCGGGGACGCCGAGCCGGCGTTGCAGCAGGAGGTAGATGAAGGAGTCGCTGACCGTGGCCAGGCCCAGCAGCAGGGCGCAGACCGTGAGGTGGCGCAGATCGCGCCGCCGGAGGAGGGCGAGCGCGGCGCGCAGGGTGGGCCGCACCGCGTCCGTGGCCGGCTGCGCCGCGGCGTCGGTCTGCGCCGGACCGTCCTCGCTCCCCTGAGGGGCTTCAGGGGGCGGCGCGACCGGCACCCGCTTGCCCGGCACGAACAGCACCAGTACCAGCACACCCGTCACGGCCACGCAGAAGCTCACCGTGAACACCGCGTCGTAGCCGTCCACCGTCGCCCGCAGGATCAGGAAGGCGACCAGGGGTCCGAGCAGCGCGCCCGCCGTGTCCATCGCGCGGTGCACCCCGAAGGAGCGGCCACGGGTCTCGGGCGTGCTGGACAGGGAGATCAGCGCGTCGCGGGGCGCCGTGCGCAGGCCCTTGCCGGTGCGGTCGGCGGCCAGGATCAGGCCGATGGGCGTGAGGGAGTGCGCGAGCAGCAGCAGCGGCTTGCACAGGGCCGAGATGCCGTAGCCGAGCCCGGCCACCCCCTTGTGGCGGCCCCCGCCCCGGTCGGCCAGGTGGCCCCCGGCCAGCCGGACCAGCGCCGAGAAGCCGTTGTAGATGCCGTCCAGGAGGCCGAAGCCCAGGGGCGACAGGCCCAGGCCCGCCACCAGGTACAGCGGCAGCACCGCGGTGACCATCTCGGACGAGACGTCGGTGATCAGACTGACCGTGCCCAGCGCGAGCACCGTGGGGGCGACCGCGGCACGGCGCCGCCCGGCCACAACGGGCCGGTCGGCGCCCTCCGCGGAGGCCGGCGCAGATGGGGGTCCCCCCTGCTCAAGCGGATTCGAGAGCTTGGGGGAGCTCGCGCGGCTGTCCGCTACGTACACGTCACGGCGCCCAGATGCCGGTGATGTCCCTGGCGGAGGCCGCGTTGCCCGCGTGCGCGGAGAGGCCCTGGGTGTCCTCCAGGGTGCGCAGCAGGTCGTAGTGGTTGTAGGTGGTGGAGGAGGACGACCCCGGCGTCACCTGCTGGCCGTACAGGACGGTCGGGATACGGTTGCCGCTGAGCCGGTTGTCCTCGTCGAAGGTGACGACGAGCAGGCTGTTGTGGGTCTTGGCCCAGGTGGCGTAGGCGCCCAGGTTGTTCTTCAGCCAGGTGTCACCGGTCGACACCGAGCAGTCGTGCATGTCGCTGCACAGGTTCGGGACCACGAACGACATCTGCGGGAGCGTGGAGTAGTCGCTCGGGAACTGGGCGAACGTCTTCGCCGTCGAGGTCGGTACGTTGCTGAAGCCGAACCACGGGTTGTGCTTGCGCGCGTAGCGGCCGCTGCCGCAGGTGGTCGAGCCCTGGCTGGGCAGCGACTCGTTGTAGCCGGCCCACGTGCGACCCGCGGCGATCACCTCGGAGGCCAGGTTCGCCTTCGAGGAGAAGCCCGGGGTGTAGCAGCTGTCGTCCGTGACGCCCTGGGTGGAGCCGGAGAACAGCGCGAAGTAGTTCGGCTGGCTGGGGTGGGTCTCGGCGTAGGACTGGCTGAGGTTGGCGCCGCCGGTCCTCAGCGAGTTGATGTACGGGGCGCCGGAGGAGCCGATGACCTGGCTGTAGGCGTGGTTCTCGAAGACCGCGACGACCACGTGGTCCGGGGAAGGCACGGCGCCCGCGGCGTGCGCGGAACCGTTGCCGAGGCCGGTCCACAGCCCGATCGCGGCCGCGGCCAGGGCCGTACCGGACGCCACCATGGTGCGGGCACGGCGAAACGCCGAGCTGGCAGAACTGCCGGACACATCAACCTCCGGAGGGGGGAAGGACGGGGTTGGCGGTGCGGACAGAGCATGCGCACGCCATCATTCCCGTTCCTCACGGGCCGCAACCGGGCGGATGAAGACCGTGTGAACTACTCCTGAGTGTGGGCCAGTTGAGCCGGCACTCGGTGGGGCGGTCCGGTGGCCCGCTTGCGGTACACCCGGCTCGCGCAGCCTCCCCCGGGGGCTATGCGCGGCGCCACCGGGTCTGACTGAACGGTTCGCCCTTTCCGAAGCCGAACACCGTCCCCGGGGTCACCGAGTAGACGACGGCCCGTCCGGAGTCGTGATGGAAGGACCCGTCGCGCACCTCGAAGCGCCAGCCACTGCCGTATTTCGCCTGCCACGCGGCCGCCAGGGCGCGCAGCCGCCCCTCGTCGGACACCCGCACGGCCTCGCCCTCCACCACCAGGTCGTAGCCCTTGTCCCAGGTGTTCGTGCCGGTGGTGAGGACGACGTGCGGGTCGTGCTCCAGGTTGCGTGCCTTGCGCTCCTCGGGGCCGGTGCAGAAGTGCAGCGCGCCGTCCGCCCACACCGCGAGCAGCGGAGTCACGTGCGGTCGCCCGTCCGGCCGTACGGTGGAGATCCAGAACAGCTCGGCCGCGGCGAGCCGCTCCGCCACCGTGGACCAGGCGGGCGCGGCGGCGTCCGGGTCGGAGTAACGGCGGTCCAGCTCGCCCTGGGGTTCCTGCATGGCGCCTCCTCGGATCGGCGGTTTGCCCGCGCAGGGGGACCGGTCGACGGTCTCCCCGCCGATGAGACCGGGCACGGCGGCGGAACTCATCGGTGTCCGCCCCGGAGCCGGTGTCGGCCGGTGCGGTTAGGCTCGGGCCAGGACGACCTTGATCCGAGGGGAGGCCGCGGATGACGCCGGGGCGCAGGAGCAGTACGTTCACTCGGCTGCTGCGGCACGGATTCACGGACCCCTCGGCCGCCGAGCGGCTGCTGGACAGCGACGAACTCGCACCCGTGCGCAACGACCCGTTCCTCCTGGAGGCACTGGGTGCCACCGCCGAGCCGGACCTCGCCCTGCACGGCCTGGTGCGGCTGCTGGAGGCCCAGCCCGGTCCCACGGCCCGCCGCGAGCTCCTGGACACGCTGATAGCCGCCAAGCCGCTGCGCGACCGACTGCTCGGCGTCCTCGGCGCCTCCGCCGCCCTCGCCGACCACCTCACCCGGCATCCGCGCGACTGGGAGGCGCTGGTCACGTACGAGCCGCGGGACCTGCACCCCGGGGTGGAGGAGTTCGAGCGGGGCCTCGCGCAGGCCACCGACCCGGTCTCCCTGCGCGTCGCCTACCGCCGCTGCCTGCTGTCCATCGCCGCCCGCGACGTGTGCGGCACCACCGGCGTCGCCGAGACCGCCGCCGAGCTCGCCGACCTGGCCACCGCCACCCTGCGGGCCGCGCTCGGCATCGCGCGGGCCGCCGCGCCCGACGACGCCGCGCTGTGCCGGCTCGCGGTGATCGCGATGGGCAAGTGCGGCGGTCACGAGCTGAACTACGTCTCCGACGTGGACGTGATCTTCGTCGGGGAGGCCGCCGACGGCGCCGACGAGGGCAAGGCGCTCAGGTCGGCCACCAAGCTCGCCTCGCACATGATGCGGATCTGCTCGGAGACCACGGTCGAGGGCTCGATCTGGCCCGTGGACGCCAATCTGCGCCCCGAGGGCCGCAACGGCCCCCTCGTGCGCACGCTCAGCAGCCACCTCGCCTACTACCAGCGCTGGGCCAAGACCTGGGAGTTCCAGGCGCTGCTCAAGGCCCGCCCGGTGGCCGGGGACCTGGAGCTCGGGCAGCAGTACATCGCCGCCGTCGAACCGCTGGTCTGGAAGGCCGCCGAGCGCGAGAACTTCGTCGCCGACGTGCAGAAGATGCGCCGCCGCGTCGTCGAGAACATCCCCGCCGCCGAGGTCGACCGCGAGCTGAAGCTGGGCCCCGGCGGCCTCAGGGACGTCGAATTCGCCGTCCAGCTGCTGCAGTTGGTGCACGGCCGTTCCGACGCCTCGCTGCGCAGCGGCACCACGCTGGACGCCCTGCAGGCCCTGGCCGCCGGCGGCTATGTCGGCCGCGCCGACGGTTCCCAGCTCGACGAGGCCTACCGCTTCCTGCGCTCCATGGAGCACCGCATCCAGCTCTACCGGCTGCGCCGCACCCATCTCGTCCCCGAGAGCGACGCCGATCTGCGCCGCCTCGGCCGCTCGCTCGGGCTGCGCGCCGACCCGGTGGCCGAGCTGACCCGCGAGTGGAAGCGGCACACCGGTGTCGTACGCCGCCTGCACGAGAAGATCTTCTACCGCCCGCTGCTCGACGCCGTCGCCCAACTCGCCCCGGGCGAGGCCCGGCTGAGCGCCGAGGCGGCCCGTGAACGGCTGGTCGCCCTCGGCTACGCGGACCCCGCCACCGCCCTGCGCCACCTGGAGGCGCTGGCCTCCGGCGTCACCCGCAAGGCCGCCATCCAACGCACCCTGCTGCCCGTCCTGTTGGGCTGGTTCGCGGACTCGGCCGACCCGGACGCGGGCCTGCTGAACTTCCGCAAGGTCTCGGACGCGCTCGGCAAGACCCCTTGGTATCTAAGGCTGTTGCGGGACGAGGGCGCGGCGGCGGAGAACCTCGCCCGCGTCCTGTCCGCCGGCCGCCTCGCCCCCGACCTGCTGATGCGCGCCCCCGAGGCGGTGGCCCTGCTCGGCGACGGGGACCGCGGCAGCGGGCTGGAACCGCGCGTCCGCGTCCACCTGGAACAGGAGATCCTCGCCGCGGTCGGCCGCGCCGAGAACGCCGAGCAGGCCGTCGCCGCCGCCCGTGGCGTCCGCCGCCGCGAGCTGTTCCGTACGGCCGCCGCGGACATCGTCGACTCCTACGGCACCGAGGCGAACCCCGCCGAGCCCGACCAGGGCGCGCTGGTCGACCGGGTCGGCAGCGCGGTCTCCGACCTCACGGCGGCGACCCTCGCGGGCACGCTGCGGGCCGTCGTCCGCGAGGGCTGGGGCGACACCCTGCCCACCCGGTTCACGATCATCGGCATGGGCCGCTTCGGCGGCCACGAGCTGGGTTACGGCTCCGACGCCGACGTGCTGTTCGTGCACGAGCCGTGGGAGGGCGTCGACGAACGGGAGGCCTCGGAGGCGGCCAACAAGGTGGTCGCCGAGATGCGTCGTCTGCTGCAGGCCCCCAGCGCCGACCCGCCGCTGCTCATCGACGCCGACCTGCGCCCGGAGGGCAAGTCCGGGCCGCTCGTGCGCACCCTCAAGTCGTACGCGGCGTACTACCGCCGCTGGTCCCTGGTCTGGGAGTCCCAGGCGCTGCTGCGGGCCGACCCCGTCGCCGGGGACGAGGACCTGGGCCGCCGTTTCGTCGACCTGATCGACCCCCTGCGCTACCCGGTGGAGGGCCTGGGCGACGAGGCGGTGCGCGAGATCCGGCGGCTGAAGGCCCGCATGGAGTCCGAGCGGCTGCCGCGCGGCTCCGACCCGAAGCTCCACACCAAGCTCGGCCCCGGCGGCCTGTCCGACGTGGAGTGGACGGTCCAGCTGCTCCAGCTGCGGCACGGCTGGGTCGAGCCGGGCCTGCGCACCACCCGTACCCGCGAGGCGCTGGCCGCCGCCCGCTCGGCCGACCTGATCTCCACCGAGGACGCCGAGACCCTGGACGAGGCCTGGGTGCTGGCCACCCGGGTCCGCAACGCGGTCATGCTGGTCCGCGGCCGGGCCGGCGACACCTTCCCCACCGACGGCCGCGAGCTCGCCGCGGTCGGCCGCTACCTCGGCTACGGCGACGGCCACGTCGGCGACATGCTCGACGCCTACCGCCGCACCACCCGCCGGGCCCGCACGGTGGTGGAAGAACTCTTCTACGACGCGTGAGCCACCGGACGGACGCCCCGGCCCTTGCCCGGAAGCTCAGCAGTGGCCGCCGGACCGGCCCTGGGGGGTGTCGTTTGGATCAGGCCGGCCGTGACGAACGGTGCGGATCGGCCGACCCGAGCGGGGTCATGGGGGTACCCCCTGTTCGAGCGAAGTCGAGAACTTGGGGGAGTCGGCGAGTGACGACAACGCGGCAGGGGGTCCCCCCTTGCTCGAAGAGCTTGGGGAGTGCGTGCCAGGGCCCGCGACGCCGGGATGATCCAAACGACACCCCCTAGCTAGCTAGGTCTCGCTCGGCAGCAGCGGGCCGTCCGTGCTCCTGTGGGGTGCCGGGCGGGGGAGGGCGTGGGGCAGGGCGCCGTACCAGAGCCGGGCCACGGTGAAGCCGAAGGCGAGGCAGAGGATGCCGCCGACCGCGTCGAGCCAGAAGTGGTTGGCGGTGGCGACGATGACGAGCAGGGTGGTCGCCGGGTAGAGCAGGCCCAGCACGCGCGCCCACGGCACGGAGGCCAGCGCGAAGATGGTCAGCCCGCACCACAGGGACCAGCCGATGTGCATGGACGGCATCGCGGCGTACTGGTTCGACATGTTCTTCAGATCGCCGGACGCCATGGAACCCCAGGTGTGGTGGACCATGACGGTGTCGATGAAGTGGCCGCCGCGCATCAGGCGGGGCGGGGCCAGGGGGAACAGGTAGTAGCCGACCAGGGCGACGCCCGTCGTCGCGAACAGCACCAGACGGGTCGCCGCGTAGCGGCCGGGATGGCTGCGGTACAGCCACACCAGCACACCCAGCGTCACCACGAAGTGCAGCGTCGCGTAGTAGTAGTTCATGCCCACGATCAGCCAAGACACCGAGTTCAGGCCGTGGTTGACCGACTCCTCGACGGCGAGGCCCAGGTGGTGCTCCAGCCGCCACAGCCAGTCGGCGTTGTGCAGTGCTTTGCCCCGCTGCTCCGGGACCGCGTTGCGGATGAGCGAGTACGTCCAGTAACTCACCGCGATCAGCAGGATCTCGAACCAGAGACGGGGCCGCCGGGGAGTGCGCATCCGACGCAGAAGTCCCTGCCCGCCCTCGCCCGTGACGGCCTGCGGAACGGCCACCTGGTTGCGACCTTCCGGTTCTGTCACGGTCGAGTCACTCATGGGCACAGAGTCTGCCAGAAAAGCCTTCTTCGACAGATCATCCCAAGGTCGGGTCCGTGACGCATGTCCTACGGCGCACGGACTCCCGGCTCTCCTACCAGGGAAGTGGCCGCGTTTGTCGGTCTTCCGTCCGAAGGACGATTCCGGACGATTCCAGCGAGATTCAAGGGCGATTCCGGTCACCGGGGGCCGAAGCGGTCGAACCGCGCACCACCAGTTCCGGCATGAAGACGAACTCGCTGTGCGGGGCGGGAGTCCCGCCGATCTCCTCCAGCAGCGTGCGCACCGCGGCCTGTCCCATCGCCGGCACCGGCTTGCGGATCGTCGTCAGCGGCGGGTCCGTGAACGCGATCAGGGGGGAGTCGTCGAAGCCCACCACCGAGATGTCCCGGGGTACTTCCAGACCGCGCTGCCGGGCCGCGCGTATCGCGCCCAGGGCCATCATGTCGCTCGCGCAGACGACGGCCGTGCAGGCCCGGTCGATGAGCGAGGTGGCGGCCGCCTGCCCGCCCTCCAGGGTGTAGAGGGAGTGCTGGACCAGCTCCACCTCGACCACCTCGGGGCTCAGCCCCAGCTGGTCCTGCATCGCGCGCAGGAAGCCCTCGATCTTGCGCTGCACCGGCACGAACCGCTTGGGGCCCAGCGCCAGGCCGATCCGCGTGTGCCCCAGCGACACCAGGTGCGTCACCGCCAGCGTCATCGCCGCCCGGTCGTCGGGGGAGATGAAGGGCGCCTGCACCTTCGGGGAGAAACCGTCGACCAGCACGTACGGCACCCCCTGGGCCCGCAGTCGCTCGTAGCGCTCCATGTCGGCCGTGGTGTCCGCGTGCAGTCCGGAGACGTAGATGATGCCCGCGACCCCGCGGTCCACGAGCATCTCGGTCAGCTCGTCCTCGGTGGACCCGCCCGGGGTCTGCGTGGCGAGCACCGGGGTGTATCCCTGCCGGGTCAGCGCCTGGCCGATGACCTGGGCGAGGGCGGGGAATATCGGGTTCTCCAGCTCCGGCGTGATCAGGCCCACCAGGCCCTCGCTGCGCTGCCGCAGCCGTACCGGACGCTCGTAGCCGAGCACGTCCAGCGCGGCCAGCACGGACTGGCGGGTGGTGGCGGCGACGCCCGGCTTCCCGTTGAGGACCCGGCTCACCGTCGCTTCGCTCACCCCCGCCTGCGCTGCGATGTCGGCAAGCCGTGTGGTCACGGCACTGGACTGTACCGGCCGTATCTCGCCTTGCACACCGATCGGACGTCGTGCGCGAGCGCTCCCACGGCTCACTGCGGGTTGCTGCGTCATCCGCGTCCTCGTCCTTCTCGTCGGCTCGTGGGCCGGTCGGCTGGTCATCGTCGTCCGGCCTGCAAGGGGATGATCCCCGTACCGGAAAGGTATGGCAAGAGCTTGCAGAGTCTTGCACAAGTGTCCGTCAACCCGCTGATCGGCAGCGGATCGGGGTTGCGGGGGGATGGAGCCCAGGTCACGGCGGGGTAACTGTCGTGTCCTCTTGCACTTTTTTTCTGCAAGGTCTTTCGCAACGCTTACATCGCTGTTACGTTCTCGACGCCCGGCGGCCGCAAAGGCGCAGTCGGCAAGTCGCAGGGGCGGCGGACGGGACCGCTCACTGCACCACTCGGGCTTTGACCTTCAAGGAGAACTCATGCGGCGTGGCATAGCGGCCTCCGCGCTGGTGGCGTCCCTCGCCCTCACGGCGACGGCGTGCGGCGGGAGCGACAGCGGTAGTGACAAGGCGGACGGCCCGGTCACCATTACTTGGTGGGACACGTCCAATGCCACGAATGAGGCACCGACGTACCAGGCCCTGATCAAGGACTTCGAGGCCGCCAACAAGAACATCAAGGTCAAGTACGTCAACGTCCCCTTCGACCAGGCGCAGAACAAGTTCGACACCGCCGCCGGTTCCAAGGGCGCCCCGGACATCCTGCGCTCCGAGGTCGGCTGGACCCCGGCCTTCGCCAAGAAGAGCTACTTGCTGCCGCTGGACGGCACCGAGGCCCTCGCGGACAAGGACAAGTTCAAGTCCAACCTGATCACCCAGGCCCAGTACGAGGGCAAGACGTACGGTGTGCCGATCGTCACCGACACCCTCGCGCTCGTCTACAACAAGGCGATCTTCAAGAAGGCCGGCATCACCGAGGCCCCCAAGACCTGGGACGAGCTGAAGTCCGACGCCGCCAAGGTCAAGGCCAAGACCAAGATCGACGGTTACTGGGGCTCCACCCAGGCCTACTACGCGCAGTCCTTCCTCTACGGCGAGGGCACCGACACCGTCGACGCCTCCGCCAAGAAGATCACGGTGAACTCCGACGCCGCCAAGAAGGCGTACGGCACCTGGCTGGGCCTCTTCTCCGGCAAGGGCCTGCACAAGGCCGACACGACCGCCGACGCGTACGCCCACATCCAGGACGCGTTCGTCAATGGCAAGGTCGCCGCGATCATCCAGGGCCCCTGGGAGATCACGAACTTCTACAAGGGCTCGGCCTTCGCGGACAAGTCCAACCTGGGCATCGCCACCGTCCCGGCCGGCTCCTCCGGCAAGGCGGGCGCCCCGACCGGCGGCCACAACCTCTCGGTCTACGCCGGCTCCGACAAGGCCCACCAGGCCGCCGCGCTGAAGTTCGTCAACTTCATGACCTCGGCGAAGTCCCAGTCGACCATCGCCATGAAGAACTCCACGCTGCCCACCCGCGACGACGCCTACACCGACCAGGTCAAGGCCGACCCGGGCATCGCCGGCTACGGCACGGTCCTCTCCGCCGCCCAGCCGCGCCCCGCGCTGCCGGAGTACAGCTCCCTGTGGGGCCCGCTGGACACCGAGCTGCCGAAGATCGCCGGTGGCAAGGAGTCCCTGGACAAGGGTCTGAGCAACGCTGAGCTCGCGATCCAGAAGCTGGTTCCGGACTTCAGCAAGTAGGTCCCGAGTGGCCGCCGGATCTTCCCCCGAGCTCTCGACTTCGCTCGAGCAGGGGGACCCCCACTTCTGACTGGGGGGAGAGATCCGGCGGCCACCGGCCGTGCCCAGCCCGTCCCCCTTGAACATCCAGAAGGTGTCGAACCATGACAGTCGCCATCGACCGCGCGACCGGCAAGCGCCGCGGTGACGCGCCTCGGCCCGGGCTGGGCCAGCGCCTGAAGCACGGATTCCAGAAGCACTGGTACGCCTACGCGATGATCGCCCCGGTGGTCGTCGTGCTCGGCGTCCTGGTGATCTACCCCCTGGTGTACGGCCTCTACCTGACGCTCACCGACGCCAACAGCCTCAACACGGCCCGCACCATCGGCGTCAACCACATCGATGCGACGTACAAGTTCATCGGCCTCGACAACTACAAGGACATCCTGTTCGGCCCGACGTCGTACGACCGCTTCTGGTCGCACTTCATCTGGACGATCGTGTGGACGGCGCTCTGTGTCGCCCTCCACTACGGCATCGGTCTCGGCCTCGCCCTGCTGCTCAACCAGAAGCTGCGCGGCCGCACCTTCTACCGGCTGGTCCTGATCCTGCCCTGGGCCGTGCCCACCTTCGTCACCGTGTTCGGCTGGCGCTTCATGCTCGCCGACGGCGGCATCATCAACTCCTTCCTCCACACGCTCCACCTGCCGGCGCCGGACTGGCTGGAGGACACCTTCTGGCAGCGCTTCGCCGCCATCATGGTCAACACCTGGTGCGGTGTGCCGTTCATGATGGTCTCGCTGCTCGGCGGCCTGCAGTCCATCGACGCCTCCCTCTACGAGGCCGCCGAGATGGACGGCGCCAACGCCTGGCAGCGCTTCCGGTACGTCACCCTGCCGGGGCTCAGGTCCGTCAGCTCCACCGTCGTACTCCTCGGCATCATCTGGACCTTCAACCAGTTCGCCGTCATCTTCCTGCTGTTCGGCAGCACCGCCCCCGACGCGCAGATCCTGGTCACCTGGGCCTACTACCTCGGCTTCGGACAGCAGCCGCGTGACTTCGCCCAGTCCGCCGCCTACGGCATCCTGCTGCTGGCCATCCTGATCGTCTTCACCTCGTTCTACCGCCGCTGGCTGAACCGCAATGAGCAGCAGCTCGCGATCTGAGGCAGGAGCCCCCATGAGCACCACGACACCCGAGATCACCGACGAGAATCCGGTGACCCCCGAGGCTCCCGCCACGCCGAACCGCGGCCCGGCGCGCCGGCGCGGCGCGCGCGGCCGCCTCGGCTCCCTCGCCTCCCACGGCATCCTGACCGTCGCGAGCCTGATCGCGCTCTTCCCGATCGCCTGGCTGCTCTTCCTCTCGCTCGGCCCGGACAAGGACGACTACCTCCATCCCGGAGGCATCTGGTCGAAGATGACCTTCGACAACTACTCGTTCGTCCTGCAGCACACGAACTTCTTCGACTGGCTGAAGAGTTCGCTGATCGTCTCGCTGGGCACCACGGTCGTCGGCGTGCTGGTGGCCGCGACCACCGGCTACGCCGTCTCCCGCATGCGCTTCCCCGGCTACAAGAAGCTGATGTGGGTGCTGCTGGTCACCCAGATGTTCCCGATCGCCGTGCTCATCGTGCCGATGTACCAGATCCTCTCGGACCTGCAGCTCATCGACACCTACCTGGGCCTGATCGTCGTCTACTGCTCGACCGCGGTGCCCTACAGCGCCTGGCTGCTCAAGGGCTACTTCGACACCATCCCGTTCGAGATCGACGAGGCGGGACGCGTCGACGGCCTGACCCCCTTCGGCACCTTCACCCGGCTGATCCTGCCGCTCGCCAAGCCCGGCCTCGCGGTCGCGGCCTTCTACAACTTCATCACCGCCTTCGGCGAGGTCGCCTTCGCCTCGACGTTCATGCTGGACGACAGCAAGTACACCTTCGCCGTCGGTCTGCAGAGCTTCGTCAGCGAGCACGACGCCCAGCGCAACCTGATGGCGGCCACCGCGGTACTGGTCGCGATACCCGTGTCCGCGTTCTTCTACCTCGTACAGAAGAACCTGGTCGCCGGCCTCACCGCCGGCGGCACGAAGGGCTGACCCCTTCGGGGAAAAGGCTCCCGCGCGCCTGTCCGCGCGGGTGGCGGCCGCGGTGCACCTCCGACCCCGCTGGCACCGCGGCCGCCTCACCAGCTTGTCGCCCCACCCACGCTTCCACGACCCGACAGCCCTCCGCCCTCGGCCTCACCCGGGCGGGGGACCCCCCTCGCATCAAGGACGCCATGAGCCAGCACTCCGCCGACCCGGCACCGAACTCCGCCGTCGCCACCGTCGCCAAGCGCCGCGACTGGTGGCGGGACGCGGTGATCTACCAGGTCTATCCGCGCAGCTTCGCCGACAGCAACGGCGACGGCATGGGCGACCTGGAGGGCGTACGTTCCAGACTTCCGTATCTGCGCGACCTCGGCGTGGACGCCGTGTGGCTCAGCCCCTTCTACGCCTCGCCGCAGGCCGACGCCGGCTACGACGTCGCCGACTACCGCGCCGTGGACCCCATGTTCGGCAACCTGCTCGACGCCGACGCGCTGATCCGCGACGCGCACGGGCTGGGCCTGCGCATCATCGTCGACCTGGTCCCGAACCACTCCTCCGACCAGCACGAATGGTTCAAGCGCGCGCTCGCCGAGGGCCCCGGCTCCCCGCTGCGGGACCGCTACTACTTCCGCCCCGGCAAGGGCGAGAACGGCGAACTCCCGCCCAACGACTGGGAGTCGATCTTCGGTGGCCCGGCGTGGACCCGGGTCACCGAGCCGGACGGCACCCCCGGCGAGTGGTACCTCCACCTCTTCGCCCCGGAGCAGCCCGACTTCAACTGGGAGCACCCGGCCGTCGGCGACGAGTTCCGCTCCATCCTCCGGTTCTGGCTGGACATGGGCGTCGACGGCTTCCGCATCGACGTGGCCCACGGCATGGTGAAGGCCAAGGGCCTGCCGGACCTCGGTTCCCACGACCAGTTGAAGCTGCTCGGTAACGATGTCATGCCGTTCTTCGACCAGGACGGAGTGCACGACATCTACCGCCAGTGGCGCACGATCCTCGACGAGTACTCCCCCGAGCTCTCCGAGCAGGGGGGACCCCCAGAGCGTATTTTCGTGGCGGAGGCCTGGACGCCGACCGTCGAGCGCACCGCCAACTACGTCCGCCCGGACGAGCTCCACCAGGCCTTCAACTTCCAGTACCTCGGTACGGAGTGGGACGCGCCGGAGCTGCGCCAGGTCATCGACCGCACCCTGGAGGCCATGCGCCCGGTCGGCGCCCCCGCCACCTGGGTGCTGTCCAACCACGACGTCACCCGCCACGCCACCCGCTTCGCCAACCCGCCCGGCCTCGGCACCCAGATCCGCACCGCGGGCGACCGCGAGCTGGGCCTGCGCCGCGCCCGCGCCGCCAGCCTCCTCATGCTGGCGCTGCCCGGCTCGGCGTACGTCTACCAGGGTGAGGAACTCGGCCTGCCGGACGTCGTCGACCTGCCCGACGAGGTGCGCCAGGACCCGGCGTTCTTCCGGGGCGAAGGCCAGGACGGCTTCCGCGACGGCTGCCGGGTGCCGATCCCGTGGACGCGGGAGGGCTCCTCGTACGGCTTCGGCAGCGGCGGCAGCTGGCTTCCGCAGCCCGCGAGCTGGGGCGAGCTGAGCGTCGAGGCGCAGCGGGGCGTGGCCGGTTCCACGCTGGAGCTGTACCGCTCGGCGCTGGCCGTCCGCCGCTCGCAGCCCGACCTCGGCGCCGGTGACTCGATCGAGTGGCTGCGCGCCCCCGAGGGCGTCGTCGCCTTCCGGCGCGGGGAGTTCGTGTGCGTCGCCAACACCACGGGGGAGTCGGTGACGATGCCCGCGTACGGACGTGTGCTGCTCAGCAGCGACGAGGTGACGGAGGCGGACGGCGAGGCGAAGGTGCCCGCGGACACCACGGTGTGGTGGACGGCGGCCTGACGGACCGTCAGTAGGTAACTTCTTGCATCAACTTTCAACGGCCCGCTGCCCTTTTGGGCGGCGGGCCTTTAACATCTCGCCAACCGAAAGGTTTCAGCAAGGTTTCAGCAAGAGCCTTCAACGGTGAAGGAACCCCCACATGACACGCAGAACCCTCTCCGGGGTGCTGGCTCTCACGGCCACCGCCCTTGTCATGACCCCGACGGTCGCGCAGGCCTCCCCGCCGGGCACCAAGGACGTCACCGCGGTCCTCTTCGAGTGGAAGTACGCCTCGGTCGCCCGCGAGTGCACCAACACCCTCGGCCCTGCCGGCTACGGATACGTGCAGGTCTCCCCACCCGCCGAGCACATACAGGGCTCGCAGTGGTGGACGTCGTACCAGCCGGTGAGCTACAAGATCGCCGGCCGGCTCGGTGACCGCGCGGCCTTCCAGAGCATGGTGAACACCTGCCACGCGGCGGGCGTCAAGGTCGTCGTCGACACCGTCGTCAACCACATGGCGGCGGCGAGCGGCACGGGCACCGGCGGCTCGTCGTACACGAAGTACGACTACCCCGGTCTGTACTCCTCCTACGACTTCGACGACTGCACGGCCCAGGTCACCAACTACGCCGACCGCTGGAACGTCCAGCACTGCGAACTGGTCGGCCTCGCCGACCTGGACACCGGCGAGGAGTACGTCCGCAAGACCATCGCGGGCTACATGAACGACCTGCTCACCCTCGGCGTGGACGGCTTCCGCATCGACGCGGCCAAGCACATCCCCGCCGACGACCTCGCCAACATCAAGTCGCGCCTGACGAGCCCCTCCGTCTACTGGAAGCAGGAGGTCATCTACGGTGCCAACGAGGCCGTCCAGCCCACCGAGTACACGGGCAACGGGGACGTCCAGGAGTTCCGCTACGCCTACGACCTCAAGCGGGTCTTCAACACCGAGCGGCTCGCCTACCTGAAGAACTACGGCGAGGGCTGGGGCTACATGAGCAGCTCGGTGGCCGGCGTCTTCGTCGACAACCACGACACCGAGCGCAACGGCTCCACCCTCAACTACAAGGACGGCGCGAACTACACCCTGGCCAACGTCTTCATGCTGGCCTACCCCTACGGCGCCCCGGACATCAACTCCGGCTACGAGTGGTCCGACGTGGACGCCGGCCCGCCAGGTGGCGGCACGGTCAACGCCTGCTGGCAGGACGGCTGGAAGTGCCAGCACGCCTGGCCGGAGATCATCCGCATGGTCGCCTTCCGCAACGCGACCCGGGGCCAGGTGCTGACGAACTGGTGGGACAACGGCTACCAGGCCATCGCCTTCGGCCGCGGGAACAAGGGCTATGTGGCGATCAACCACGAGGCGAGCGCCCTGACCCGGACGTACCAGACGTCGCTGCCTGCCGGGACGTACTGCAACGTCCAGAACAACACGACGGTGACGGTGAACTCCAGCGGGCAGTTCACGGCCACCCTGGGCAGTAACACGGCACTCGCGATCTATGCGGGCAAGTCGAGCTGCTGAACCGGTCGGAGGCCCGCACCGCTGTGCCATGGCGGTGCGGCTCACGGTGGTTGAAAGTTCTTACCGATGCTTTCAAGCCTCTTGCTGTAAACCTTTCGTCAGCGATACGGTCGCGCGGGCGCCCGGCATCGAAGCCGAGCCGTGGCGTGGGGTCGGACCCAACAGAGCCGCAATCGCAAGGAGTTCCCGCCTGTGATACCGAGATGGCCGGCGCCCCCGACGCGCCGCACCGCCCACGTCAGACGGGTCGCGGCCGTCACTGTGGCCGCTCTCGCCGCCGCCCTCGTGCAGCCCGTCGCCGCCCACGCGGCCGCGCCGCCCGCGCCCCCCTCGGACGCGAAGCTGGCCGCACAGCCCGCCCGGCACGACGACACCCGCGAGCAGTTCTATTTCGTCATGCCGGACCGTTTCGCCAACGGGGACAAGTCCAACGACAAGGGCGGTCTGACCGGTTCTCGTCTGAGCACCGGTTACGACCCGACCGACAAGGGCTTCTACCAGGGTGGCGACCTCAAGGGCCTGACCAAGCGGCTCGACTACATCAAGGGTCTCGGCACCACCTCCATCTGGATGGCGCCGATCTTCAAGAACCGGCCGGTGCAGGGGACGGGCACCAACGCCTCCGCCGGGTACCACGGTTACTGGATCACCGACTTCACTCGGGTCGACCCGCACTTCGGCACCAACAAGGACCTCGAAACCCTCATCTCCAAGGCGCACGCCAAGGGCATGAAGGTCTTCTTCGACGTCATCACCAACCACACCGCCGATGTCGTCGACTACAAGGAGAAGTCCTACGACTACCTCTCCAAGGGCGCCTTCCCCTACCTGACCAAGGACGGGCGGCCCTTCGACGACGCCGACTATGCCGACGGCCGCCGGAAGTTCCCGGCCGTGGACGCCGGCTCCTTCCCGCGCACGCCGAAGGTCGCGAGCGACAGCAAGGTCCCGTCCTGGCTCAACGACCCGACGATGTACCACAACCGGGGCGATTCGACGTACGCGGGCGAGTCCACGACGTACGGCGACTTCTCCGGGCTCGACGACCTGTGGACCGAGCGTCCCGAGGTCGTCAGCGGCATGGAGAAGATCTACCAGCGCTGGGTGAAGGACTTCGGCGTCGACGGCTTCCGGATCGACACCGTGAAGCACGTGAACATGGAGTTCTGGACGCAGTGGGCGACGGCGCTGGACAAGTACGCCGCCGCGCACGGCCGCAAGAACTTCTTCATGTTCGGTGAGGTCTACTCGGCCGACGCCTCGATCACCTCCCCGTACGTCACCCAGGGCCGGCTCGACGCCACCCTCGACTTCCCCTTCCAGGAGGCGGCCCGCCAGTACGCCTCACAGGGCGGCAGCGCGCAGAAGCTGGCCGGGGTCTTCGGCGACGACTACAAGTACACGACCGACAAGGCCAACGCCTACGAGCAGGTCACCTTCCTCGGCAACCACGACATGGGCCGCATCGGGTACTTCCTGAACCAGGACAACCCGAAGGCCACCGACGCCGAACTGCTGGGGAAGGACCGGCTCGCCAACGAGCTGATGTTCCTCAGCCGCGGCAACCCGGTCGTCTACTACGGCGACGAGCAGGGCTTCACCGGCTCCGGCGGCGACAAGGACGCCCGCCAGACGATGTTCGCCTCCAAGGTCGCCGACTACCTCGACGACGACGAGATCGGCACCGACCGCACCCACGCGAGCGACGCCTACGACAAGAGCGCACCGCTCTACAAGGAGATCGCCGCTCTCGCGAAGCTCCGCAGGAACAACCCGGCGCTCACCGACGGCGTCCAGATCCAGCGGTACACGGCCGACGGCTCGGGCATCTACGCCTTCACCCGCACGGACGCGAAGACCGGCGCCGAGTACGTCGTCGCCTTCAACAACGCCGGCGAGGACAGGACCGCGACCTTCGCGACCGGCTCCGCGGACATGACGTACCGCGGGATCTACGGCACGGACGCCACCGCCAAGACCGACGCCGACAAGAAGCTCACCGTCACCGTCCCGGCCGGCTCCGCCGTCGTCCTCAAGGCGGCCGGCACCCTCGCCGAGCCCGCCACCAAGCCGACGATCACCCTCAAGGCCCCGGACACCGGTGCCACCGGAACCGTCGAGCTCTCCGCGGGCGTCGACGGCGGTCAGCTCAACCGGGTCGTGTTCGCCGCCCAGGTGGGCAACGGCAACTGGCGTGTGCTCGGCTCCGCCGACCACGCCCCGTACAAGGTCACGCAGGCCATCGGCAAGAACGTGCCGTCCGGCACGGCCCTGCGTTACAAGGCGGTCGTGATCGACTCCGCGGGCCGGACCGCGAGCGCCACCGCCACGAGCACCACCGGCACCCCGCCCGCGCCGGAGGTCCCCACGGCCTCCTCCCGCGACTACGCGATCGTCCACTACAAGCGCACCGACGGCGACTACGCCGACTGGGGCCTGTACGCCTGGGGCGACCTCGCCGACGGCGAGGCCACGAACTGGCCGGCCAGCCACCCCTTCGTCGGCCGCGACGCGTACGGCGCCTTCGCCTACGTGAAGCTGAAGTCCGGCGCCTCGAACGTCGGCTTCCTGGTCATCGACAAGGACGGCAACAAGGACGTCTCCACCGACCGCACGATCGACGTCACCAAGACGGGCGAGGTCTGGGTCGAGCAGGGCAAGCCGGACGTCCTGACCCAGAAGCCCGACCACCCGGCGCAGGACGAGACCAAGGCGGTCGTCCACTACCACCGCGCCGACGGGAACTACGACGGCTGGGGCCTGCACGTCTGGACGGGCGCCGCGAACCCCACCGACTGGTCGAACCCCCTCAAGCCGGTGAAGACTGATGCCTATGGCGCGGTCTTCGAGGTGCCGCTCAGCGACGGTGCCACCAGCCTCAGCTACATCATCCACAAGGGCGACGACAAGGATCTGCCCGCCGACCAGTCCCTGGACCTCAAGGCCAATGGCTACGAGGTGTGGCTGTTGAACGGCCAGGAGAAGTACCTGCTGCCGCAGCCCGCGGGCAGCGCGGCCGCCCTCGACCTGACCACCTCCAAGGCGGTCTGGATCGACCGGAACACGGTCGCCTTCAACGGCGCCGACGGTGCCGTCTCCACCCAGCTGCTCTCCTCCCACGACGGCTCGATCGCCGTCAAGGACGGGACGCTGACCAGCGACGACGAGCGGTGGCTGCGGCTGTCCAGGACCACCCTCACCGACGCCCAGAAGGCCAAGTTCCCGCACCTGAAGGACTACACGGCCTGGTCCGTCGACCCACGTGACCGCGACCGGGTGCGCCAGGCGCTCGGCGGCCAGATCGTGGCCTCCCAGCGCGCGGCGAACGGCGCGGTGCTGGCCGCGACCGGTGTGCAGATCGCGGGTGTGCTCGACGACGTGTACGACGCGACCAAGGCGAAACTGGGCCCCGTCTTCCGTGACGGCAAGCCGACCCTGTCCGTCTGGGCGCCGACCGCGCAGAGCGTCGCCCTGGAGCTGGACGGCTCCAAGGTGGCCATGCACCGCGACGCGACCACCGGCGTCTGGTCCGTCACGGGCCCGGCGTCCTGGAAGAACAAGCCCTACCGGTACCTCGTGAAGGTCTGGGCCCCGAGCGTCCGCAAGGTCGTCACCAACAAGGTCACCGACCCCTACTCGGTCGCCCTCACCGCGAACTCCGAGCGCAGCCTCGTCGTCGACCTGAACGACAAGGCCCTCGCCCCGGGCGGCTGGTCGACCCTGCGCAAGCCCAGGGCCGTACCGCTGAAGGACGCGCAGATCCAGGAACTGCACATCCGGGACTTCTCCGTCGCCGACAAGACGGTCCCGGCGAAGGACCAGGGCACCTACCTGGCCTTCACCGACAAGGGCAGCGACGGTTCCAAGCACCTGCGTGAGCTGGCGAAGTCGGGCACGTCCTACGTGCACCTGCTGCCCGCCTTCGACATCGCCACCATCCCCGAGAAGAAGGCCGACCAGGCGAGTCCCGGCTGCGACCTGGCCTCCTTCGCGGCCGACTCCGACAAGCAGCAGGAGTGCGTCGCGAAGGCCGCCGCGAAGGACGCCTACAACTGGGGCTACGACCCCTACCACTACACGGTCCCCGAGGGCTCGTACGCCACCGACCCGAACGGCACCGCCCGCACGGTCCAGTTCCGCAAGATGGTCAAGTCGCTCAACGACGACGGACTGAGGGTCGTCATGGACGTCGTCTACAACCACACGGCGGCCAGCGGCCAGGCGGACACCAGCGTCCTGGACAAGATCGTGCCGGGCTACTACCAGCGGCTCCTCGCGGACGGCTCGGTCGCGAACAGCACCTGCTGCTCCAACACCGCGACCGAGAACGCCATGATGGGCAAGCTGGTGGTCGACTCGATCGTCACCTGGGCCAAGCAGTACAAGGTCGACGGCTTCCGCTTCGACCTGATGGGCCACCACCCGAAGGCCAACATCCTCGCCGTGCGCAAGGCGCTCGACGCGCTGACCGTGGCGAAGGACGGCGTCGACGGCAAGAAGATCATCCTCTACGGCGAGGGCTGGAACTTCGGCGAGGTCGCGAACGACGCCCGGTTCGTGCAGGCCACGCAGCAGAACATGGCCGGCACCGGCATCGCCACCTTCTCCGACCGGGCCCGTGACGCGGTGCGCGGCGGCGGCCCCTTCGACTCGGACCCCGGCATCCAGGGCTTCGCGTCGGGGCTCTACACCGACCCCAACGCGTCCACGGCCAACGGCACGAAGGAGGAGCAGAAGGCCCGCCTGCTGCACTACCAGGACCTGATCAAGGTGGGCCTGTCCGGCAACCTGAAGGCCTTCACCTTCACCGACACCGCAGGCAAGCAGGTCAAGGGCTCCGAGGTCGACTACAACGGCGCTCCCGCGGGCTACGCGGACGCGCCCGGCGACGCCCTCGCCTATGTCGACGCGCACGACAACGAGTCGCTGTTCGACGCCCTCACCTACAAGCTGCCCAAGGACACCTCGGCGTCCGACCGGGCCCGGATGCAGGTCCTGGCGATGGCCACGGCAGCCCTCTCGCAGGGTCCGTCCCTGTCCCAGGCGGGCAGCGACCTGCTGCGCTCCAAGTCGCTGGACCGCAACTCCTTCGACAGCGGCGACTGGTTCAACGCCATCCACTGGAACTGCGCGGACGGCAACGGCTTCGGCCGCGGGCTGCCCATGGCGGCCGACAACGAGTCCAAGTGGGAGTACGCCAAGCCCCTGCTCAGCTCGGTGAGCGTCGGCTGCCCGCAGATCACCGGTACCTCGGCCGCGTACCAGGACCTGCTCAGGATCCGTACGACGGAGAAGGCGTTCTCCCTCGGCACGGCCGCGCAGGTGCAGTCGCGGCTCTCCTTCCCGCTGTCGGGCAAGGACGAGACGCCGGGCGTGATCACCATGCAACTCGGTGACCTCGTGGTGGTGTTCAACGCGACGCCGCAGCGGCAGGAGCAGCGGATCACCGGCCTCGCCGGGGCGCACTACCGGCTGCACCCGGTGCAGGCGGCGGGCGCGGACTCTACCGTGAAGTCCTCCTCGTACGAGGCGGAATCGGGAACGTTCGCCGTTCCGGGCCGCAGTGTCGCGGTGTTCACCCGGGCGTCCTGACGGAGCACTAACTTGGGTGGGGCAGGGCCCGTTCTCGGGACTGCCCCACCCTTGGTGCGTCTAGGGCCTGTGGAGATGGACGGTAAAGGCGAGCACACGGACACCACGATCATGGTCGTCGACGACGCGGCGACCGGCCGGTACGCCCTGAGCGCGGTGCTGCACCGCGCCGGGCACCGGGTGGTGCCGGTCGCCAGCGCCGGTGAGGCCCTGGTGGAGCTCGACGCGCGGCTGCGCGAGGGCGTACTGCCCGATGTGGCCCTGGTCGACGTCGGGCTGCCGGACATGAGCGGCTTCGAGCTGTGCCGCCGGGTGAAGGCCCGGCCGACCACGTCCGCGCTGCCCGTGGTGCACTTCTCCGCGGCGGCGATGGGCCCCGACGACCGGTGCCGGGGGCTGGACGCGGGCGGTGAGGCGTATCTGGCGATGCCCGCCGAGCCGGAGGAGATCCAGGCCGTGGTCCGGGCCGCAGTGTGCCGGTCCCGTCGGCGCACCGGGGCCGAGACGCTGGTCAGGCGGCTGACCCTGCTGTCCGAGGCCACCGTCGCCGTCCAGGCGGCGCGCGGCCCCTGGGAACTGGCCGAGGCGGCCGCCGAGGGCGCCGCCCGGCTCACCGCGGGACCCGCCGCGGTCTTCGTGGTCGGCCCCGACGACGAGCTGTACCGGGGCACCTCCCGACAGCGCGGCGGCCTCGCCCCGCCCGACGCCGCCGCGCACGCGGCCGTGGCCCGGCTGATCGCCGGGCTGACGAAGGGCCCGGACCAGGTGCACACGGCCGTCGTGCCCGCCCCGCTGTGGCCGGCCGGCTTCTTCCGCGCGGGAGCCGACGACGCCCACCTCGTCCTGGCCCGCACCCGACCCGGGGGAACCCCGGTCTGCGTCGCCACCCCGGCACACCGCGCCCCCGACATCGACACCCTGTTCGCCCGGCCCGCGTCCGCCGCCCCGGACCCGGCGGGCGACACACCGCTCACCGGACTCGCGCCCCACGGTGCCCCCGCGGGCGAGGGACTGCTCACCGGGCTCACCTCCGCCGGCACCGGCCAGGCCTTCGGCACGCTCGTCACCCGCCTCGCCCAGGTCACCGCGCTGGCCGCCGAGCCGCTGCTGATGTACCAGGCGGAGCGGCGCGTCGCCCGGACCCTCCAGCACAGCTTCCTGCCCCGCCCCGGCGACCTGAGCCTGCCCGGGATGGAGATCGTCGTCCGGTACGTGCCCGCCTGTCCGCGCGCCGAGATCGGCGGGGACTTCTACGCCGCCCTGGCCACGGGCGCCGGCGTGCTCACCGCGGTCGGCGACGTCGCCGGGCATTCGCTGGACGCGGCCACCGTGATGGTGGAGATCCGGCACGCGCTGCGCGCCTACTGCGTCGAGGACAGCGACCCGGGCGGGCTCGCCGCCCGCCTCGACCGGATGCTCCAGCGGCACCACCCCGACGTGACGGCCACCGTCTGCCTGGTCCTGATCTCCCCGGACAGCGGTCGCGCCCTGATCGCCAACGCCGGGCACATCCCGCCGCTCGTCGTGCCCGAGGAGGGCGGCGCCGCGTACGCGCGGGCCGACGGTCCGCTGCTCGGCCTCGGCCTGGAGCGGCCGCCGCCCACCGAGCTGTACCTGCGGCCCGCCGACCGGCTGCTCATGATCACCGACGGTCTGATCGAGACCCGCGGCACGGACCTGACGGCCTCCATGGACAGCCTGCTCGGGGCCGCCGCGGCCGCCCCGCCGGGGGTGGGCGCCCTGTGCGACACCCTGCTCGGCCACTTCGGCCACGACCGCGAGGACGACATCGCCATGATGGCGCTGCGGCTGGCGGACCAAGGGCCTGTTCTAGGGTGAGCCCTGTCGCCATAGAACTGGAGTGCCCATGCCGCAGATCACCGTCGACTACTCCGCCACGATGGCCCCCGCCTTCGACCGGGCGGCGTTCGCGCACGCCCTGCACACCGCGACGGTCGAGATCGCGGCCGCGAAGCCGGAGGCCTGCAAGACCCAGTTCCGCCCGAGCGCGTTCACGGCGTTCGGCTACGAGGACCCCGAGGACCAGCACCACGCGATCGTGCACGTCACCATCGGACTGCTCGCGGGGCGCACCGACGAGACGAAGGCGAAGCTGACCGAGACCGTCCTGGAACTGCTGCGGACGCACGTCGAGGACGACGGGTTCGTCCTGCACGCCTCCGCCGAGGTGCGCGACCTGGACCCGTCCTACCGCAAGTTCGAGCGCTGACAGGACTCAGGGTCCGAGGGCGATCAGCCGGCCGACCAGCTCGACGAAGGTGCCGTCGGCCGGCTCGTCCTTGAGCATGTGGCGCAGTACCGAGGCCATCTCCTCGTCCTGGGTGGCGCTGACCGCCGCCAGCGCGCCGAAGTCGTGCACGAGCTGGACCTCCAGCTCGGCGCGCGGGATGCGCCGCCCGTCCAGCCAGATCAGGGCCGTCGACTCGGTGAGCGAGATCCAGGAACGGACGACCAGTTCCAGCCGGGCCGGCGGATCGGTGATCCGCAGATGCACCAGGATCTGTTCATAGGCGGCCTGGCGTACGGAGTCGACGAGCGCGTTGGTGGCCGAGGAACCCACCGCCGGGCCCCCGCGCATCAGCGCCGAGAAGCCGGGGCCGTGCTCGTCCACGAAGTCGAAGAACCGGCGCATCACCCGCAGCAGCCGACCGCCCAGCGGCCCCTCCTGCGGCTCCGCGAACCGGCCCGCCAGATCCTCCGCCGCCCGCTTCAACGCGGCCTCGTACAGGCTGAGTTTGCCGGGGAAGTAGTGGTACACCAGCGGGCGCGAGATGCCCGCGGCCGACGCTATCTCGTCGATCGAGACCTCGTCGGGCGAGCGTCGGCTGAACAGTTCGAGGGCAACGCCGATCAACTGCTGGCGGCGTTCCTCGACGCCCATTCGGCGGCGTACCCCGGTACTCATGCGAACACCTTACCGATCGGATCCGGCCCCGAACGGGCCGGACCGGTCGTCGGGTTCACGCGAAACCGTCACATGTCCAACACCAGACGCTCACTTCGCGCCCGGGACACACAGATCAGCATCGAGTCCGCGCGCTCCCCGTCCGTCAGCAGCTCGTCCCGGTGGTCCACCTCACCCGCCAGCACCCGCTGTTGGCAGGTCCCGCAGAACCCCTGCTCGCAGGAGTAGGGAGTGTCCGGCAGCGCCCCGCGGATCGTGGCCAGCGCGGTGCTGTCGGCCGACACGGTCAGCGTCCGCCCGCTGCGCCGGAGTTCCAGCTCGAAGGCGTGGTTGCCCTCGGTCGAGGCGCGCGGCGCGAACCGCTCCAGGTGCAGCGTGGCGCCGTGGGGCAGCCGCTCCTCCACCGCCTCCATCAGCCCCTGGGGCCCGCAGCAGTAGACCGCGGTGCCCTGCGCCGTGTCCGTGAACAGCGCGTCCAGGTCCGGCAGACCGTCCTCGTCCTGCGCGACGACGACGAGCTTGTCCCCGGCGAGCTTCTCGACCTCCTCCAGGAACGGCATCGAGGCCCGGGTCCGCCCGCCGTACAACAGCCGCCACCGCGCGTGCTCCGGCAGCGCCCGCAGCATCGGCAGGATCGGGGTGATCCCGATGCCGCCGGCCACGAAGACGTACGCGGGGGCCTCGACCAGCGGGAAGCGATTGCGCGGCCCGCGCACCTCCAGCGTCGTGCCCTCGGTGACCCCCTCGTGCACCTCGCGCGAACCGCCCCGGCCGTCCGGTACCAGCCGCGTCGCGACGGTGTACGACGAGGTGTCCTCCGGGTCCCCGCACAGCGAGTACTGCCGCACCAGCCCGGACGGCAGCACCACGTCGAGGTGCGCCCCGGGCTCCCAGCGCGGCAGCCCGTGACCCTCCAGACGCAGTCGTACGACCCCGTCGGCGACCGTCTCGTGCGCGGTGACCGTCAGCCTGAGCGCACGCGAGCGGGGCCGGCCGGAGATCGGCGGGTCCAGGGCGGGCATCGGCCACAGCGGCGAGGCCTCGATACGGCGGCGCAGGGCCCGCCTGGCGAGCAGGGCGGCGCCGGTGAGGACCACGACGGTGCGCAGCTTCGGCATCACGTCGCTCCCTTCTCGGCCTTCTCGGCGGCCAGCGCGGCGGGGGAGGTGGCGAGATAGGCGAGCGCCTGCTCGGTGCAGCCCTCCTGGGACGGGTGGTAGGCGCGGCTGAGATAGCGCGGGATGGACTTCAGCATGTCGCCGGTCGCGGGCAGGGTGCCGCGCCGGCCGCAGACGTAGAAGTCCTTGAAGGAGGCCTTGCCGTCGACCAGCGTGGGGTCGTTCTCCATGAAGAAGCGGGCCCCGCGCTGCCACAGGAACACCAGCGCGCTGAAGGCCGTCGCCCAGGTGCGCACCCGGCGCCGGTAGCTTCCGTCGACGTGCATGAACAGGTCGAAGGCGACCGAGCGGTGCTCGACCTCCTCGGCGCCGTGCCAGCGCATCAGGTCCAGCATGGTGGGATCGGCCCGGCGCCGGTCCAGTTCGTCGGCGTTCAGTATCCAGTCGCCGAGGAAGGCCGTGTAGTGCTCGATGGCCGCGATGAGCGCCACCCGCTCCATCAGCCACCACCGGCGGGCCCTGCCCGGCGATGGGGGTACCACCCACGAGTTCAGCAGTGGGGGAGTCCGGTCGCCGAGCAGCTTCTCGAAGAACCAGTCGATCTGCGCCGTGTACGGCGTCGGGTCCAGCCCGAGCTCCTTCAGATGCGGCAGCACCTCGTTGTGGGCCTGGGAGTGCATCGCCTCCTGGCCGATGAACCCGATGACGTCCTCGCGGAGCCGGTCGTCCCGGATCAGCGGCAGCACCTGCTTGTACACGTGCACGAACCACCGCTCACCGGCGGGCAGCAGGAGGTGCAGCACATTCATGGTGTGCGTGGCGAACGGGTCCCCGGGCACCCAGTGCATCGGGGTGCCCTCCCACGAGAAGGACACCTTCCGGGCCTTGAGCGGCGTGTTAGACATGGCGTCAATGTACTGACGGGTAAGTACGAGGGAAACCCTTCTGCGCGGACTTGTTGACGCGAGTGTCAGCAGGCCGTTCCGGCAGGCCGGTCAGTGGAGCCCGTGCAGCTCGGAGCCGTCGTCCAGGGTGCCGGTCAGCTCCGCCCGAGCCCCCTGCTTGGCCGGTGCGGCCAGCATCCGGCCCTCGGCGGACTCGGTGACCCCGCCGGTCGAGCGGATCGACTCGGTGCCGCGCCCGCCCGCCGCCAGCAGGTACCAGCTCCCGTCCTCGGACTTCCACAGCACCCCGGCCAGCACATGGGGATCGCGCGGACCGCAGGCCCTGCCGTCCGTGCCCTTGGCCGCGACCGCACCGTACCGCCCGCCCGGCGTGTGGAACTGGGCCAGGGCCACCGTCCCGTCGCCCCGCCAGGTCTCGGCGCGGGTGCAGACCCATTCACCCGTCCCGCTCCCGTCGGGCAGCGGCTGGTCGGCGTACTGCCAGGCGTTGACGCTCCTGATCCCCGCCGAGCGCTGCGCGGCCAGCGAGCAGGCGAACGGCGCCCACTCGCGCAGCCCCTCGGCCGTGGACGCGTCCCGGATCGAGCCCGGCCGCCCCGCGGTGAGCCGTGCGGGGACCAACTCTCCGAGGTCCCCGGCGAGATGCGTGCCGGCGGCGTCGGTCAGCTGGAGCACGTTCCACGACGAGCACGCCCCGGGCTGCAGGGCCGGGCTGGCCAGCGGAGCGGTGACACCGTCGGTCAGGTCGAGGTCCATCGCGCCCGCCGCCGGCTTCGTCAGGTCCCGCTCGGCCGCCTTCGTCACCCAGGGAGCGGTCAGATAGCGGACGTTGCCGTCGGAGCGGCCGAGGACCAGCGCGCTCGCCTCGGTGCCGGTCGCGCCGTCCACGCGGGCGAAGTCGAGGGCCGCGCCCTGCGTGCCGTCCTTCGGCTCGGCGTAGCGGGCGATGCGCAGACCGTCGTACAGGATCACCACACGGGCGTTGTCGACCTCGCCCGCGTACAGCAGCTGGGGCGGGCCGGCCGGGCCGCCGGTCTGGGTGCCGGGGGTCGCCGAGACCCGGACCCGCTCGCCGGGGCGGGCCCAGACGGCGAGGGCGCGGCGCAGCAGGGCGGTGTCGTCGGCGAGGGGCCCGCGCGCGGGCCAGACGGAGAAGTCGGCGCGCGCCGCGGTCTTCCAGGCGGCGGGGGTGACCCGGACCAGCCGGCCCGGGTCCAGGGCGGCCTCGGCGGCCGGGTTCTGGGCGTACGTGGGGGCGGCGGCGCCGTCCGGGCCCCAGCCGCCGCCCGGCAGCGCGACCAGCGCGCCGCACACCGCGAGGGCGGCGACCGCGGCGAGCGCGGCCTTGGTGTGCTGTCGGCGCCGCATCAGGTCGGTGGGCCGGGCCTGCAGCGAGCAGGGGTCGAACTCGGGGGAGGCGAGCAGCGCGTACTGCGCGGGAACGCCGTCCGCCTCCCGCAGTGCCGCGGTCGTGCTCACGACCCCGGCGGCCTTCAGCACCTGGCGTACGTCGCCGTCGGCGAGCCCCTCCAGGCCGCGCAGCACGTAGGCGACGCGGGCCGCGCCGGACAGACCCGCCAGCCGCTGGTCCAGGGCGAGTTCCTCGGCGCCGCCGGAGCGCGGGAACAGGCGCAGGCCCCACACCTGGGGGAGCAGCGGCGGCAGCTGGGACCGCCGGGGCCACACCCGGCGCCCGGACGACGGGCCCGCCTCCAGGGCCGTACGCACCACCTGGAGGCGGACGAAGGCGTAGCCGGGGTCGCCGTCCCGGCCGGTCGACTGGGCCGGGATCGCGGACGCCGCGGACGACCGGCCCCGGGGCAGTGCGCGCTGGGTGAGGGCGTGCGCGGTCAGGACGCGCCGGCTCCGGCCGAGGCCCGGCGGCAGCATCAGGTAGGCGAGCCGCACGAGTCGCGGGTAGTGCTCGACGAGAGCGGCCTCGGCCTGCTCGACGTCGACGACCCGGTCGGTGGAGGCGGACGAGGGGTGCGGGGCGACATCCTGTGACTGCACGTTCAGCTGAACGAGCGAATCGGTGGTTGGTCACCCGCCGCCCGTGTGATTCCCTCCCACGAGGGGTAACCTCACCGGCCGGCCGGCCGGTCTCAGGCCTCCGGTTCCACCAGCAGCCGGGCGTAGTTCGCCATGGACCGCTGGTAGCGCGGCAGGTGCGGGGCGAGGGCGCCGAGGACCAGGGACAGGCCCTCGCGGTCGCGGCCGAGGCTGGACAGGCACAGGGCGAGACAGGCGCGGACCGCGTCGTCCAACTCGTCGGAGGGGGCGTCCAGTTCGGGCGTGAGCAGTGCGACGCCCTCCTCGGCCCGGCCGGTGTTCCGCAGCGAGCTGGACAGCTGGATCCTGGCCCGGCGCCCCTTGTAGCCGCTCAGCCCGCGCGCGAGCGCCTCCCGGTACAGCGGCACCGCCCGGTCCGAGTGGCCGGTCGAGTCCCAGGCGCAGGCCTGCTCGAACGGGCCGAGCGGGCTGTCCCCGGGCAGTTCGGCCACCAGCTTGTCGATCACGGCGCGGAAGTCGGCCGCCTCGTCCTCGGCGTAGTCGTCGAAGGTCGCCCAGGCGGCGGTCACGCGGTCTTCCCAGTCCTTGGTCACCGGCCCACCCTCGCACACGTGTGCCCACCGGGGCAGCGAATTTGAGCGGGACGCCCACGGCGGCCGTATCGAAGGGCGGGGCCCGCAGTCCGGGCTCTCTGCGGCATGCTTACGCCCACCGGGACCGGAGGAACGACACATGAGGTTGACGCGACCGATGCTCGCCGTGACGGGCGTCGCGGCCGTACTGGCGCTGGCGGGCTGCGGCTCGGGGGGCGACGACGCGAAGGCGGTTCCGGCCACCGCCACGGGCAGCCTGGAGAGCCTGGCCGCCGAGGTGAAGTGCAAGCCGAACATCCAGACCGATGCCGACGAGCTCCGCCAGGCCATCTGCAAGAACTCCGACGGCAGGTTCATCCTCGCCACCTTCGCCACCGACCGCGGCCAGCGCGAGTGGATCAACGACGCGAAGGACTACGGCGGTTTCTACCTGGTCGGCCGCAAGTGGGTCGCCGTCGGCGACGACGGGGTCGTCAAGGCGCTGCGCGGCACCCTCGGCGGCGACGTGGAGATCGGCACGAACCACGCCGCGCACAGCGGTCACAGCGGCTGAACCCCGGTCGGCACGGACGAAGGAGCGGGCGGTGGGAGATTCCCACCGCCCGCTCCTTCGCCTCACCGGTTCACGCGCTCCGGCCTACCGGTGCACGTGCTCCGTACGATCCGCTCACGCGCACCGCTGGCCGCGGTTGATGCAGCTGGCGATCCGGTTCGCCAGGCCACCGGTCGTGACGCTGATGAAGTCGTCGTGGTCGGTGGCCGCCTTGTGGAGCTGCTCGGGGAAGCCGTCCACCGCGTAGGCGTTCTTCACCACACCGTTCTGGATGGTCGGCGGCGTGATGTTGTAGGTCAGACGCATCGTCAGCTGCGGGATCGCCTTGAAGCCGTTCTGGCAGTTGCCGCCCGCGTCGGCGAAGGCGACGTGCGTGCGGTGGTTGGCGCTGTCGATGTTCTGGCCGTCCCAGCAGCTCTGGAAGGCGAACGTGCGGACCACCTTGCTGCCCTGCGGACAGATCGGGTACTGCTGCGTCAGCTGGACCTTGTTCTCGAAGCCGGTGCAGCTCCAGTGCGCGTTGGCGTTCGCCAGACCGTTGGTCGTGGTCTTGGCGTCACCGGTGATGATGCGCAGGAACTGCGGCATCGCGACGACCTTGCTGGTCGGGCTGCCGACGTACTTGATCTGGGCCGAGACGGGGGTCAGGATCTTGCCGACGTTGCCTTCCTTGCCACCGCCGTCCTTGTTCTGGTCGAAGTCCTGCGTGCCGTCCTGGATACGGACGACCGGCCAGTAGTACGCCGACAGGTCGCTGCGGTTCTGGCAGCTGGTCCCGCCCTGCAGGAACGTGTTGTTGCTGGAGAACGCGTTGACCTTCTGGTTGCCGACGTAGTCGTGCAGGTGGTGCGCGCCGTTGGTCACGCCGGGCGCCACGATCACGTTGTCGGTGTTGAAGTTCTTGTTCGCGTTCACACCGCAGCGGGTGGTGAACGTACCGTTCGAGGCGTTGCCGCCCCGCTGCGGCTTCGCGGGAACGTTCGGCTGCACCTTCGTGATGTCCACGAAGTCGGCCGCGACCGGGCCGTTGCCGGCCTGCCCGCCGACGTTCTGCTGCTGCCCGCCGGCCTGCTGCTGGCCACCGTTCTGCTGCTGGCCACCGTTCTGCTGCTGACCGCCGGTCTGCGGCTGAGCGGTGTTGGTCTGGCCCGTGTTGGGCTGGCCGGTGTTGTTCTGACCGGTGTTGTTCTGGCCGGTCTGGCCGGCCGTGGTCTGGTTGACCGTGGTTCCGGTGCAGGAGGCCAGGGTCTCCAGGCCGGAGGGCGTGGTGCCGCCGGCCCGGGAGATCTCCAGTTTGATGCGGTCGAGGATCGCCGCGCGGCGGTCCTTCAGCGGCTGGAGGATGGAGTTCTGGACGAAACTCGCGTCCCTGGTCTGCGCGTCCCGGGTGGTGGCCAGACGCTGGTAGGCGTCCGTGATCTGGCTGTCGAGGTTGGCCAGTTCACCGTTGACCTCGGTCCGGGCCCGGTACGGCACGTTGGTCAGCTTCTGGCCGACGTCCGGGCAGGAGATCGTGGCCACCTGGGCACCGGCGGCCTTCGTCTGGTTCCACCCGTTGTTGTTCGACTCGTGAGCCGAGGCATAGAAGTTCGCCCAGATCAGCCCGCCCCCACCGAGCGCTAGGGCCGCCGATGCGGCAATGGCCTTGGTGGCCAGCGGCGTACGGCGTTTTCGTGTGTTGCGTCCCATGGAACTCCTCTGACTTCCTTGCGGGGCAGCATCGAGGCGCCCGACAGGAGTGAAGCGGCGTCCTTCCATACGCATGCCGCCCCAAGGGTGTTCAGCCGCCTCACGAATTCATCAGAGGATTGAGGCGCACGTGACCGTCAACAGCACGCTGAGCAGCGGAAGTTGTAAAAAATTCGTGGAAAATCAGCGCTCCCCGTCCAGGTAGGCCAGCACCGCCAGTACGCGCCGATTGTCGTCGTCCGACACCTCCAGTCCCAGTTTGGCGAAGATGTTGGAGGTGTGTTTGGCGATCGCCCGTTCCGTGACGACCAGTTGCCCGGCGATCGCCGCGTTCGACCGGCCCTGCGCCATCAGTTCCATGACCTCCAGCTCCCGAGGGGTCAGTTGGGCCAGCGGCCGGTCGCCGGCGGCCTGCCGGGACAGCAGCTGCTGGATCACCTGTGGGTCCATCGCCGTACCGCCGGCCGCCACCCGCCTTACCGCGTCCACGAACTGCTCCGCGTCGAACACCCGGTCCTTGAGCAGATAGCCCACTCCGCCGCTGCCGTCGGCGAGCAGTTCGCGCGCGTACAACTGCTCCACGTGCTGGGAGAGCACCAGCACCGGCAGCCCGGGTCTGTCCTGCCGGGCCCGCAGCGCGCACTGCAGGCCCTCGTCGGTGTGCGTGGGCGGCAGCCGGACGTCGACCACGGCGACGTCCGGTTCCAGCTCGGCCAGGGCGCGGGCGAGTTCGGGGCCGGACTCGACGGCCGCGGCGATCTCGAAGTCGTAGGCTTCGAGCATCCGGACCAGTCCGTCGCGCAGCAGGAACAGATCTTCGGCTAGGACAACGCGCACGGAATCTCCATGGTGACCATGGTGGGACCGCCCGCGGGGCTGCTGACGGCCAGGACGCCGTCGAATGTACCCAGCCGCCGTTCGACGCCGGCCAGTCCGGAGCCCGTGCCGATCGCGGCGCCGCCCCGGCCGTTGTCGGTGACCGTGATCCGCAGCATGTCGTCGGCGTGGTGCAGGTCCACCCAGATCCGGTCGGCACCGGAGTGCTTGACGGCGTTGGTGAGGACCTCGCTGACCGCGAAGTAGCCGGCCGACTCGACGGGCGCCTCCGCGCGGCCGGTCAGCTCCACGTCCACGTCGACCGGCAGCGGCAGCCGCAGCGCCAGCGCCCGTACGGCGTCCCCGAGTCCGCGTTCGGCCAGCACCGGCGGGTGGATGCCGCGGACCAGATCGCGCAGTTCCTCCAGGGCCTCGACGGAGTTCCGGCGGGCCTGGGTGATGAGCCTCTTCGCCTGCTCCGGGTCCTTGTCCAGCAGCAGTTCGATCGTGCCGAGGTCCATGCCCATCGCGACCAGCCGGGCCTGCGCCCCGTCGTGCAGATCCCGCTCGATACGGCGCAGTTCGGCGGCCGAGGTGTCCACGGCGTCGCGCCGGGTCTCGGTCAACACCCGCACACGCTCGGCGAGTTCGCCCTGATCTGCGCCGAGGACGGCCCGGGTGAGCCGGAAGTGGACGAGGAGCAGGCGCGGGGCGAGACGGTAGGCGGCGACCAGGAGGACCGCGGCCGTGGCGGCCGCGCCGAGTGCGGACGGCTGGTCGGTGACCGGCACGAAGCCGTACCAGTAGGTCTGGCCGTCGGCGAGCACCCGCCACAGCCCGGCCGCCACCGCGAACCCCTCGAAGGGGTAGAGGAGCAGGACGGCGGGAAGCAGCGCCGTGAGGTAGCCCGCCGTCATGTCCACCAGCAGCCACCGCAGGTCCCGCCGGACCTGCGGGTCGCGGAGCATCCCGAAGCAGCGCGCCCAGGGGTTGGCGTTCGGAGGTATCGGCCGGTACGCCGACGGGATCCGCACCCCGCACCACTCGGCCGCGAGCCGCCGCCGTACGTCCGCGAAGTCCCGCACCCCGCCCAGGACATAGGGGGTCGTGACGATGCCGATGCCGATCGGGATCGTCGCGATGGAGACGACGGCCAGCGTGAAGACGAGCACGGCGACGGGCAGCATCGCCAGGGCCAGCACGAGTCCCCGTACGGCGGCCAGCACCACTTCCCGGGTGCGCCCGCCGGCGCCGCCGCTCTTCGTGTCGGTGTTCATGACATCAGTCTCGCCGACCCCCGGGCCCCGGTCACGGGGCCGAACCCCCATGTCAGGGGGTGGTGCCAACTACACCCCCGACTCCGCCAGCAGCTTCGCCTCCACCTGTGGGTCCAGGCCCTTGACCGTCCGGTCCGGGCGCCGCGGTGCCGTACCGCCGATCTCCGTCAGCCACCGCCAGGTGTCGGCGACGGTCTCGCCCACCGGTCGGCACACCAGTCCCGTGGCCAGCGCCCGGGAGACGTCGGCGCCGTGCAGTTGGCCGTACCACTCGCTGTCCGCCGGTACCCACACGGGCAGTTGCGTCCACGGCTCGACGCCCGCGCCGAGGATCACCTCCGGATCGGTCCAGCGCATCTCGGCTCCCGAACCCGTGACCTCGACGCACGCGTCGAGGAACTCGCCCATCGTGGTGTGCCCCGGCGGACTCACCAGGTTGTACGGCCCGCTCACCTCCCGCTCCACCGCCCCGAGGGTCCACTCGGCGAGGTCGCGCACGTCGATGTACTGCAGGCGCAGGTCCCGTGGGCCGGGCGCCAGTACGGGGCCGCCGCGGGCGATCCGGGTCAGCCACCAGGGCAGCCGGCCGACGTTCTCGTACGGGCCGAGGATCAGCCCGGCCCGCACCAGTACCGAGCGGTCCGCCCCGAAGGCCTCGACGGCGGCCAGCTCGCCGCCCCGCTTGTCCTGCTTGTACTCGGTCTGCTCCGCGTCGGCCGAGGCGTCCTCGACCACGGGTGCCTCCTCGTCGCCGCCGACGGGCTGCGGCGAGACGTACACCGACCGGCTCGACACGTACACGTACCGCCCGGCCCGCTCCCGCAGCAGCCGTGCCGCCTCGTGCACGGCACGGGGAGCGGCCGACCAGGTGTCGACGACGGCGTCCCACTCCTCGGCCCCGGCCAGCGCCGCGAGTCCGTCGGGCGCGGTGCGGTCGCCGTGCAACGACCGCACTCCGGCCGGGGGTTCGTGCCGTCCCCGGTGGAAGACGGTCACCTCCCAGCCGCGCGCCAGCGCCGACTCGACCACGGCCCGCCCCACGAACTCCGTACCGCCCAGCATCAGAAGTCTCATGCCGGTGATCGTGCCCGGTGCGCCCGTGGGGGCGGAACCGAATCTGCCGAGGGCAGACCGATCAGCGGCCGGTAGGCGGCGTGTACTTGTAGCCGACGCGGCGGACCGTCTGGATCGTCCGGCGGTGCTCGGCGCCCAGCTTGCGGCGCAGCCGGGCGATGTGGACGTCGACGGTGCGGCCGTCGCCCACGTGGCCGTACCCCCACACCGTGGTGACCAGCTGGTCGCGGGTGTGCACCCGGTGGGGGTGTGCCACCAGGTGCGCGAGCAGCTCGAACTCCAGGTAGGTGAGGTCGAGTTCACGCTCGTCGACCCGGGCGGTGCGGCGCGCGGTGTCGATGCGCACGAGCGGGTTGCCCGCACCCGTACCGGCGCTCGCCCCCGCGCGCGCACCGGCCTCGGCCTCGGCTTCGGTGCCCGGGGCGGGCGCCGGGCCGTCCGCCTGCTGCTGGTCCGCGACCGCGACGGCGACCGGTGGGAACGGCGGGAACGGCGGCTGCTGGTCCGCCGGCACCAGCACCAGGTAGCCGATCATCGGCGGTCGGCCGGGCAGGGTCGGCAGGGCGTGCGGGGGCGCGGGCAGCCAGGTGGCACCCGGCGGCAGGAAGTCCGGGAGTTCCACGACCTCGTCACGGTCGACGGCACGCAGCCGGTGCCGTGCGCCGCTCGCGGCGGTCGCGGAGACGGAGACGGGAGCCGGGGCGGAGACGGACGCGGCGGGGAAGGAACGAGTGGTCGCCATGAGAGGTCAGCTCTTTCGCGCGAGGAGTTCGTCGGGGAGGACGGCGGCCGCGATTCGTGGTCGGGCGCGCCGAAGGACGTACGTCGTTTCGCGCTGGCCGAAGGCCGGGGTGTACGGCTTTAGAGGGCCCGCGCGTTCATCGCGCGGCAACACACCCGGTCGTAGTCGTGGTGCTGACGGGAGGGCCAGAAGGGCTCCAGGTCATGGCGACCCGTCGCGGTGCACTTCCGGTGGCTGGCCATGCGCCCATTGAAGCAGACGCGGGCCCGCCGCAGGAGCCTCCTCTCACTGCTCGGACACTTCCCCGGCGGGCAGTCGGCGTTGCCTCTCTCACCTCACCAGATGTTTGTGCCAGGTCAGGGAGGTGACATCGATCGCCTTGCCCGGATCGCCGTCCCACATCGTGGACAGCCCGGCGGGGGTGAGAGCGGTGACGACCTCGTGTCCGACCGCCGTGGTGGTCTCGGCCGAGCCGTCGAACCCGCCGTAGTACAGGCCCAGTCCGCCTCCCTCGGCGGCGCATCGCGCTCGTCCCCGCCGATCTCGATGCCCCCACCATGGCACGCGCCACTGACAACGCGAGGGGGCGCCCACCTCGACGGTGGACGCCCCCTCGCTCGGCCGTGGCGCGGATCAGACCTGGCCGGCCTTCTCCAGCGCGGAGCAGCAGGTGTCGACGAGCAGGCGGGTGACCACGTAGGGGTCGACGTTGGCGTTGGGACGGCGGTCCTCGATGTAGCCCTTGCCGTCCTTCTCGACCTGCCACGGGATACGGACCGAGGCGCCGCGGTCGGAGACGCCGTAGGAGTACTCGTTCCACGGGGCGGTCTCGTGCAGACCGGTCAGCCGGTCGTCGATGCCGGCGCCGTAGTTCTTGACGTGGTCGAGCGGCTTGGAGCCCTCGCCGAGCGACTCGCAGGCGGTGATGATCGCGTCGTAACCCTCGCGCATCGCCTTGGTGGAGAAGTTGGTGTGCGCGCCCGCGCCGTTCCAGTCGCCCTTCACCGGCTTGGGGTCGAGGGTGGCGGAGACGCCGAAGTCCTCGGCGGTGCGGTAGAGCAGCCAGCGGGCCACCCACAGCTGGTCGGCGACCACCAGCGGGGACAGCGGGCCGACCTGGAACTCCCACTGGCCGGGCATGACCTCGGCGTTGATGCCGGAGATGCCCAGACCCGCCTTCAGACAGTTGTCCAGGTGGGCCTCGACGATGTCACGGCCGAAGATCTCGTCGGCGCCGACACCGCAGTAGTAGCCGCCCTGGGGGGCCGGGAAGCCGCCCTCGGGGAAGCCCAGCGGGCGGGCGCCGTCGAAGAAGGTGTACTCCTGCTCGATGCCGAAGATCGGCTCCTGCGCGGCGAAGCGCTCGGCCACCTCGGCCAGCGCGGCACGCGTGTTGGAGGAGTGCGGGGTCATGTCGATGTCGAGGACCTCGCACAGGACGAGGATGTCGTCGCCGCCGCGGATCGGGTCCGGGCAGGAGAAGACCGGCTTGAGCACACGGTCCGAGGCGTGACCCTCGGCCTGGTTGGTGGAGGACCCGTCGAAGCCCCAGATCGGCAGTTCGGCACCCTTGGCGTCGTCGGCGAGGATCTTCGTCTTGGAACGAAGCTTGGCCGTCGGCTCGGTGCCGTCGATCCAGATGTACTCAGCCTTGAAGCTCACGGGGCCACATCCTTAGGGGTGGGTCAGGCGCACTTGCGGGTGCTGCGGCGCTGCGGCTTGGGGCGCCGCGGTAATGCCGGGCAGCCTGTCAACAGGCGATTTCCCGATCATTGCCCATGTGTGAACCCTGTGTTACCTGGTGGTTCGCCGAGTGCCCCGGCCGGGGCGGCGACCGTCACCCCCGTACGGTCGCCGACCTCACGGCCCGGTCGGCAGCGCTCCCCGGCGGGGCACCGCGCACGGTGTGCCGGTGCCCCGTCCAGTGCCGGGTGCGCCGCCTGTTCCTCCTGTATCCGGTCGCGTGCCGCGCCGGGTACAAGGCGGCGTACCTGATTCCCCCTTGTCGGTGCCGGACATGTCGGTCCCGCTGCTCCTCGCCGCTCCTGGCCGGGAACAGCGGGACCCTCGACACGGCCGGCGTGGTGGCCCAAACCGGCGGTCGGGCCGTCGCCTCACCGAGGCGCCGGGAGCCCGCGCCTCACCCCACCTTCTCGATGACCGCGCGCCGGATCAGGAATTTCCCGGGCTCCCGGACCTGCTCGAAAGCGGCGTTGTTGAGCAGCACACAGCTGCCGGAGACCGAGGTGACCTTCACCGTCGTGGACTTGTTGTTGTCCAGGTTGGTGACCTTCAGCGTCGTCCCCGCGGGGAACTGGCTGCTGGAGGCCGCCGGGGCGCCGCCCTCGCCGGAGAGCGTGACGGTGGAGCCCTTGCAGACCTGCTGGCCGGCGGCGGCGCCCGCGTTCCCGGCATTGCCCGCGTTCCCGGCGTTGCCTGCGTTCCCGTTGGCACCGGCGGCGGGCTGCGAGGGCTGGCCGGCCTGCTGGTTCCCCTGGCCGTTCTGCTGGTTGCCCTGGCCGTTGGCCTGCCCGTTCTGCGCGCCCTGGGAGCCCTGAGCCGACTCCCCAACCGCGCAACCGGACGCCTTCTGCTGGACCTTGATCTGCGCGATGACCGCCTCGCGGTTGGCGATGCGGGCCGCCGACTGGGCGTCCGGATTGGCCTTCTGTCCGTCGATGAACTTCTGGTTGTTGCCGAGGGCCGTGGCCAGCCCCTGGCAGACCGAGGAGTCCGCGGCGGACAGGGTCCGGGCCTTCTGTGGCGGTGCCGCGTTCGACGTGGTCGCCAGGGCGAAGGCCCCGCCGCCCGCCACCGCCGCGGCGCTGACCAGCAGCGCGACCTTCTTCTTCGTGCTGACAGTTCTCCTACGCGACATGCGCGCCTCCTGAAGAGGTAGGGGAGCGTACGTCGTTATGTACGAGGTGCCGAACAACGTTACTCAGTGGTTTTCGAAGCCTCTGAAGTAACGTGCGTCACACCGGAGTTGAGAAGAGCTCAGCTTTTGTTCCGGGACAGGGCGTCCTGCACGGCCTCCTCCGTGCGGGCCACCAGTGCCGTGCCGTCGTCCGCCGTGATGATCGGGCGCTGGATGAGCTTGGGGTGCTCGGCGAGGGCCTTGATCCAGCGCTCGCGCGAGGCGTCGTCGCGCGGCCAGTCCTTGAGCGCCAGGTCCTTGGCCGCCGCCTCCTGGGTGCGGGTGATGTCCCACGGTTCGAGACCGAGGCGCGCCAGTACGTCCCTGATCTCGTCCTCGCTCGGTACGTCCTCCAGGTAGCGGCGGACGGTGTAGTCGGCTCCCTCGGCGTCGAGCAGGCTGATCGCGCTGCGGCACTTGGAGCAGGCCGGATTGATCCAGATTTCCATGCCGCCCACGGTAGCTCGTGGTACCCGAAAACCCGTGCTCCACCTGCGTCTCAGCCGCCCCGAAAGCCCTTGTGGCCAGGGGGTTTTGTCAGTGGTGGGCAGTAGAATAGAAGCAGTGTTCGAGGGTGTTGCCGGGGGCGCCGAAGTCTCCGGCGGGCGACGCCCTGACCGCGACAGGAGGATGCCTGTGCCCGCTGCCGCACTGAAGCCGAAGTCGACTCCCAAGCCGCTGCCGACCCAGTCCACCACCAAGCGTCCGGTCCGGATGGACCTGCCGTACGCGCCCATGGACAAGCGCCCGCTGCCGCCCGGACGGCCGCGCGAGTGGTATGTCACGCACAACCGCCGCCTCAAGGCCATGCGGCTGGCCATAGCCCTGCTCGACTCGGGTGTCTATGTGCCGAACCAGGCCCGCAACGAGACGATCCGCAGCACGGCGGAGATGATCGGTGTCCATCCGCCGTCGGACACGACGTGCCACATGGTGCGGGCGTTCATGCGGTATTCGCGTTGACCGGTGCGCCGGGTGCCCTGTGTTTTCTGGGCACCCGGCGTCCGTGCTTGCGTCCGGGGGCTGCTGCCCCCGGGCCCTGCTTCGGCCTGGACGGCCTCGTCCTCAATCGCCGGACGGGCTGACTTGTGCGGACCGGTGCTGAGTGGTGCTGCTATGCCGACAGTTCCTTTTCCACCGGTGTGCGGAATCTGGGCGTCACTCTCGCCTCGCCCAGCCAGGTGCGCAGGCGGGCCGCCTCCGACTCGATCGCCGCCTTCGCCTCGCGGTCCACGCCCTGCTCGTCCAGGATCCGGCAGACGATCTCGCCGTCCGCCCGCTGGGCCCACCCGCCGACGACCCGCCCGTTCCACCACACCGTCGGCCCCACGTTGCCGCTGTAGTCGAAGAGGTGGGGGCGCAGCTCGGGCGCGAGATACCAGTCCCGGTCCCGCCAGCCCATCGCCGTCGGGTCCAGCGCGGGGAGCAGGGCCGCCCAGGGCTCCACCGGCGCCGTCACCGGCTGGTCGCCGGCCACCACGTACCCGGTGCCGCCCGTGTCCAGCGACACCGCCTGCGCCGCGATCGCCGCCAGCGCCCGCCGTACCTCCGTCACCCGCCACCCGGTCCACCACTTCAGGTCGGCCTCCGTCGCCGGACCGCAGGTCGCCAGCCAGCGGCGCAGCAGCTCGGCCTGGGCCTCGGCGGCGTCCAGCTCGGGGTGGGCGGGGGCGAGCGCCCAGCGGAACTGGCTCGACGTCCAGGAGCCCAGCGGGCGGCCCCGGACCACCTTTCCCTCCACGCCCAGCACCCGCAGCAGCCGCGTCGAGACCGTGTGGACACCCTCGTAGCTCTTGCCCGCCGCATACGCGAACTGCTCCCGCAGGCGCGGTTCGTCGGCCGCCAGCTCCGTCGCCGTCGCCTGCCCGCGCCGCGCCAGCGCGGCCAGCGTCGACTCCTCGACCTCCGTCAGCCAGGCCGCGGCCGGCGCGCCGGCCTTCGCCATGTCCTTGAGCAGGCCGGCCCGCTCGCGGGCGGCCACGGTCAGGCTCGTCGACGCGTGGACCACGGCGGTGAGATCCGTGGGGAACGACCACACCGTGTGCCGCATGCCGTGCATCCGCACCAGCGCGCGGTCCTCGTACAGAGCGCGCTCGGTCCGCGCCACCGTGCCGGCCGGTTCCGCGAGCCGCGCGCCCACCGCGAGATACACCGTCGCCGGGTCCGAACCGTGCAGCGCCACCAGCGAGGCCGCGACGTCCTCGGGGGCCGCCGCCCGCGCCGAAGGGGCCAGACGGTGGCGCAGCGCCAGCCGCGCCCGCCGCTCCGCCACGCCGATGTGCCGCCGCCCGTCCTCGCCGCCCATGCGTCCTCCGCCCACGTCCGCCACGCCTTGATCCCGTCCTGACCCCATCCTGGCCGACGCCACTGACAATCGGCCCCGTCACCCGTTTCGCCGTCTGGGCATGCGGAAGAACGGCTTCAGCCCGACAGCGGGCGGGAGTCGGCGATCGTACGGCCCTCGGGCAGCTGCTTGGCCAGCCAGGACCGCGTGGCCGTCCAGCCGCTGTCCCCGAGGCCGGTCAGCAACGCGTCGGCGAACTCCCGGCAGTCGTCCGGGTGGTCCTGGAACCACAGGCCCAACTGGTGGGTGGCCTCGGGAAGTTCGAAGCGGGTGAACCGGGCGCGGGTGGCCAGCGACTCCTGGACGGCCTCCGTCACCGGCGGCGGGATGACCGCGTCCGTGCCCGGCACCGCGAGCACCGCACGCCCCTCGAAGCCGCGCAGCACGTCGAGCGCGGGGGACCGGCGCCAGCTCTCCGGCGTCCGGATGACCGCGCTGAACCGTCCGTCCCCCTCCCCGAACGGCAGGTCCCACGCCTCGGGCGCGTACACCGCGGGCGCGCACAGCCCCAGCGCCGCGACCCGTTCGCCGTAGTGCCGGGCGAGGTCCGCCACCGTCTGCCCGCTCATGCTGAACCCGACCAGGACCAGCGGCTCGGCGGCGGGCACCCGCGCGTCGATCACCGCCACGGCCTGCTCGAACCGCCGCCGCAGGCTCGACTCCCGCAGCGCGCCGGTGCTGTCGCCGTGCCCGGAGAAGTCGAAGGCCACGCCCCGGCAGCCGCGCGCGACGAACTGTGCGAGCAGCGGCCGCAGTCGCTCCTTGCTGCCCCTGCCCGCGCCGTGCAGCAGCACCACGGCGGCCCGCCCGGGACCGCCGCCGTGCAGACCGCGGAGGTGCTCACCGTCGTACGCCTGAGTGAAGGTGTCGAGCTCGCTCATGACGCCCATTCACTCACGGAAAATAGGGATGCACGGTGCGTAGCCGCGTCCCTACTCTGGAGCCACGTCGATCACACATCCAAGCGAACGGAGGACCGTCATGGGCACCATCGTCCTGTCCGGGACCGCCGTCCTGGTGATCCTGGGATTCGAGAACCACACCTGGTGGCTCGCCGCCGTCGCCGTCCTCTGCCTCTACGTGCGCTACGGGCGGGCCGGAACCCCGTCCGCGGGCGGGACGGGACAGCCGGCCGCGCCCGCCACCTACCAGGCCTACCGCGAGCGCCGTGACCGTCAGGCCAAGTGGGAGCGCCGCTACCGTCGCGAGCGCCCCTTCGAGGCCCGGCGTCAGGAGCGCGAGAAGAGCCGGTGAGGCTCGGGGGCGCCCCCGGTCACAGGCCGGGCGCGCCCCACACCGGGAACCAGCGGCTCAGGTCCTGCTCGATGCGCAGGTCGTTCGCGAGGACCGCCTTCACCTGGAGCTCCAGCGCGTTGTCGCGACGCTCGGCTCCGCCGGGCAGCGGCGCGAACGGGTAGAAGGAGCCCCGCTTGTAGAGGTAGACGAGGGCCAGGGCACGGCCTGAGTCGTCCCGGAAGGCCGCCAGCGAGCACAGCAGCTGCGGCCCGAAGCCGTTGATCTCCATCGAGCTGTTCACCGCGTGCAGGTCGTTGACCAGCTGCGGCAGCTGGCCGGGGTCGCGCCGCGACACCAGCCAGGAGTAGCCGTAGTCGTCCCGCCGGAGTTCGACCGGGGGACCGGTGCGGTCGGCGTCCGCGTCGAGGAGCGCCTGGACCTCCCGGTGGGTCTGCTCGAAGGCCGAACCCTCGACCGTGGCGAAGCACACCGCGCCGCTTCCGGTCGGCGTGAAGCCGGCCGCCGCCTGGAGCGTCACGGCCGCCGAGGGAAGCGCGAACAGCTGGTCGAGGTCGGGTGCGACGGGCTTCGTACGGCCCAGGAGGATGTCCAGGATCCCCATGCTCAGTCCGTCCTCCCTGGCTTCCCCGGCTTCGCCGCCTCACCCAGCTCGGCCGAGATCCGGCCCAGCTGCTCCAGCCGCTGCTCCAGGCTGGGGTGGGTGGAGAAGAGCCGGGACAGGCCGGGCTCGGCGCCCAGGGCCGGAGTGAAGTAGAAGGCGTTGAAGGCCTGGGCCGTGCGCAGGTCCTTCGTCGGGATCCGCGCGATGTCCCCGGTGACCTTGGTCAGCGCGGAGGCCAGCGCCGAGGGCCGCCCGGTCAGCAGCGCGGCGGCGCGGTCCGCGGCCAGCTCCCGGTACCGGGACAGCGCCCGGATCAGCAGGAAGCTGATCGCGTACACGGCCGCCGAGACGCCCATCACCGCGGCGAACACCACGGCCGTGTTCTGGTCCCTGCGCCCGCCGCCGAACAGCTGCGAGTAGAAGGCGAACCGCACGATCAGGCCCGCGATCACGCCGAGGAAGGACGCGATCGTGATCACGGCGACGTCCTTGTGCGCCACGTGCGACAGCTCGTGCGCCAGCACGCCCTCCAGCTCGCCCGGCTCCAGCCGTCGGAGCAGCCCGGTGGTCACACAGACCACGGCATGGTCGGGATTCCGCCCGGTCGCGAACGCGTTCGGCATATCCATGTCCGACACGGCGACCACCGGCTTGGGCATGTCCGCCATGGCGCACAGCCGGTCGATCACCGCGTGCAGCTCCGGATACTCCTCGCGCTCCACGACCCGCCCGCGCATCGCGAACAGGGCGATCCGGTCGGAGAACCAGAACTGCGCCACGAACATCGCGCCGATCACGACGACGACCAGTACCCAGGACTTCAGCAACACGATCAGTGCGGCGATGAAACCCACGTACAACAACCCGAGCAGGAACAGCGTGACCCCCATGCGCGTGGTCAACCGCCGATCGCTCCGGAAGCGGCTCTGCATCTTGCCTCACCTCGCAGTCAGGCACTCGTCCCGCTGTCCAGTGTGCACCTGTGCATTGTCATGAGGTGGTTCCGAACGACCCTAGGAGCTGCAAAAGGTCCCGGTACGTCGGCGCGGGTGCGCCCCGCTAGTACGACGAGCCCTAGTAGGCCCGGCGGGGCGCGTCCCGGTGGACCTAATAAGGGGAGCGCAGCTGGATGTATCCCAGAAGGACGATCACCGCGGCCACACAGCCGAGCACGATGGTCGTCGACACCCAGGACGCACGGCGGGGCCCCACCGGGTCCGGGTCGGCGCGGAAGGGCGCCGGGTCCGGCGGGTTCTCCTTCCAGCGGGCGGCGAGCATGCGCGCGCGGGCCGAGGGCTCTTTGTGCTCGGCCGAGTTCGCCCACTTGTGGTCGAACTCGTACTCCCGGTCGTCCTGTTCAGACATCCCCGTTCAACCTCTCTCGTACGACAGAGTCAGGAGGGATGATCCCCCGATTGTAGGAAGTCTGTGAAGCGTCGGCGGTTGCACAGGATGCCGGGTGGTCGACGGGCAGCTAGCATCGGATGTTGAGAGCCGTGATGCGGGCTGCGCCCCTGGATGGCGTCGTCCCAGCTCAACGGGGTCCGACAGCCCCCGTTCCGTGTCATCGGGCGGCACCACCTACGACCTCACCGCATGTTTCGCTCCGAGGTCGCGGCCATCCGTCTCGTGCCCGCAAACCGCACGAGGGGGTGGAAGGAGGTACACCATGAATGCACCGCGTGTCAGGCGTCTCGCCGCACTGTCCGCCGTCTCCGTTCTGATGGCCGGTGGCGCCGCCATCGGCGCAGCCGGTACGGCCTCGGCAGCCACCCCGAACCAGGTCTCCCAGGTCTCCACGGGGCGTGGCTGCTTCAGCTGGGGCAACTGTGGCTTCGGCTTCAACAGCGGCTTCGGTTTCAACAACGGCTTCGGCTTCAGCCCCTACGGCTTCAACAACGGCTTCGGCAGCGGCGTCGTCGTAGTCGTCGTGGGCTGACGAAGGCGGTGTGACAACCCTGAGCACGGCGGAGGGCCGCCACCGCGACAATCGCGGGGGCGGCCCTCACCGTTGCACAGGGCGCCCGACGGGCGGCCCGCTCACACGTCGAAGTACAGCTCGAACTCGTGCGGGTGCGGACGCAGCTGCAGCGGAGCGATCTCGTTCGTGCGCTTGAAGTCGATCCACGTCTCGATCAGGTCGGACGTGAAGACGTCACCGGCGAGCAGGAACTCGTGGTCGCGCTCCAGGGAGTCGAGGACGGCCGGGAGGGAGGTCGGGACCTGCGCCACGTTCGCGTGCTCCTCGGGAGCCAGCTCGTAGAGGTCCTTGTCGATCGGCTCGGCCGGCTCGATCTTGTTCTTGATGCCGTCCAGACCCGCGAGGAGCAGGGCCGAGAAGGCGAGGTACGGGTTGCCGGAGGAGTCGGGCGCGCGGAACTCGACGCGCTTGGCCTTCGGGTTGGAGCCCGTGATGGGGATGCGCATCGCGGCCGAGCGGTTGCGCTGCGAGTACACCAGGTTGATCGGCGCCTCGAAGCCCGGCACCAGACGGTGGTAGGAGTTGACCGTCGGGTTGGTGAAGGCCAGCAGCGACGGGGCGTGCTTGAGGATGCCGCCGATGTAGTAGCGGGCGGTGTCCGACAGGCCGGCGTAGCCCTGCTCGTCGTAGAAGAGCGGCTCGCCGCCGGTCCACAGCGACTGGTGGACGTGCATGCCCGAGCCGTTGTCACCGAAGATCGGCTTCGGCATGAAGGTCGCGGTCTTGCCGTTGCGCCAGGCCACGTTCTTCACGATGTACTTGAAGAGCTGGAGGTCGTCGGCGGCCGCGAGCAGCGTGTTGAACTTGTAGTTGATCTCGGCCTGGCCGGCAGTGCCCACCTCGTGGTGCTGGCGCTCGACCTTCAGGCCCTGCTTCTCCAGCTCCAGGGAGATCTCGGCGCGCAGGTCGGCGAAGTGGTCGACCGGCGGGACCGGGAAGTAGCCGCCCTTGTAGCGGACCTTGTAACCACGGTTGTTCTCCAGGGCGCCGGTGTTCCAGGCGCCGGCCTCGGAGTCGATGTGGTAGAAGGACTCGTTCGCGCCCGTCGCGAAGCGGACGGAGTCGAAGACGTAGAACTCGGCCTCGGGACCGAAGTACGCGGTGTCCGCGATACCGGTGGAGGCGAGGTAGGCCTCGGCCTTCTTCGCCACGTTGCGCGGGTCACGGGAGTACTGCTCGCCCGTGATCGGGTCGTGGATGAAGAAGTTGATGTTGAGCGTCTTGTCGCGGCGGAACGGGTCCACGCGGGCGGTGGACAGGTCCGCGCGGAGCGCCATGTCGGACTCGTGAATGGCCTGGAAGCCCCGGATCGAGGACCCGTCGAAGGCAAGCTCCTCGTCCGGGTCGAACGCGTCGACGGGCACCGTGAAGTGCTGCATCACGCCCGGCAGGTCGCAGAAACGGACGTCGACGAACTTGACGTCCTCGTCCGCGATGAACTTCTTGGCCTCGTCGGCGTTCTGGAACATCCAGCTCCTCCTACTCCCGACCGTCCTCGCCGGGGTGGTAGATCGTTCGTGCTGCCAGTGCGGTGGCACACTCAGGCCTCGACCCTAGGGACGGGTGATTTCTCGGGCGTGACCCATTTGTTTCGCAGAAGTTAACCGGCCACGGTTCCACCCTAGCCCCGGGACACCCCGCCGTCCCGTGGGCAATTGCGGGCGCAGTACCGTGGACGGGTGGACAACAGGCAAGCAATGGGATCGTGGCTCTCCGGGCCGCGCGCGGCCATGGAAGAGGCCGGTGCCGACTTCGGATACCGGGGCGAGCAGCTCGGTCTGCCGGAGGAGGGGCCGGGCTCGATCGCCCGCCCGGGACGCCGGCTCGGGGCGCTGGCCGTGGACTGGGGGCTGTGCGTCTTGATCGCATACGGCCTGATCACTGACGGCTACAGCCCGGCGACCAGCAACTGGGCGCTGCTCGTCTTCTTCGTGCTGGGCGTCCTGACCGTCGGCACGGTCGGCTTCACCCCCGGCAAGCGGCTCTTCGGCCTGCGGGTGGTCGGCGTGGACACCGGCCGTGTACAGCCGCTGCGGTCCCTGGTCCGCACGCTCCTGCTGTGTCTCGCCCTCCCGGCCCTGATCTGGGACCGCGACGGCCGCGGCCTGCACGACCGGCTGGCGCGGACCGTCGAGGTGCGGGTCTAGTCCCGCGTACGACGAAGGGGGCGCCCGGAGTGATCCGGGCGCCCCCTTCGTGTTGCTGGGGGTCAGCGGGCCTTCGGGCAGTGCCTGGCGGGCCTTCGGACAGTGCCTAGCGGGCCTTCGGCCCGCCCTTCGGCATCCGCATGCCCTTGGGCATCGGGCCCTTCGGCAGCGGCATGTTGCTCATCAGGTCGCCCATGGCGCGCAGCCGGTCGTTGGTCGTGGTCACCTGTGGCCCGGTCAGCACGCGCGGGAACTTCAGCATGGTCGTGCGCAGCTTCTTCAGCTCGACCTGGCCCTCGCCCGTGCCCACGATCACGTCGTGCACCGGCACGTCCGCGACGATCCGGTTCATCTTCTTCTTCTCGGCGGCCAGCAGGCCCTTCACCCGGTTCGGGTTGCCCTCGGCCACCAGCACGATGCCGGCCTTGCCGACCGCGCGATGCACCACGTCCTGGCTGCGGTTCATCGCCACCGCGGGCGTGGTCGTCCAGCCCCGGCCGATGTTGTCCAGCACGGCCGCCGCGGCGCCCGGCTGGCCCTCCATCTGCCCGAAGGCGGCCCGCTCGGCCCGGCGGCCGAACACGATCGCCGTCGCGAGGACGGCGAGCAGCACGCCCAGGATGCCGAGATAGATGGGGTGACCGATCAAGAAACCGATCGCGAGGAAGACACCGAGGATGCCGATGCCGACAGCCGCGAGTACAAGACCGATCTTCTTGTCGGCCCTGCGGGTCATCTTGTACGTCAGGGCGATCTGCTTCAGTCGCCCGGCATTCGCAGCGTCCGCTGCGGTTTCCTTCCCAGCCATGCCACGAAGTCTACGTGGCCCCGGGAGTGCCCACGACGGCAGTGCCCGGCGGGAAGGCGTCAGGGGCGGGAGGCGGCCTGTTCCAGGACTCGCTGCGCCTCGACCCGGTCCTTGGCGCGACGGCGATCCTCCAGGACGGACGTCCAGGCGTTGCGGCGGGCGGTGCGCTGTCCACCGCTCATGAGCAGGGACTCGACGGCGCGGAGCGCGTCGGTGAACGACGGGATGGCGGTGGCGCGAACGGGCGCGGCCTGCATGGCGGGGGTCTCCTCAGGACGGGAGTACGTGACGTGATACCAGGGTCACTGATTGGTGTTACCAGGGCGTGACCGACCGGTCAAACACCGATGACACCTTCACACGTGTCCCGGAAACGCTGACGCGGCCCTGACGTAGGCCCTCATCTGCGAGGACGGTCAGGACCGCGGCCAAACGGTTATTACTGCTCGGTAGCTCCTAGTGCGTGAATTCACACGGCCTGGGAGGCGATGTACGTGCCGCGCTTTTCGACCGCCATCCGGTACAGCCGCCCGGCACGGTACGAGGAGCGGACCAGCGGGCCGGACATCACCCCGGAGAAGCCGATCTGCTCGGCCTCCTCCTTGAGCTCCACGAACTCCTGCGGCTTGACCCAGCGCTCCACGGGGTGGTGCCGCACGCTCGGCCGCAGGTACTGGGTGATGGTGACCAGCTCGCAGCCGGCGTCGTGCAGCTGCTTGAGCGCCTCGACGACCTCCTCGCGGGTCTCGCCCATGCCGAGGATCAGGTTCGACTTGGTGACCAGGCCGTAGTCGCGGGCGGCCGTGATGACCTTCAGGGAGCGCTCGTAACGGAAGCCGGGGCGGATGCGCTTGAAGATCCGCGGCACCGTCTCGACGTTGTGCGCGAAGACCTCGGGGCGGGACGAGAAGACCTCTTCGAGCTGCTCCGGGACCGCGTTGAAGTCGGGGGCGAGGAGCTCGACCTTGGTGCGGCCGGCCTCGCGCTCGGCGGTCTGCTGGTGGATCTGGCGCACGGTCTCGGCGTACAGCCAGGCGCCGCCGTCCTCCAGGTCGTCGCGGGCGACGCCGGTGATGGTGGCGTAGTTCAGGTCCATGGTGACCACGGACTCGCCCACGCGGCGCGGCTCGTCCCGGTCCAGGGCCTCGGGCTTGCCGGTGTCGATCTGGCAGAAGTCGCAGCGCCGGGTGCACTGGTCGCCGCCGATGAGGAAGGTCGCCTCGCGGTCCTCCCAGCACTCGTAGATGTTCGGGCAGCCGGCTTCCTGGCAGACCGTGTGCAGGCCCTCGCTCTTCACGAGGTTCTGCATCTGCGTGTACTCGGGACCCATTTTCGCCCGGGTCTTGATCCACTCGGGCTTGCGCTCGATGGGGGTCTGGCTGTTGCGGACCTCCAGGCGCAGCATCTTGCGTCCGTCGGGTGAGACTGCGGACACGACCGGCTCCCTGCTGATTGCTTTGAGTAGTCTTCGATTCCTCGGCGTACACCAGCGTACGCCCGTGCTTGTTGGGCCCTGTCGGTGAGGCCGACCTGCGGGCCTCGGGGTCCATTCCCCCGTCGGGCGCCGCGCTAGGCGGTCGCCGTCGCCTTCTCGACCACGCGCGGCTTCAGTTCCGCATGTTCCAGGATGTCCGTCAGGTGCCGCTCGACCACCGGCAGGACCTCCTCGACGGTGAGGTCCCGGCCCAGCTCGCCTGCGAGCGAGGTGACGCCCGCGTCGCGGATGCCGCACGGGATGATCCGGTCGAACCAGACGTTGTCCGGGTTCACGTTGAAGGAGAAGCCGTGCATCGTGACGCCCTTGGCGACGCGGATGCCGATCGCGGCGATCTTGCGGTCCTCGCGGCGCTGGCCCGCGTTGGAGGGCGCGTACTCCGGGCCGTTCAGGCGGGGGTCGAACTCCTCGTCGGTCATCCGCGGGTCGAGGTCGAGGGAGAGTCCTCCGAGTGCCGGGCGCTGCTCGACCGGGTCGCCGAGGACCCACACGCCGCTGCGGCCCTCGACCCGGGTGGTCTCGACGCCGTACTCCGCGCAGGTGCGGATCAGCGCCTCCTCCAGGCGCCGCACGTGTGCGACCACGTCCACCGGGCGGGGCAGCTTCTGGATCGGGTAGCCGACCAGCTGGCCGGGGCCGTGCCAGGTGATCTTGCCGCCGCGGTCCACGTCGATGACCGGGGTGCCGTCGAGCGGTCGCTCGCTGTCCTCGGTGCGGCGGCCCGCCGTGTAGACCGGGGGGTGCTCCAGGAGCAGCACGGTGTCGGGAATCTCGTCGGCGAACCGCGCCGCGTGCACCCGGCGTTGCTCGTCCCACGCCTCCTGGTAGTCGACGGCCTCAGCGCCGAACCCCATGCGGACGAACCGCAACTCACTCACGGCAAGCGCCTCCCTCGGGCGATGGGTGTGTCAGGCATGTAACGCGCCCAAGCCACTGTACGTCCGCCTGCCACGCGTCAGCCCTGAGGGCAATCCTCACACGATCGGATGAATGAGTGGCGAAGCGTGCGACCGGCCGCTCACTCTCCGCTACATTCGCGCCGTTCACGAGGCCATAAGGGCTGCTCACAGGCAATCCGGGCACAACGCGCCCGAAAGGCAGGAGACCGCACCGCAGATGACGGAACGACCCGCGCAGCGCACCCCCAACCGCCAACTCGCCGCGCTCATCTCAGAAGCGGGGTTCTCCAACGCAGGTCTGGCCCGTCGCGTCGACCAGCTCGGCCTCGAACACGGGCTGGATCTCAGATACGACAAGACGTCCGTGACCCGGTGGCTGCGCGGGCAGCAGCCCCGAGGCACCACCCCCGCCCTCATCGCCGAGGTCTTCACGCGTCGGCTCGGGCGTCGGCTCAGCGCCCAGGACCTGGGCCTGGACGCCTGTGCGCCGGTGTACGCCGGGCTGGAGTTCGCCGCCACCCCCGAGGAGGCCGTCGACATCGTCAGCGGGCTGTGGCGCAAGGACTCCGGCAGCCACGCCGAGCTGCGCAAGATCGCCTTCACCCCGGCGGGCCTCGTCGTGCCCAGCCGGGACTGGCTGATCGGCCGGGCCGACGACAGGGTGGCCCGCGGCGAGCCCACTGTCCGGGTGCCCGTCCAGAGCCGCCCGGCCCCCGTCAAGCCCATTGCCCTGCCCGCCCAGGTCGCGCCCCCGGCGCGCCCGCGCGCCCAGTCCGAGCGCGGCCCCGGCCAGAAGGTCACCGGCGGCGACATCTCCGCGCTCCGCTCGGTCGGTGACCTGTTCCGCTCCCTCGACGACCAGTACGGCGGCGGCCACGCCCGCCAGGCGCTCGTGCGCTACCTGGAGCACGAGTGCGAGCCGATGCTGCGCGGCAGCTACGGCGAGCAGACCGGCCGCCGGCTGTTCGCCGCGGCCTCCGACCTGACCCGGCTGGCCGGCTGGACCTCGTACGACATCGCCGCGCACGGACTCGCCCAGCGCTACTTCGTCCAGGCGCTCCGGCTCGCCCAGGCGGCCGGCGACCGGGCCTACGGCTCCTACGTCCTGGTCACCATGAGCCGCCAGGCCGTCTACCTCGGGCACGGCCGGGAGGCCGTCCAACTGGCGCGGGTGGCGCAGCAGGGGGTCGGGACCAACGCCCCGCCCGTGGTCCAGGCGCTGCTGCACTCTGCCGAGGCCCGCGCGCACGGCGTACTGGGCGAGGTGCGGGCGTGCACCGGCGCGCTGGTGCGCGCCGAGCGCGCCCTGGAGGCGGCCCGGCCCGGGGACGAGGTGCCGTACTGGGCCCGCTTCTTCGACGAGGCGCAGCTCGCCGACGAGTTCGGGCACTGCCACCGGGACCTGCAGCAGTTCCGCGCCGCCGCCCAGCACGCCGAGCGCTCCCTGCAGCTGCGCGCCCCCGCCTTCGCCCGCAGCCGCCTGTTCTGCCGGGTCGTCCTCGCCACCGCCCGCCTCGGCCTCGGCGAACTCGACCAGGCGTGCACGCTGGCCGCCGAGGCGGCGGGGCAGGCGGCGGAGATGCGCTCGGTGCGGGCGCTCGAATACGTCAGGGACTTCGAGCGCCGGCTGGAGCCCTACAAGGACGCGGCGCCGGTCCGGGGGTACCGGGACAGGGTCGCGGCCCTCGGGTGACCGTGACCGGCGCCCGGCCGGTTCAGGCCGCCCGACGCATCGCCGGCAGCGGGTCCGCCCGGTGCAGCGGGCCCGCCGCGCCCAGGTCCGCCAGGATCGCCGAGGCGGCGCGGTGGGCCGAGTGCAGGGCGCCCTGGACGGTGCTGGTGTCGCGGTGGTCGCCGCAGACGTACAGGCCCGCCAGCAGCCGTACGGGGCGGCGCAGGTCGTGCGGCGGGCGCATCGCCGGGACGGCCTCGGCGGTGTGGTGCACGGCGAGGGTCTCCCAGCGGCGGGTGGAGGTGCCGTAGAGCCGCGCGAGGTGCATGCGGACGGCGGTGTCGACCTCGTCGGGCGGGGTGCCCAGCACGGTCGACGACACGAGCGCCCGGCCCGCGGGCGCGCGGCTCGGGTCGACGTTGCTGACGACCGCGGTGTGCGCGACCGGGCCGCCGCGGTCGGCGTCGAGCAGCAGCGAGGCGCCGGTGGACAGGTCCGCCGGCTCGTCCGTGGTGTGGTGCACCACCGTCACCGGGTGGAAGTCCGGTACGCGCAGGCCGGGCAGCAGCCCCGCGGCGGCCCGCGCGTCGGTGGCCAGCAGGACGGCACGGCAGCGGATCTCGCCGTGCTCCGTGGTGGTCACCGAGGTCGTGGAGACGGAGGCGGCGCGGACGCCGGTGTGCACGGTGCCGGGCGGCAGCGAGCGGGCGAGCAGCTCCGGCAGCACCTCGGCGCCGCCCTCCGGCACGCACAGCCGCCCGCTCGCGAAGGCGCGCAGCGCGAGATCGGCGCACCGGCTGGACGTGGTCAGCTCCGGGTCGCAGAGCAGGGCGGCGAGCAGCGGGCGCAGGAACGCGTCGATGGTCCGGGCGGGTACCCCGCGGGCGCCGAGGGCTTGGACGGCGGGCAGTTCGGGGCGGGCCAGCATGCGTTCGACGGGCGTACCGGCGGTGCGGGAGAGCAGCGCGCGCAGCCGGGCCTGGTCGACGGCGCCGCCCACCGGCGGGCCGGTACGTACCGGCGACACGGCCGAGCCCCGGGGAGCGCTCGCGAGGGCGCGCACGGCATGGAGTGCGCCCCTCGCGCTCCCACCGGGCGCCGGAGTGCCCGCCCGGTGCCGCCGTCCGTCGTGGTGCAGCAGCACGCCCGGCGCGAAGGAGCGCAGGACGAGGGCGTCGAGGCCCGGTGTCAGGCGCAGCTCGGGATACGACGTGGACAGGAGCTGTCCGATCCGATCGAGCCGGAAGCCGTCGACCTTCTCCGTCGACATGCGGCCGCCCACGTAGGGGGCGGCCTCCAGGACTGCGGTCGTCACTCCTGCGCTGGTCAGCCGATGGGCCGCAGAGAGGCCGGCGATCCCGGCTCCTACGACGACGACGTCCGCCTGGTACGCGGGCTCAAGCACGTGGCCCCTCCTCAGGGTTGCGCGGCCGGTGGAGACGTCATGCCCCCAACTGGCTCCAGGGATACCCGAGTTCGCGTCGAGGTTAGGTGCGTGACCGGTCAAGAACAGTCGCGCATGGACAGAGCACGGTCGCACGACGGTCGCATACGGTCACGCGTACGGTGACCGCCCTCCGTGGCACCGCGCGCGTCCGCGCCCGCTAGGTCAGCGCCGCGCGGATCGCGTCCTCCGCGGTCGGGAAGGCGAACGTGAACCCCGACTCCAACAGGCGTGTGGGCAGCACCCGTTGGCTGCCGAGGACGTCGCCGGCCATCTCGCCCAGGACCGTACGCAGCACCGGCGCCGGGACGGAGAAGAGCGTCGGGCGGTTCAGCACGCGGCCCATCGCCTCGGTGATCTCACGGTTCGTCAGGGGCTGCGGGGCGGTCACGTTGAACGGCCCGGACAGGCCGTCGGTCTCCAGGAGATGGCGGATCGCCGCCACCTCGTCGTGCAGCGCGACGTACGACCAGTACTGCCGTCCGTCCCCCAGCCGTCCGCCGAGCCCGGCCCTGAACAGCGGGAACAAGCGGCCCCAGGCCCCGCCCTGCCGGGCCACCACCAGCCCGGTGCGGACGAACACCGTCCGCACGCCCGCCTCCTGCACCGGCGCCGCGGCCTCCTCCCACTCCACGCACACGGAAGGCAGGAAACCGTCCCCGGGCGGTGTCTCCTCGTCCACGGCACGGTCCCCGGTGTCGCCGTAGATGCCGATCGCGCTGCCGTTCACGAAGACGCGCGGCGGCTCCTCCAGGGCGGCGACGGCCTCCGCCAGCGCCGCCGTGCCGAGCACCCGACTGTCCCTGATCTGCTTCTTGTACGCGTCCGTCCACCGCCGGTCGCCCACCCCGGCCCCCGCCAGGTTGACCACGGCGTCGCAGCCGACGAGCCCGGCGGCGTCCACGTACTGCCCCTCGGGGTCCCAGCAGACCTCGTCCGGGCCGTGCTGTCCATGCCGGACCAGACGCACCACCTCGTGCCCGTCCGCGGCCAGGGACCGCACCAGAGCACTGCCGATGAGACCGGACGCGCCGGCCACCGCGATTCGCGAACGTTCCATACGTCCATCCTGCCCCCTCGCGTCTAGGGTGGCCCTCATGCCGGAGCCGTACATACGCACCGCCCTGCCGGACGACGACGAGGAGTTGGGCGTCCTGGACCGGGCCACCTGGTCGCACCTGCACGCGGTCGTGCCCGCACCGCAGCCGCCGTACGCCCCCTTCTTCGACGACCGCCACAGCGCCGCCGACACCCTCGTCGCCGAGCTCGACCGGCGCATCGTCGGCTACCTCCGCCTGGGCTTCGCGACCCCGCTCGCCGCGAACGTCCACGTCCGCCAGATCCAGGGGCTCGCCGTCGCCGAGGAGGCGCGCGGGCGGGGCGTCGGCCGCGCGCTGATCAGGGCCGCCGTCGAGGAGACCCGGCGGCGCGGCGCACGCCGGATCACGCTGCGTGTGCTCGGGCACAACGCCCCGGCCCGGAAGCTGTACGAGTCCGAGGGGTTCGTCGTCGAGGGGCTGCTGCCGGAGGAGTTCCTCCTCGACGGGAAGTACGTCGACGACGTGTTCATGGGCCGCCCGGTCTGAGGCAGGGGCCGTCCGCCCGGCCCGCCGAGCCCTACGAGGTGACCAGGTCCCCGGTGTCCACCGGCGCCGTCGCGTCCGCCGCGCGCTCGGCGGCGGAGGCCACCTCGTCGGCCGTCAGGACGTAGCCCGTCTCGTCGTCGGAGGTGGAGCGGGCGAAGACCACGCCGTAGACCCGGCCGTCGGCGGTCAGCAGCGGGCCGCCGGAGTTGCCGGGACGGACCGTCGAGCGGATCGAGTAGATCTCACGGGTGACCGTCTCGTCGTTGTAGATGTTCCGGCCCGTCGCCCGCACCCGGCTCGCGACCGTCGCCGCCTGCAGGTTCAGGTCGCCGTCCTGCGGATAACCCGCGACGACCGCCGAGTCGCCGCGGGACGCGCCGTCGTCGAACCGCAGCACCGGGGCGGTCAGCTCGGGCACGTAGAGCACCGCGACGTCCTTGTCCGGGTCGAAGAGCACCACCCGCGCCTCGTACGACCGCCCGACCCCGCCGATCCGCACGCTCGGCCGGTCGATGCCCGCCACCACGTGCGCGTTGGTCATCACATGCCGCGGCGCGTACACGAACCCGCTGCCCTCGCGGCCCTGGTCACCGGAGGCGCCCTCGATCTTCACCGTGCTGCGCCGGGCGGCGTTCGTGGCGCTGGGCGTGACACTGTCCCCGGTGGGCTTGGCGACCTCGGCGGTCGACTCGTTCTCGAACGGGTTGAAGACCTGCGGGAAGCCCGCCTCCGTGAGCGCGGACGTGGCCCCCGAGAACCACGCGGGCGTGGTGTCCGGCATCGCGTCCTGCACCGCGCCGAGCAACGCCGAGTCGCGGATCGCCGTCGTCACCACCGGGGACGAGGAGGCGCCCAGCACGCTCGCCGCCACCCATGCCACGATCAGCACGGCGATCGAGTTGGCGGCCGCCCCGCCCATCCCGTCGGCCACCCGCAACGCCCCCCGGTCCAGCTCGCCGCGCAGCCGCAGCGCCAGCCGCCCCGCCAGCTCGTGCCCCAGCACCGCCGGGACCAGCACCGTCAGCACCGCGGTCACCGTGGCCGTCGTCGTCCCGCGGGTGACCAGGTCCATGATCCACGGCAGGATCCACACCCCGACGACCGCGCCGCCCACGAACCCGGCCAGCGACACACAGCCGGCCACCAGTCCGCGCCGGTATCCGGACGCCGCGTAGACAAGGATCACCAGCGCGAGCAGCAGGTCGAGAAGATCCACGGAGCCGCCTTTCTCTCTGACCCCTACTTACGGGCGGGACGGGCCCAGTGATCAGTAACGCGCGCGTGACCTCCGGGGCCGGTCACACGTGCGTCCACCCACGAAAACGTCGCGGAACGGGACGATGGTTCCGCCAGGTGGCACAGCGCACATCGCGGGCGCCCCCGCCCGGCTCGACAGTGGAACGCATGCGTGTCCCGTGTGTCCTGCGAAGAGCGTGGTGGGCCGAGCGGCGGTCCGCCGTGCGCCTGCCCCGCCACGTCCTGGTGCTGCTCGGCTGCCTGCCCGGCCTCGCCGCCGTCCTCGCGCTGGTCCTGTGCGCCCGGGGCGTCGAGCGGCCGGTCGCCCAGGCGCGCCCCGCCCAGCCCGCGCACGCCCGCCCGGCGGCGCCGCTGCACCCCGCGCCCAAGCCCCGCATCGTGCCCCGGTCGGTCTGGCTGGAACCCACCGCGAGCCACGCCCAGCCGCCGCCGCGCTACGACGACAAGGTCGTCGCGGTCTTCGTCCACCACACCGACTCGCCCAACGGCTACGCCTGCGCCGACGTGCCCCGCGTCATCCGGTACCTGTACGCGGGCCAGACCGGCGCCCGCAGCTGGGACGACATCGGCTACAACTTCCTCGTCGACCGCTGCGGCACCATCTACGAGGGCCGCGCGGGCGGCGTCGAACGCGCCGTCACCGGCGCCCACACCCAGGGCTTCAACCACCGCACCGCGGGCATCGCCGCGATCGGCACCTTCACGGCCGGGGTCCCCGTGCCGCGCGCCATGACCGACGCCATCGCCGCCGTCGCCGCCTGGAAGCTGGGCCTCGCCGACGTCGACCCGCGCGGCACCGCCCGACTGACCTCCAGCAACGGCCACAGCCGCTACGCGGCCGGTACCACCGCCGCCCTGCCCGTCCTAGCCGGCCACAACGACGGCTTCATGACCAGCTGCCCCGGCGCGGCCCTGACGGCCAGGCTCGCGGACATCAGACAGACGGCGGCCCGCCTCCAAGGGCGGCGGTGACCCCCCGGCCCACAGCCAGGCCACAGCCGCCCCGCAGCCCCCTCAGATCCCCGCGCCCCACGCCGGTTCTCTGCGCCGTCGTCACCGTCGTCACCGTCGTCTTGGGTCCGGCCGCCGTCACCGCGTCCGCCCTGGACCAGGCCAACCAGGCGCCCCTGCACCACGCGGTACGGGCCGAGCGGACGCAGGCGTACCTCCCGTCGGACACCGGCCGGCGGCGCACGGCCCCCTGAGGCTCACTCCCGGAAGCGGTCCCACAGCTTGGGGTAGCGCTCGGCCAGGATCCGCTCGTTCTCGAAGTCGAGGGGGGTGCCCTCCGGTTCCGAGGGCGCGGGCGCGATGCCCAGGTCCGGGGCGACCGTCCCGGTGAGCTGCTCGTACGCCTCGTCCGCCGCGTAGCCGAGCTCCTCGCCGTCGCCGTCGATCTCCTCGTCGAAGTCGTCCAGCAGATCGGCCAGCGAGTCCGGGTCGTGCACGGCGCCCTCGAAGGCCTCCCGGCCCTGCCCGATCAGCCAGCACCGGAAGAAGTCGAACGCGTCGTCGCTGGCCCCGTCGAGCAGCACCCAGGCGGCGCCCCACAGGTCCCAGCGGTAGGCGCGGTTGTAGCGGGCCTCGAAGTGACGGGCGAAGTCCAGGACCATCTCCGGGTCCAGCTGCAGGAGCCGCTCCACGAGCAGGTCGGCCTGGTCCTCCGGATCACCCTCGGCGGCCTCGCGCGTGGCGTCCACCAGGTCCCAGAACTCCGTCTCGTCCATCACGCGTCCAGCATCGGGCCTGAGCGGGTGGGGCGCACGTGGAGTGCGGCGGATTGTTATCGGCGCTCGCGGCCGTAGAGTGCGGCGATCCGGGCGGCGTCCCGGGCGAACCGCTCACGCAGGTTCGTGGGGGCCAGCACCTCCACCTCCGGGCCGAGCGCGGTGAGCTGGGTGTGCGCGACCTCTTCGGACTCCACCGGCACGGTCACTCTCACCCACCCGTCGTCCTCGGCCCCGGCCGCGCCCGCCAGTGCCTCGCGCGCGGAGACGGGATCGACGGCGTACGGCAGCCTGCGCACGCCCTCGGCGGACAGCCGGACGACGACCTCGGCCCGCAGGATCGACCGGGCGAACCGATCGGCCTGCCGGGCCCAGAAGCCGGGCAGGTCGAAGTCCTCGTCGCGGTCGAAGCGGGTGCCGGAGGGGTCGACGGAGGTGAATCGCTCGATCCGGTACGTGCGGAACGCCTCCTTGTCCGCGACCCGCGCGCACAGGTACCAGACGCCGGCCTTCAGCACGAGCCCGTACGGCTCGATGTCCCGCTCGACCTCCTTCTCCCCGCGCCGGTAGCGGGCGGTGACGCGGCGGTCGTCCCACACCGCGTCGGCGATCGCGGGCAGCAGCACCGGTGCCTTGGGCTCCCGGAACCAGGCGGGCGCGTCCAGATGGAAGCGCTGCGCCGCGGTGCGGGAGGCGTCGCCGAGGGAGGGCAGCAGGGCCGCCGACACCTTCAGCCGGGCGGCCGAGGCCGCGTCCTCCAGGCCCATCTCGCGCAGCGCGCCCGGCACTCCGCTGAGGAACAGCGCCTCGGCCTCGCCGCGCGCCAGCCCCGTCAGCCGCGTCCGGTACCCGCCGATCAGCCGGTAGCCCCCGGCCCGCCCCCGGTCCGCGTACACCGGCACGCCCGCCTCCGACAGCGCCTGCGCGTCCCGGGCCACCGTCCGCTCCGACACCTCCAGCTCACGGGCGAGCTCGCCGCCGGTCATGGAGACCCGGTTCTGCAGGAGGAGCACCATCTTGATGAGACGAGCCGCGCGCATGGAGCCATGATGCCGGGGCCGCCGGCAAAGGGAGCCACTCATGCCGAAGGGGTCGGCAGCCCATGGCTGCCGGCCCCTTCGATCCGCGTTACAGGCCGTACTTGTCGCGCGCTTCCTTCACCGACGTCGCCTTGACCTCGCCGCGCCGGGCCAGCTGGGCCAGGGCCGCGACGACGACGGACTGGGCGTCGACACCGAAGTGGCGGCGGGCCGCCTCACGGGTGTCCGACAGGCCGAAGCCGTCGGCGCCCAGCGAGGAGTAGTCCTGCTCGACCCACTGCGCGATCTGGTCCGGGACCTGGCGCATGTAGTCGGAGACCGCGAGCACCGGGCCCTCGGCGCCCTGCAGGGCCTGCTGGACGTACGGGACGCGCTCCTCGCCGCGCAGCAGGGCCGCGTCCGCCTCCAGGGCGTCCCGGCGCAGCTCCGTCCAGGACGTCGCCGACCACACGTCGGCCGCCACGCCCCACTCCTCGGCGAGCAGCTTCTGCGCCTCAAGGGCCCAGTGGATGGCCGTGCCGGAGCCGAGGAGCTGGATGCGCGGGGAGTTGGCCGCGGGGGACAGGCCCGCCGACTCCGCCGTGTTGAAGCGGTACAGGCCCTTGACGATGCCCTCGTCGACACCGGGGCCGGCCGGCTTCGCCGGCTGCGGCAGCGGCTCGTTGTAGACGGTGAGGTAGTAGAAGACGTTCGGGTCCTCGCCCGGTGCCGCCTCGCCGTACATACGGCGCAGACCGTCCTTGACGATCGTCGCGATCTCGTAGGCGAACGCCGGGTCGTACGTCAGCGCGGCCGGGTTTGTCGCGGCGATCACCGGCGAGTGGCCGTCGGCGTGCTGCAGGCCCTCGCCCGTCAGCGTCGTACGGCCCGCCGTGGCGCCGACGAGGAAGCCGCGGCCGAGCTGGTCGGCGAGCTGCCACATCTGGTCGGCCGTGCGCTGCCAGCCGAACATCGAGTAGAAGATGTAGAACGGGATCATCGCTTCGCCGTGCGTGGCGTACGCGGTCGACGCGGCGATGAAGTCGGCCATCGAACCGGCCTCGGTGATCCCCTCGTTGAGGATCTGGCCGTTCTTGGCCTCCTTGTAGTACATCAGCTGGTCGCGGTCGACCGGCTCGTACGTCTGGCCCTTGGGCGAGTAGATGCCCAGGGACGGGAAGAGCGACTCCATGCCGAAGGTGCGCGCCTCGTCGGGGACGATCGGCACCCAGCGCTTGCCCGTCTCCTTGTCGCGGACCAGGTCCTTGATCAGGCGGACGAAGGCCATGGTGGTGGCCACGTTCTGCGAGCCGGAGCCCTTGTCGAAGGAGGCGAACGCCTTCTCGGAGGGGGTCGGCAGCGGGGCCGGCGGCTGCGTGCGGCGGGCCGGGGCCGGGCCGCCGAGCGCCGCGCGGCGCTCCTGGAGGTACCGGACCTCGGGGGAGTCGGCGCCCGGGTGGCCGTAGGGCACCTGGCCGTCGGCGAAGGCGCTGTCCGGGATCGGCAGCTCCAGCAGGTCGCGCATCGTCTTGAACTCGTCCACCGTCAGCTTCTTCATCTGGTGGTTGGCGTTCTTCGACGCGAAGCCCTGGCCGAGCGTGAAGCCCTTGACCGTCTGGGCGAGGATCACGGTCGGCGCGCCCTTGTGCTCGACGGCGGCCTTGTAGGCGGCGTACACCTTGCGCGCCTCGTGACCACCGCGCGAGAGGTGGAAGCACTCCAGGATCTTGTCGTCGCTCAGCAGCTTCGCCAGCTCGACGAGCGCCGGGTCCTTGCCGAAGAAGTCCTGGCGGATGTAGGCGGCGTCGCGGGTCTGGTACGTCTGGACCTGGGCGTCCGGTACCTCGCGCAGTCGGCGTACGAGCGCGCCGGTGGTGTCGAGCGCGAACAGCTCGTCCCAGGCGTTGCCCCACAGGCTCTTGACGACGTTCCAGCCGGCGCCGCGGAACTGGGCCTCCAGCTCCTGCACGATCTTGAAGTTGGCGCGGACCGGGCCGTCGAGGCGCTGCAGGTTGCAGTTGATGACGAAGGTCAGGTTGTCCAGGCCCTCGCGGCTCGCCAGCGCGAGTGCCGCCGTGGACTCGGGCTCGTCCATCTCGCCGTCGCCGAGGAAGGCCCACACGTGGGAGGCGGAGAGGTCCTTGATGCCGCGGTTGGTCAGGTAGCGGTTGAAGCGCGCCTGGTAGATCGCGGACAGGGGGCCGAGGCCCATGGAGACCGTCGGGAACTCCCACAGCCAGGGCAGGCGCCGCGGGTGCGGGTACGACGGGAGTCCGTTGCCGCCCGACTCCTGGCGGAAGTTGTCCAGGTGCCGCTCGTCCAGGCGGCCGTCGAGGTAGGCGCGGGCGTAGATGCCGGGCGACGCGTGGCCCTGGATGTAGAGCTGGTCGCCGGAGCCGTCGCCCTCCTTGCCCCGGAAGAAGTGGTTGAAGCCGGTCTCGTAGAGCCAGGCCGCGGAGGCGAAGGTGGCGATGTGGCCGCCGACGCCGTACTTGCTGCCGCGGGTGACCATCGCGGCCGCGTTCCAGCGGTTCCACGCGGTGATCTTCCGCTCCATCTCCTCGTCACCGGGCACGATCGGCTCGGCGGCGGTCGGGATGGTGTTGACGTAGTCCGTCTCCAGCAGCTTCGGCAGCGCGATGCCGCCCTCCTCGGCGCGCTCCAGCGTGCGGCGCATCAGGTACGCGGCACGGTGCGGCCCGGCCTCCCTCGCGACGGCGTCCAGGGAGGCCTGCCATTCGGCGGTCTCCTCCGGGTCGCGGTCCGGGAGCTGGTCGAGCGCGCTCGGCTGGATGGCCTGGGGGTCGGTCATGTCGCCGCCTTCCTCAGTCGAAGGGGGTTCCCTCATCGGTAAGGGTTCGGGGTTGCCCTTGGTCTTTGGCAGGACAGGGCAGAGGGCTCGGGTGGAAGCCCGTCGGCGACTGTAACTCCCTGATCGATGATCGATCAAAGGTTTCAGGCCCAAAACCTCTCGATTCCGAGAAAGTCGGCACGGGGTGCCTTGGGTCGTGGCACCGGGTGACGCTTTTGGGCAGGGTTTTCGCAGGTGAGGCAGCGTTTGAGCGGGGGAGCGCTCGCGTGTTCCTCAGGCCCGCGGCGCGCAGCCCAGGACGTGGGACTTCACCAGGTCGGCGATGCGCGGATCCCGTCGCTTGAACGCGGCGACCAGTTCCTCGTGCTCCTCCGCGTACGACTGCTGCACCGTCCCCAGCCACCGGATCGACAGGGCCGTGAACACCTCGATGCCCAGCCCCTCCCAGGTGTGCAGCAGCACCGAGTTCCCCGCCGCCCGGACCAGCTCGCGGTGGAAGGCCACCGTGTGCCGCACCTGCGCCGTGCCGTCGGCCAAGCGGTCGGCCTCGTAGAGCGCGGCGACATGCGGCTCCAGCGCCGAGCAGTCCTGCGCCAGCCGCTCCGCCGCCAGCTCCGCCGCGATGGCCTCCAGACCGGCCCGCACGGGGTAGCTCTCCTCCAGGTCGGCCGCCGTGAGGTTCCGCACCCGTACGCCCTTGTTCGGCGCGGACTCGATCAGCCGCAGCGACTCCAGCTCGCGCAGCGCCTCCCGCACCGGTGTCTGGCTGACCTCCAGCTCGGTCGCGATCCGCCGCTCCACGATCCGCTCGCCCGGCTTCCAGCGCCCGCTGACGATTCCCTCCACGATGTGCTCGCGGATCTGCTCGCGCAGCGAGTGGACGACGGGCGCGGTCATGAGGGCTCCTTCACGGAGGGGCCACAGGCCCCCGAGGGCGTTTGACGTTTAGACAATAAGGCCGGAGCGCGTTTCGGGAGGGGCGCACGCGGGCGCTTACCCGCAGGTGAGACGAGACTTACACGCTTCTCGGGGCGGCTTGTTCCGTAAAGCCCCGTGCCGGACCGGCAGCGGAGCCGTCACCACCGTGTCACCGAGTACTCACGGACAGAACCCCCGACGGCCGACGCGTGTCGCGGTCGGCAGAGGGGTTTCCGGCAGGGGTACCCCCTCGGCACGACTGGGGGAAGCGATGGGCATCCGAGGGCGGGCCGCACGGCTCGGCTGCGCGGTCACGGCGGCCGCACTGGCGGCGGTCATGGGGATCACGGCGTGCGGACCCACGGGGTCGGGCACGGACCGGCCCCGGCACGGCAAGACCAAGAAGGTGAAGACCAAGGCGGCGGGCGCCGGGGCCGGCACCGTCCTGACGGCGGGCCGGGGACAGCCCGCCGGACCCGGCGGCGCCTGCGTCTTCGTGAAGCCGGACGGCGCCCAGAAGTTCGGCCACGTCGGCTGGGGCTTCCGCATCGCCGGCACGAAGCGCTGGGAGTACGGCGCGGTCGAGAACCCCACCAACAAGCTGTACACCCCGCCCGGCGGCGACATCGGTGCCTGGCACGCGCGGGGGTCGTACGACCGCATGCTCGACGACATGGCCCGCGACGCCTTCCCCCAAGCTCTCGGCTCCGCTCGAACAGGGGGGACCCCCATCCCCGGCAAGTCCACGCACCCGTACAGCCGTTATCGCTGCACGTCGTCCTCGACGAGCGACGTGCGCGCGGCCCGGAGGATGATCCGCACCGTCGAGGGGCGCGGCTTCCTCGTCGGCGTCGATCCGCGGACCGGCGAGCTCACCTCGCGGGACTGCCTCGACGCCACGTACGACGTCCTGAAGGCGTACCGCACCGAGGACCTGACCCCCGCGCCCCGCCTGTACATCCCCAACGTGTGGGTGGAGACGCTGGTCACCTGGTCCGACGGGAGGCTGACCCGCAGGTGATACGACGGTGCCCCGCCCGGAGAGGCTCCGGGCGGGGCACCGCAGGGCAACGACGAAGGCCTACAGGCCGAGCTCGACCTCGAACTCGCCCGCCTCCAGGATCGCCTTGACCGCGGTCAGGTAACGGGCCGCGTCGGCGCCGTCCACCAGACGGTGGTCGTAGGAGAGGGTCAGGTAGGTCATGTCGCGGACGCCGATGACCGTGCCCTCCTCGGTCTCGATGACCGCCGGGCGCTTGACCGTGGCACCGATGCCGAGGATCGCGACCTGGCCCGGCGGCACGATGATCGTGTCGAAGAGCGCGCCGCGCGAACCCGTGTTGGAGATGGTGAAGGTCGCGCCGGACAGCTCGTCGGGCGTGATCTTGTTGGCGCGGACCTTGCCCGCGAGCTCCGCCGTGGCCTTGGCGATGCCGGCGATGTTCAGGTCGCCCGCGTGCTTGATGACCGGGGTCATCAGGCCCTTCTCGGAGTCCACCGCGATTCCGACGTTCTCGGAGTCGAAGTAGGTGATCGTGCCCTCGGCCTCGTTGATCTTGGCGTTGATGACCGGGTGGGCCTTCAGCGCCTGGGCCGCCGCCTTCACGAAGAACGGCATCGGCGAGAGCTTGACGCCCTCGCGCGCGGCGAACGAGTCCTTGGCCTGGGCGCGCAGGCGCATCAGGCGCGTGACGTCGACCTCGACGACCGACGACAGCTGGGCCTGCTCGTGCAGCGCCTTGACCATGTTGTCGCCGATGACCTTGCGGATGCGCGGCATCTTGACGGTCTGGCCGCGCAGCGGGGAGACCTCAAGGGCCGGGGCCTTCTTGGCCGGCGCGGCAGCGGCGGCCGGAGCCGGGGCAGCGGCGGCGGCCTTCGCGGCCTCGGCGGCGGCGAGGACGTCCTGCTTGCGGATGCGGCCGCCGACGCCGGTGCCCTTGACGGTGGCCAGGTCGACGCCGTTCTCGGCGGCGAGCTTGCGCACCAGCGGGGTGACGTAGGCGCCCTCGTCCGTGGCCTGCGCGGCGGCCGGAGCGGCCGGGGCCGGGGTGACCGGAGCCGGGGCGGCGGCGACCGGGGCGGGCGCGGGCGCCGGAGCGGCCGGAGCCGGAGCCGGGGCGGCCGGAGCCACGGGGGCGGCCGGAGCCGGAGCCACGGGGGCGGCCGGAGCCGGAGCCGGGGCAGCGGCGGCGGGCGCCGGGGCCGGAGCGGCGGGGGCCGGGGCAGCGGCCGGAGCCACACCCGGGGCGCCGATGACGGCAAGCTTGGCGCCGACCTCGGCGGTCTCGTCCTCGCCGACCACGATCTCCAGGAGCACGCCGGAGGCGGGCGCCGGGATCTCGGTGTCGACCTTGTCGGTCGACACCTCCAGCAGCGGCTCGTCGGCCTCGACGCGCTCGCCCTCGGCCTTCAGCCAGCGGGTGACAGTGCCCTCGGTGACGCTCTCACCGAGCGCCGGAAGGGTTACGGAAACCGCCATGGTTTCGGTTGCTCCTTACGAATTGCGGAAGTCTGTGTCGTCGCGCCCGAAAACTGAAGGCGTCAGTCGTGGGAGTGCAGCGGCTTGCCGGCCAGGGCCAGGTGCGCCTCGCCGAGCGCCTCGTTCTGCGTCGGGTGGGCGTGGATGAGCTGCGCCACCTCGGCCGGCAGGGCCTCCCAGTTGTAGATCAGCTGAGCCTCGCCGACCTGCTCGCCCATGCGGTCGCCGACCATGTGGACGCCGACCACGGCACCGTCCTTGACCTGGACGAGCTTGATCTCGCCCGCGGTGTTCAGGATCTTGCTCTTGCCGTTGCCCGCCAGGTTGTACTTGAGAGCGACGACCTTGTCCGCGCCGTAGATCTCCTTGGCCTTGGCCTCGGTGATACCGACGGAGGCGACCTCCGGGTGGCAGTACGTCACCCGCGGGACACCGTCGTAGTCGATCGGAACCGTCTTCAGACCGGCCAGACGCTCCGCCACCAGGATGCCCTCGGCGAAGCCGACGTGCGCGAGCTGGAGCGTCGGGACCAGGTCACCGACGGCGGAGATGGTCGGGACGTTCGTCCGCATGTACTCGTCGACCAGGACGTAACCGCGGTCCATGGCGACGCCCTGCTCCTCGTAGCCCAGGCCCTGGGAGACCGGGCCACGACCCACGGCGACGAGGAGGACCTCCGCCTCGAACTCCTTGCCGTCGGCGAGGGTGACCTTGACACCGTCCTGGGTGTACTCGGCCTTCGAGAAGAAGGTGCCCAGGTTGAACTTGATGCCGCGCTTGCGGAAGGCGCGCTCAAGAAGCTTGGAGGAGTTCTCGTCCTCGACCGGGACGAGGTGCTTGAGGCCCTCGACGACGGTGACGTCCGAGCCGAAGGACTTCCACGCCGAGGCGAACTCGACGCCGATGACACCGCCGCCCAGGATGATCGCGGACTTCGGTACGCGGTCCAGGACCAGGGCGTGGTCGGAGGAGATGATCCGGTCGCCGTCGATGACCAGACCCGGCAGCGACTTCGGCACGGAGCCGGTCGCGAGGAGCACGTGGCGGCCCTGGACGCGGCGGCCGTTCACGTCGACGGAGGTCGGGGAGGACAGACGGCCCTCACCCTCGATGTAGGTCACCTTGCGGGAGGCGATGAGTCCCTGCAGGCCCTTGTACAGGCCGGAGATGACGCCGTCCTTGTACTTGTGGACGGCGGGGACGTCGATGCCCTCGAAGGTGGCCTTGACGCCGAACTGCTCGCTCTCGCGGGCCTGGTCGGCGATCTCGCCCGCGTGCAGCAGGGCCTTGGTGGGGATGCATCCCCGGTGCAGGCAGGTGCCGCCGACCTTGTCCTTCTCGATCAGGGCGACGTCCAGGCCCAGCTGAGCCCCGCGCAGGGCCGCGGCGTAACCACCGCTACCACCGCCGAGGATCACTAGGTCGAAAACGGTGCTGGCGTCGTTCGCCACGTCACGTCCTCCATGCATGTGCGCCACGCCGGTCTTCGACGACCGGTCGGCGGCTGGTGTCCGGCCGCTCTTCTTCGGCCCTGTGGTGGGGGCCCTGTCCTGCCGGGCTCCATCTTCGCACTTGTCGCTTGAGTTCGAGACGCGGGGCTGTGGTGTGAGACAGCCCACGTTCCCCCGTGACACGTTCGAGGGCAGCCCCCTGAGGGGCGCGGGGAACTGCGCGACCAGCCCCCACGCCCCCGCGGCCGCCCTACGACGGAACGGTCCGCGCCGCTAGGCGAACGTCACCCGAGGTCGCCGTCGGCCGCCCGCTCGGCGACCCGCACCAGCGTGCGCACAGCGGAACCCGTGCCTCCCTTGGGCGTGTACCCGAAGGGCCCCTGCTCGTTGAAGGCGGGCCCGGCGATGTCGAGGTGCGCCCAGGTGATCCCGTCGCCGACGAACTCGCGCAGGAAGAGACCGGCGACCAGGCCGCCGCCCGCCCGCTCGCCCATGTTCGCGATGTCCGCGGTGGGGGAGTCCATGCCCTTGCGCAGGTGCTCCGGCAGCGGCATCGGCCAGGCCGGCTCGCCGACCTCCTCCGCCGCCTCGTGCACGGTGGAGCGGAAGGTGTCGTCGTTGGCCATGATCCCGAACAGCCGGCTGCCGAGCGCCATCATCATCGCGCCGGTCAGCGTCGCCACGTCGACGATCGCGTCCGGCTTCTCCGCCGACGCCGCCCACAGCGCGTCGGCCAGGACGAGCCGGCCCTCGGCGTCCGTGTTGAGCACCTCGACGGTCTTGCCGCTGTACATGCGCAGCACGTCACCCGGGCGGACCGCGGTGCCCGACGGCATGTTCTCGGCCAGCGCCAGCCAGCCGGTGACATTGACCTCAAGACCGAGGCGGGCGGCCGCGACGACGGCGGCGAACACCGCGGCGGCGCCGCTCATGTCGCACTTCATCGTCTCGTTGTGACCGGCGGGCTTCAGCGAGATGCCGCCCGAGTCGTAGGTGATGCCCTTGCCGACGAAGGCCAGGTGCTTCTTCGCCTTCGAGTTCGTGTACGACAGCTTCACCAGGCGCGGGGCCGCCGCCGAGCCGCCGCCGACGCCCAGGATGCCGCCGTAGCCGCCCTTGGTCAGGGCCTTCTCGTCGAGCACCTGGACCTTGAGGCCGTGCTCCTTCGCCGCGTCCTGCGCGACGGCGGCGAACGCCGCCGGGGTCAGGTCGTTCGGCGGCATGTTGATCAGGTCGCGGGCGCGGTTGAGCTCCTCGGAGACCGCGGTGGCACGCGCGAGGGCCGCCTTGTGGGCGGCGTCGCGGGGCTTGCCGCCGAGCAGCGCGGCCTCGGCGAGCGGGCCCTTGCCGTTCTTCGCCTTCGGGTCCTTGCCGTTCTCCTTGTACGCGTCGAAGGAGTACGCGCCGAGCAGCACGCCCTCGCCGATCGCGCCGACGGCGTCGGCGTCGTCGACGGGCAGCGCGAAGGCGGCCTTCTTGGTGCCGGACAGGGCGCGGGCGGCGACACCCGCGGCCCGGCGCAGCGCCTCGGCGTCGAAGGAGGCCTTCTTCTCGGGCTGCGCGCCCAGGCCGACCGCCACCACGAGCGGCGCCTTGAAGCCCGCCGGGGCGGGCAGCTTCGTCAGTTCGCCCTCGGCACCGGAGGCACCGAGGGTCTCCAGGACGTCGGCGAGCCGGCCGTCGTACGCCTTGTCCACGGCCTCGGCGCCCGTCGCGACGACGGGTCCCTTGGCGCCCTTGGCGACACCGATCACGATCGCGTCGGCCCGGAGGCCGGGCGCCGCGGCGGTGCTGAGAGTGAGAGCAGTCACTGTGGTGAAATCTCGCTTCCGATGTGAAGTTGCTGTGGCCGAACGGGTGGGTCGACCGGGCCCCGGCGCCGACCCTGGGTCGCGGCCCGGGGCGCGTAGGAAACCGGGGCCTTCACCCTGTCGGCGAACACCCGGGACGAGCCTACGCGTGTGTGTGCGTTCGCTCATGCCCGCATACCGTTCACCCGGCCGTGGCGCCTGCGCCACTTACCGCCCGGGCTCCCGCTTCGTCACTTTTCAGAACGTCCGTGCCACGGGTTCGGCCTCCGCCGCGCCGAGGCCGAAGCCGGTGACCGAGGTGCCCGCCAGCCGGTCGGCGAGGGAGCGGCGGGTGGGGGAGAGCACCGGCAGCGCGTTGACGAGGAACAGGACCACGGCCAGCGCCCACACCAGCACCGACAGCACGAAGTGGCCCTCGATCAGCAGCACGCAGGCCACCGCGTACACGGCGACGTCGGCCGCGGTGGTGACGGCGGCCCGCAGGGCGGCGCGGCGCGGCCGGCTCGGGGTGACGCGCAGTCCGAGCAGGCCCTTGCCGAGGGTGCTGCCGACGAGGGCGAGACAGGCCCACTGGTAGAGGAAGGTGACGACGGCGAGCGCGGCGAAGGCCTCCTCCACGTACAGGACGGCCTTGTTCCACAGCGACAGCCCGAGGTCCGCCGACGCGTCGACGACGTCGCCGCGCGAGGTCAGCAGATCGAACCCGCCGCGGGCCGCGAGGTCCGGCACGTCGGTGACGAGCGCGGATATGCGGTGGAAGGTGAGCACGGCGAGCAGCGAGGCCGCCGCGACCACCAGCCCGAAGTCGATGAACCAGGCCACGGCACGGCGCAGCTTCGGCATGGGAGTCCCCCGATCACACTCATGTGTCCATGTCGGCGGGAGAGCCTAGCCGCCGAAGGACAGGGCCACGAGCGCCGTGGTCGCGGCCGTCTCCGCGAGGCCGCCGAACACGTCGCCGGTGATCCCGCCGAAGCGGCGGGTGCAGTGACGGAGCAGGAGTTCGGCTGCGGCGAGGGACGCGGCGAGGGCGAGGACGGTGTGGCGGCCGCCGTAAGGGCCGAGGAGTTGGCCCGCGGCCGCCACCGCCGCCGCGCAGAGCGCCGTCACGGCCAGCAGGCCCGGCACCGGGACCACGCCCGCGACCGCCGCCCCCAGCCCCTCCGGCCGGGCGGCCGGTACCCCGGTGCGGGCGGCCAGGGTGAGCGCGAGCCGCGCCGCGACCGCCGAGACGACGGCGGCGAGCGCGCCCCGGGCCCAGGAGTCGTCGTACATCCGGGCCAGCGCGGCCACTTGGGCCAGGAGCACGAGGACGAGGGTGAGCACACCGAACGGCCCGATGTCCGACTGCTTCATGATGCGCAGCGCGTCCTCGGCGGGCTTCCCGCTGCCGAGCCCGTCCGCGGTGTCGGCGAGCCCGTCGAGGTGCAGACCCCGGGTCAGCACGGCGGGTACGGCGACGGTGGCGACGGCGGCGAGCAGCGGACCCGCGTCCAGGAGCAGCGCCAGCAGGCCCGGCACCGCGGCGCAGCCGCCGACGACCAGCCCGACCAGCGGGGCGCTCAGCATCCCGGGGCGCGCGGCCCGACGGTCCCAGCGGCGCACCGTGACCGGCAGCACGGTCAGGGTGCCGAAGGCGAAGCGGAGGCCGTCGAGGGGCGCGGGCGGCGCGGTATCGGACACCGGCGCAGGTTACCGGGCGGTCGGGCGGGGATGTTCAGCTGAACAAAGGATGCTCAGGGCTAAAGTGCGCACATGGGGCACTGGCTGGACCGGAACATCGTCGAACCCGGCAAACTCCCGCTGCTCCTCGCCCTCGCCGCGTTCGTCCTGACCTTCGTGATCACCCGTGTGATCACGCGTCTGATCCGGGCGGGCCGGGGCCCGTTCGGCAACGTCAAGGCGGGCGGGCTGCACATCCACCACGTCGTGCCCGGTGTCGTCCTCATCGTCGCCGGCGGCTTCGGCGCCGTCGCCAGCGACCGGAACGGGTTCGGCATGGCCCTGTCCGCCGTCGTCTTCGGCATCGGCGCGGGCCTGGTGCTGGACGAGTTCGCGCTGATCCTGCACCTCGACGACGTCTACTGGACCGAGGAGGGCCGCAAGAGCGTCGAGGTCGTCGTCGTCACCGCCGCCCTCGTCGCACTGCTGCTCGCCGGGTTCCTGCCGTTCGGCGTCAACGACCTCACCCAGGACGAGCTCCAGGACCGCGGCACCGTCGTCCTGACCATCGCGGCGAACTTCTTCTTCTCGCTGATCGCGCTGAGCAAGGGCAAGGTCCGCACGGCGCTCTTCGGAATCGTCGTCCCCGTGATCGCCCTCGTGGGAATGGTCCGGCTGGCCCTGCCCGGCTCCCCCTGGGCGCGGCGCTTCTACCGCGACCGCCCGCGTGCCCGCGCCCGGTCCGTCCTGCGCGCCTACCGGCACGACCGCCGCTGGGTCGGCCGCAGCCGCGCCCTTCAGGACTGGATCGGCGGCCGTCCCGACCCGGACCCGGCCCGATTCCCCGGCCACCGGTGACGGCGCCGCCGCACCTGACGGAACCACTGCCACTGGTGCGGCCGCCACCACCGACGGCGCCGCCACCGTTGACGCGGCAGCCGCGACCTGCACCGTTGACGCGGCAGTCGCGACCGCCACCGCCGCGACCACTGACGCCGCCGCTGCCACAGCGCGGGCGGCAGCACGCACAGCGCCGTCACGCCCGCGATGGCCGCCAGATGCTCCTTGCCGGCGAGGTTCTCCTTGATCAGCACCTCGACCACCATCGCCGCCACCACCGCACCGGCGGTGACGTACGCCCCGTACCGCCAGCCGACATACACGGCGAGGCCCACCACGGCGGCCGACGGACCGGTGTCCACGACCCGCGCGTCCGAGGCCGGCAGGCCGAGCGGGGCGTCCGGGCCCAGCGCGATGCCTGCGCGGGCGTAGAGCGTGCCGGCGAGCGTCGCGACGTACGCGACGGCCAGGGTCCGCCGCCGGCCCAGGCAGAGCTCGGCGATCCCGAACACGAACAGGATCTGGGCGAGCGCGCCCCACACCGGCAGGTCGAGCGCCGGGACGAACAGGGACAGCGGGGTGCGCAGGAGGGCCGACCACAGCGGGTCCTCGGCCCTGACCGTGCCCACGTCCGTTATGAACCGGTACCCCCACGGCCGGCTCTGCGTGAAGTGCAGCAGCGCCGTCAGGCACACCGCCCCGCCCGTCATCGGGATCGCCCGCAGGTGCCGCTTCAGCAGCGGCTCGCGCACGGTGACGTGAAGCAGTCCCCATTCGGCGCGGGCCCAGCGGGCGAGCGAGTTCATCTGTGTGTCTCCAGGTGCTTGCGGTGCAGCCACTTGGGCAGCCCCGGCGCCTCCAGGAACCCCTCCGCGCGGGCCGACGCGAGTCCGATGCGCGGCAGGTCCGCGCTCTTCTCGAAGAGCAGGAACCGCGGCTCCCAGATGGGCCGGTACTTGGCGTTGGCGCGGTACAGCGACTCGATCTGCCACCAGCGTGAGAAGAAGCTGAGCAGGGAGCGCCACAGCCTCAGCACCGGCCCGGCGCCGAGACGTGCGCCGCGTTCGAAGACGGAGCGGAACATGGCGAAGTTGAGGGAGACCTGAGTGATCTTGATCTCGCCGGCGCGGCGCAGGAGTTCGATGACCATGAACTCCATCAGGCCGTTGTCCGAATCCCGGTCGCGGCGCATGAGGTCCAGGGACAGGCCGTGCGGTCCCCACGGCACGAAGGACAGCAGCGCCCTGAGCCGGCCGCTCGCGTCCGTGCACTCCAGCATCACGCACTGCCCGTCGTCCGGATCGCCGAGCCGGCCCAGCGCCATGCTGAACCCGCGCTCGGTGGCCCCGTCGCGCCAGTCGTCCGCGCGCTCGATCAGGTACGCCATCTCGTCCGCCGGGATGTCCGCGTGCCGCCGGATCCGCACCTCGTAGCCGGCTCGCTTGACCCGGTTGTAGGCCTGCCGGACGGTGCGCATCGCCCGTCCCTCCAGGGTGAACTCGGCGACGTCCACGATCGCCTCGTCGCCGAGTTCGAGGGCGTCCAGGCCGTGCCGCGCGTACACGGTCCCGGCCTCCTCGCTCGCGCCCATCACGGCCGGGATCCAGGCATGCGCCCGTGCCTCGGCGAGCCACGGCACGATCGCCCCGGGCCAGGCCTCCGGGTCGCCGAGCGGGTCCCCCGAGGCCAGGGACACCCCGCCCACGACCCGGTAGGCCACCGCCGCCTTCCCGGTCGGCGACCACACGACGCTCTTCTCCCGGCGCAGCGCGAAGTAGCCGAGCGAGTCCCGCTCGCCGTTGCGGTCGAGCAGCGCCCGCAGCCGCTTCTCGTCGTCCTCGGTGAGCGCGTCGACGGCGCGCCGGGAGCGGAAGGCGGCGTACAGGACGGCGAGGACGAGGGCCGTGCTGAGCACGTTGATGACGACGTTGACCCAGTTCGGGGTGGAGATCCCGGGGAAGCGGGACTCGTCGGCGGAGACCGAGATCAGCCGCAGCGTGCCGTAGTGCCAGCGCTCCAGGAACGTCGAGTGGGCGGCGGCGTCCGGGGCCCGGTCGGTGGCCGTCACCAGGAGGGCGGCCAGCAGGGAGGCGACGAGGCCGCCGCCGATCGCGACGGTGGCGGCGAGTTTGGGGTTGGCCCGGTCGCCCTTGGCGTAGAACTGCCGGCGGCCGACGAGCAGCGCGGCGACGAAGGCGGCCGTCAGGCCCAGGGAGATCCAGTTCTGCGCGTACTGCCTGATCTCCGGGAACGCCATGGCGAGCGCGAACAGGGCCAGGAACAGGCCGCTCAGCACGAGGTTCAGGATCCACGCGGCACGCTTGCGGCGGCGCATGGTGATCGCGAGGAAGGCGGTGAACACGCCGGAGGCGAAGCCGGCGGTCAGCAGGTAGGGCGTGAAGAAGTTCTCGTGGTTGTGCCGCCGTACGTCCTGCCCCAGGGAGACCCACACCGCGCTGAGGAAGTTGATGAAGGCGACGGCCCGCAGGTACCAGACGGCGAAGGCGGCCCCCCACGAGGAGGCCGCACCACCGGCGCGCACCATGTCACCCGGGCGCCCCGGGTTGGCTTCCTGCTCCGCGGCAATTCGGGCATCTCCCATAGAGGAGGATGATATGTGTGGATACCCGGCGAACCACGTCTTCGGGCGGCGACAAGTTTCCCCGAGCCCGAGCCCAAGCCCAAGCCCGATCCTGAAGCCGAACCCGCGGGCTGCCGTGCCGTTGCCGCCGGCCCGCTAGTCCTCCTCGGCCTCCGGAGTCTTTGACGTCTCCGACAGCTCTGACGTCTCGGGCTTCTCGGTCGGCTCCCGCTCGGGAAGCTCCGCGGCCAGTGCGGCCGCGGACTGCACCAGGGGCAGGGCGAGGAGCGCGCCCGCGGCCTCGCCGACGGTGACGCCCTGGTCCAGGAGCGGTTCGAGGGCCATGCGGTCCAGCGCCTTCGCCTGCCCCGGCTCCCCGCTGTTGTGCCCGGCCAGCCACCAGTCCGGCGCCCGGAACGCGATGCGCTGTCCGACCAGCGCGCACGCGGACGCCACCACCCCGTCCAGGATCACCGGCAGCTTCCGCACCGCGGCCTGCAGCAGGAACCCGGTCATCGCCGCGAGGTCGGCGCCGCCCACGGTCGCCAGCAGCAACAACTGGTCCCCGAGCACCGGCCGCGCCCGCCGCAGCGCGTCCCGCACGGCCGCGCACTTGCGCATCCAGGTGAGGTCGTCGATCGCGAGCCCGCCCCGCCCGGTCACCACCGATGCGTCCGTCCCGCACAGCGCCGCCACGAGCACGGCCGCCGCCGTGGTCCCGCCCACGCTCACATCGCCGAGCACCACCAGATCCGTACCGGAGTCGGCCTCCTCGTCGGCCACCGCGACCCCCGCAAGGAAGGCCGCCTCGGCCTCCTGCTGGGTCAGCGCGTCCTCGATGTCGATACGACCGCTGCCGCGCCGCACCCGGTGCCGTACGACCTCCGCCGGCAACGCGTCCGGCTCGCAGTCCAGCGCCATGTCCACGACCCGCACCGGCACCCCGAACCGGCGCGCCAGCACCGCGACCGGGCTGCCGCCCTCCAGCACCGACCGCACCAGCGTCACCGCGCTGCCCGCGGGCCGGGCCGAGACGCCCAGTTCGGCGATCCCGTGGTCACCGGCGAAGAGCACCACCCGCGGCCGGTCGACCGTCCGGACCGGTACGGCCCCCTGCGCGGCGGCCAGCCACTCACCCAGCTCGTCGAGGCGCCCCAGGGACCCGGGCGGCACGAGCAGACGTTCCCGGTGTGCCTCGGCGTCACGGCGCACGCCCCCGTCCGGGCGCTCGATCAGATCGGTGAAGTCGTCGAGATTAAGGGAGCTCATTCGCCGAACAGTACCGGCAGCGAACGAGGGGTTCCGCGCCACATCGCCACCACACCACCACGATGTCTTTGCACCCAAGATCCGGATCCCATACGTTCCGTTTTGCAGCGGATTGTCGTACAGGGAGCCGCCCATGCAGTCCTCGCCCCCCACCCCGCAGTCCACCGACGGATTCCACGAACCGCGCCGCGAGGACTGCCCCTGGTGCGGCTCGACGAGCCTGCGCACCCGGCTGCGCGCGCCCGGCACCCTGCGGTACGGCTCCGGCACCTTCGTCGTCGACGAATGCCGGGACTGCGCCCACGCCTTCCAGAACCCCCGGCTGACCGCGGAGGGACTCGCCTTCCATCACCGGGCCTTCTACGAGGGGACCGTCGAAGGCACCGCGGACTTCACCGAACGGATCCCCGCCGCCCGCACCCGCCGCCGGCACCACCGGGCCGCCGCCCGCGCGGTGCTGACCCTGCCCGATCCGGAGAGCCGTGAGCCGGAGAGCTGGCTGGACGTCGGCACGGGCCACGCCCACTTCCCGGAGACGGCCAAGGAACTGTTCCCGTACACCGCGTTCGACGGCCTGGACCCCACCGAGCGCGTCGAGCGGGCCCGCGCGGCCGGCCATGTCGAGGAGGCCCACCTGGGCCACCTCACCACCCCCGAGGTCCTCGCCCGCCTGCGCTCCCGCTACGACGTGGTCAGCATGTTCCACCACCTGGAACACACCCCCGACCCGCGCGCCGAACTCCGCGCCGCCCTGACCGCCCTGCGCCCCGGCGGCCATCTCCTCGTCGAAGTCTCCGACCCACACAGCGCGTTCGCCGTACTGCTGGGCAAGTGGTGGCTCCCCGGCGGCGGACCCCGCCACCTGCACCTGCTGCCCCTGGACAACCTCCGCGCGGAGCTGGAGGCCCAGGGCTGCGCCGTCGTCGCGACCGACCGCAGAGCCGCCCACCTGCCCTACGACCTGTCAATCGCCCTCTCCCTGGCCCTCGCCCACCTCCTGCCCAAGAGATGGCTGCGGGTGACCACCCCGCTGGTGGCCGCGGCCACGGTCCTGGACCACGCCCTGGCCCCGCTGCTCCGCCGCACCCGCTTCTCCAACGCCTACCGCGTCATCGCCCGCAAGGACACCGGGCCGGGGGCGTAGCCCTCACCCACGCCGCCCCCACGCGCACGGCCCTCACCCGCGCAGCACCAGGGCCTGGCCCGCGACGACCAGGAGCACCTGCTCGCACTCGGTCGCGAACGCCGCGTTCAGCCGCCCCAGTTCGTCGCGGTAGCGCCGCCCGGACGCCGTGGCGGGCACGATCCCCGACCCCACCTCGTTGGACACGGCGACGACGGTCCGCCGGGTGGCGCGCACCGCCGTCGTCAACTCCCGTACCCGCTCGCGCAGGGCGCGCTCCCCGCCGGCCGCCCACTCCGCGTCGTCCCACGCCCCGACGGAGTCCATCGCGGCCGTCAGCCACAGCGACAGACAGTCGATCAGCAGCGGCGGACCGTCCTGCGCCAGCAGGGGCACGAGGTCGCACGTCTCTGTCGTACGCCACGAGCCCGGCCGCCGGTCCCGGTGCGCGGCCACCCGTGCCGCCCACTCCGTGTCCCCGTTGCGCGAACCGCCCGTCGCCACGTACAGCACGTCCGGGAACGACTCCAGCCGGCGCTCGGCCTCCACGGACTTCCCCGACCGGGCACCGCCCAGCACCAGCGTGCGGCGCGGCACGTCCGGAACGTCCTCGTACGCCCCCACCACCAGCGTCGTCCCGTCCGGCACCGCCCGCGCGCCCGCCGCGGCCAGCCGTCGCCGCAGCTCCGGGCCCGGCGGCACGTCATGGTCCAGGTGCACGGCGACGACGTCCGTCGTCGGCCCGACCGAGCCCACCGCCCGCAGCCTGGCCAGCGCGTCCGGGCGCCCCACGACGTCCGCGAGCACCATGTCGTACACCTCGGCGGAGACCGACCCCTCCTCCAACCCGGCCGGCGCGCCCCCCGGCGGCAGATACAGCAGCCGCTGCCCGTCCGGCCCGGTCACCGCGTACCCGGTGCCGCCCGCGTCCATCGCCAGCGCGCGCACCCGATGCCCCGTCAGCAGCGTCAACTCCCGGCCGTCCGGCACCCGTACCGGTTGCGGCAGGCCGGCCGGCACCTCCACGGCCGGTCCCTCGTGCGGATGCGAGAGCAGCACCTGGCGTACACCGCCCAGCGAGTGCCCCGCCCGTGCCGCCGCGAACGCCGCGCCGGGCGTCAGGTCGAGCATCAGCGCCTCGTCGACCAGCAGCGCGGTGGCCGCCCGCGCGTCCGGCCCTAGCGCGGACGCGCACACCGCGCAGGGGCAGTCGGAGCGGGGCAGGCCCGCCGGGGCACCGGTGCCGAGCAAAGTCACTTCCACGGACCTGATTTTCGCCTGTCGCCGCTGGTCTTGCGCATCCGACTAGGCTGCGGGCAGGAGCCGGACCAAGATCCGGCTGCTGCTCCGCATGTGCTCAGACCAGGGAGGCGTACATGGCGGCATGGACGTGGCGGTTCGAGAAGGCCGACGGGACGGAGGTCCAGCCCGCGGTGGAGCCGGAGGAGTTCACCACGCAGGGGGATGCCGAATCGTGGATCGGTGAGCACTGGAAGGCCCTGCTCGAAGGCGGCGCGGACCAGGTACGGCTGTTCGAGGACGCCACGGAGATCTACGGCCCGATGAACCTGCACGCCGACGAGTCGTAAAGGCGCCGAGGCGGCAGGGGGGCGGTCGCCGCAGTCACCGCGAACCGCCCCTCGTCACCGGTGCCGGACTCGGTCAGCCCCGTACCCCGCACAGGTGCAGCAGCGCCGCCACACCCCGGTAGGGATCCGTCCGGCCCGCCCGCTCCTCCGCGGCCAGCAGGGTGTTCACGTCGGCCGGGATCTCCGCCCCGTCCGCCGCCGTGTCGGTGAAGACCCGCACCCCGTACCAGGCGTGCAGCGGCGCCCCGATCCCGGCCAGCGCCGCCGTCAGGGTGTCCAGCCGGTCGGCCCGCACGTCGAGCCCCAGCCGGTTGCGGTAGGCGGTCGTGTCGAACGCCGCGAGCGCACCCGCCCAGTCCCCGCTCAGCCCCGGCCGGACGGCCAGCGCGTCCCCGTTGCGCACCAGCAGCGACAGCAGCCCGCCGGGCGCCAGCATCCGGGCCAGCCCGGCCAGCAGCGCGTCGGGATCCTCGACGTACATGAGCACGCCGTGGCACAGCACCACGTCGAAGCTGCCCGGCAGGAAGTGGACGCCCGTGTCCCGCCCGTCGCCCTCGACGATCCGCATCCGCTCGCGGATCCCCTCCGGCTCACCGGACAGGGCCTCCCGCGCGGCCGTGATCATCGTGGTGTCCCGCTCGACACCGGTCACCTGATGGCCGGCCCGGGCCAGCCGCAGCGCCTGCGTGCCCTGGCCCATCCCCACGTCGAGCACCCGCAGTCGCTGCCCGACCGGGAACCGCCCGGCTATCTGCTCGTCGAGCTGCCGGGCCACCAGCTCCTGGCGTACGACATCACGCAATCCGCCGAGTCTGCTCAGCCACACGCGTGCCGCGCCCCCCGAGAAAGAGTCTGCGCTCAGGGCCGCTCTCCGCGCTTGACCTGCGGCTTGGGTAGCCGGAGCCGACGCATCTGGAGGGAGCGCATCAGGGCGTAGGCGACCGCGCCCCGCTTGTTCGTGTCGGGGAAGCGCTCCGCCAGCCGCTTCTTCAGCCGGAACCCGGACAGGATCGAGTCGAGCACGATCAGCACGATCACGACCAGCCACAGCAGCAGCGCGATGTTCTGCAGCGCGGGCACCTGCACCACGCTCAGCACCAGGATGACCACGGCCAGCGGCAGGAAGAACTCCGCCACGTTGAAGCGCGCGTCGACCCAGTCGCGGGCGAACTTGCGGACCGGGCCCTTGTCGCGGGCCGGCAGGTACCGCTCGTCGCCGCCCGCCAGCGCCTGGCGCTGCCGGTCCAGGGCCTGGCGGCGCTCATCGCGCTGCCGCTTGGCGGCGTCCTTGCGGGTCGTCGGGGTACTGGCGACGCTGCGGCGCTGGGACTGGGCCTCACTGCGCTTGGGCGTGGGCCGACCCTTCGGGGCCTGCGGGTCACGGGGCTGCTTGGAGTCGGTCACCGGCGCCTTGTCGGCGGGGGCGGCCTTCTCGTCCTTGGCACGGCTACGAAACACAAAACCCAAGGGTACGGGGTGGCGGGGCGTAGACCCCAGCCCGGCGGGGAACGATCCGGCAACACCGATCGTCAGTACGGGACAGACGGGACGTTGCAGACGGTTCACCCGGTGGCCACCCCGAGGGTCACCTACTCCCTACGCCGGAGCGGGTACGTACGCAGTCGTCCTTGGGGAGGACAGCATCCGCCCCCGAACGGTGCGGTAATGGACGCAGGGCCCGTACTGTGGGTTCTGTCGCAGGATCTGTGAGCTGGAGTCCGTCAGAAGGGGGCGCGCGAAGCCCATGAGCGGTGTCATGAAGCGTATGGGGATGATCTTCCGCGCGAAGGCGAACAAGGCCCTTGACCGGGCCGAGGACCCGCGCGAGACCCTCGATTACTCGTACCAGAAGCAGCTGGAGCTGCTCCAGAAGGTCCGCCGCGGCGTCGCGGACGTGGCCACCTCGCGCAAGCGCCTGGAACTCCAGCTCAACCAGCTCCAGCAGCAGTCCACCAAGCTGGAGGACCAGGGCCGCAAGGCGCTCGCGCTGGGCCGCGAGGACCTCGCCCGCGAGGCGCTGTCCCGCCGCGCCGCCCTCCAGCAGCAGGTCACGGACCTCGAAACGCAGCACACGACCCTCCAGGGCGAGGAGGAGAAGCTCACCCTGGCGGCCCAGCGACTCCAGGCCAAGGTCGACGCCTTCCGTACGAAGAAGGAGACGATCAAGGCCACGTACACCGCCGCCCAGGCGCAGACCCGCATCGGCGAGGCCTTCACCGGCATCTCCGAGGAGATGGGCGACGTCGGCCTGGCCATCCAGCGTGCCGAGGACAAGACGGCCCAGCTCCAGGCCCGGGCCGGCGCCATCGACGAGCTGCTCGCCTCCGGCGCCCTCGACGACCCGTCCGGCATGGCCAAGGACGACATCCAGGCCGAGCTGGACCGGCTCTCCGGTGGTACGGATGTAGAGCTGGAACTCCAGCGCATGAAGGCGGAGCTGGCGGGCGGATCGCCCCAGCAGGCGATCGAGGGCGGTACGGGCCAGGGACAGCAGTCCCAGCAGCCGCAGGACACCCCGCGCTTCGACAAGCAGTAGCCGACGTCCTGGAGGGCGAGATGGCGGACATGATCGTACGGATCATGGGCGAGGGGCAGGTGAGGCTGGCCGAAAGCCACCTCACCGAACTCAACAAGCTGGACGACGAGCTGCTGGCCGAGATGGAGAACGGCGACGGCCCCGGCTTCCGCCGCACCCTTCGGGCCCTCCTGGCCAAGGTCCGCGACCTCGGCGAACCCGTGCCCGACGACTCCCTCGACCCCTCCGACCTCATCCTCCCCTCCGAGGACGCGACCCTGGAGGAGGTCCGGGACCTGCTCAGCGACGACGGTCTCATTCCGGGGTGAGTCCCGGGCACGTACTGTTCCCTTCGTGAGCACCCTTGAGCGCGCCAGGTGCCGCCTGAAAGCACACCCCCTGGCCCTGGACGCGGCTCTCGCGGCCGGCGTCCTCGTGTGCATGGTCGTCGGATCCTTCGCGGACTCCCGCGGCGGCAACGGCGTGACCTGGGGCGTGCGCACCCCGGACCTGCTCAGCCTGCTCCTCATCACCATCGGCGCCGTGGCCCTGGTGTTCCGGCGCATCGCCCCCAAGACGGTCCTCGCCGTCACCGGCACGGTCTCCCTCGTCGAGAGCGTCACCGGCGACCCCCGGGCCCCGGTCGCGATGTCCGCCGTCGTCGCCCTCTACACCGTCGCCTCGACCACCGACCGGACCACCACCTGGCGCGTCGGCCTGCTCACCATGACCGTGCTGACCGGCGCGGCCATGCTCGCCGGCCCGCTTCCCTGGTACGCGCAGGAGAACCTCGCCATCTTCGCCTGGACCGGCATCGGCGCCACCGCCGGCGACGCGGTGCGCAGCCGTCGCGCGTTCGTCAAGGCCATCCGGGAGCGGGCCGAGCGGGCCGAGCGCACCCGGGAGGAGGAGGCCCGCCGCCGCGTCGCCGAGGAGCGGCTGCGCATCGCCCGCGACCTGCACGACGTCGTCGCCCACCACATCGCGCTGGTCAACGTCCAGGCGGGAGTCGCCGCCCATGTGATGGACAAGCGCCCGGACCAGGCCAAGGAGGCCCTCGCGCACGTCCGCGAGGCCAGCCGCTCCGCGCTCAACGAACTGCGCGCCACCGTCGGCCTGCTCCGCCAGACCGGCGACCCCGAGGCTCCCACCGAACCCGCGCCCGGCCTCAGCCGCCTCGACGACCTCGCCGGCACCTTCCGCAACGCCGGTCTGCGGGTCGAGGTCGCCCGCGCCGACCAGGGCACCACGCTCCCCGCCGCCGTCGACCTGGCCGCCTACCGGATCATCCAGGAGGCACTCACCAACGTGCGCAAGCACGCGGGCCCCGCCGCGAGGGCCGAGGTCAGCGTCGTACGCGTGGGCCCGAACATCGAGGTCACCGTCCTCGACGACGGCTCGGGAGAGGGCGGGTCCGGCGCGGCGGGCGGCGGTTCGACGGCCGTCGGCTCCGCGGGCGACGACCCGGGGGAGGACGCCGCCCCCGAGGCCGGCGGCGGCCACGGGCTGCTCGGCATGCGGGAGCGGGTCACCGCCCTGCGCGGCACCCTCACCACCGGCCCCCGGTACGGCGGCGGCTTCCGGGTGCATGCGATCCTGCCGATCAAGACAGCCACCGCCACGGGGGAGCCCGCATGACGATCCGTGTCCTGCTCGTCGACGACCAGGCACTGCTGCGCAGCGCTTTTCGTGTGCTGGTCGACTCGGAGCCGGACATGGAGGTCGTCGGCGAGGCCTCCGACGGGGCGGAGGCGGTCCTGCTGACCAAGGAGAAGCAGGCCGACGTCGTCCTCATGGACATCCGGATGCCCGGCACCGACGGCCTCGCCGCCACCCGGCAGATCAGCGCCGACGCCGCCCTCGGGCACGTCCGCGTGGTCATCCTGACGACCTTCGAGGTCGACGACTACGTGGTGCAGGCACTGCGTGCCGGTGCCTCCGGCTTCCTCGGCAAGGGTTCCGAGCCCGAGGAACTGCTGAACGCGATCCGGCTCGCCGCGAGCGGCGAGGCTCTGCTCTCCCCGACCGCCACCAAGGGCCTTATCGCCCGCTTCCTGGCCCAGGGCGACGGCGCGGACGACGGCCGCGACCCGGCCCGCGGCGACCGGCTCGACGCCCTCACCGTCCGGGAGCGCGAGGTCCTCGTCCAGGTCGCCGGCGGGCAGTCCAACGACGAGATCGCCGAGCGCCTGGAGGTCAGCCCGCTGACCGTGAAGACGCACGTCAACCGTGCCATGGCCAAGCTGGGCGCACGGGACCGCGCACAGCTCGTGGTGATCGCCTACGAGTCCGGGCTGGTACGTCCGAGGACGGACTGACCTCCACCCGCGTGTACTGCGGCCGGAGTAGGCGCCGGACAGGGAACGGGACCTGGGGCCTACGGATCTGCTCCCACGGACGAGCCGGAGCCGGCGGGCGTGTGACCCCGTAAGAGGCACATGACCTTGTAAGCCGCAACGGCCGGGTCCGAACTGAGAGTTCGGACCCGGCCGTTGCGCATGCCCGCGGACGGTTGCCTCTACGGCAGGGCCAGCATGCGTTCCAGGGCCAGCTTCGCGAACTTCTCCGTCTCCCGGTCGACCTCGATGCGGTTGACCAGGTTGCCCTCGGCGAGGGACTCCAGGGCCCAGACCAGGTGGGGGAGGTCGATGCGGTTCATGGTGGAGCAGAAGCAGACCGTCTTGTCGAGGAAGACGATCTCCTTGCCCTCGGGCGCGAAACGGTTCGCCAGGCGGCGGACCAGGTTCAGCTCCGTGCCGATGGCCCACTTGGAGCCGGCCGGGGCGGCCTCCAGGGCCTTGATGATGTACTCCGTCGAGCCGACGTAGTCGGCGGCGGCCACGACCTCGTGCTTGCACTCGGGGTGGACCAGCACGTTCACGCCGGGGATCCGGGCGCGCACATCGTTCACGGAGTCCAGGCCGAAGCGGCCGTGGACCGAGCAGTGGCCGCGCCACAGGATCATCTTGGCCGCGCGCAGCTCGTCCGCGGTCAGCCCGCCGTTCGGCTTGTGCGGGTTGTAGACCACGCAGTCGTCGAGGGACATGCCCATGTCGCGGACGGCGGTGTTGCGGCCGAGGTGCTGGTCCGGCAGGAACAGCACCTTGTCGCCCTGCTCGAAGGCCCACTCCAGGGCCCGCTTCGCGTTGGACGAGGTGCAGATCGTGCCGCCGTGCCTGCCCGTGAACGCCTTGATGTCCGCGGACGAGTTCATGTACGAGACGGGCACGACCTGGTCGGCTATGCCGGCCTCCGTCAGCACGTCCCAGCACTCCGCGACCTGCTCCGCGGTGGCCATGTCGGCCATGGAGCAGCCGGCGGCGAGGTCGGGCAGCACGACCTTCTGGTCGTCGGTCGTCAGGATGTCGGCCGACTCGGCCATGAAGTGCACACCGCAGAACACGATGTACTCGGCCTCCGGGCGGGCCGCCGCGTCGCGCGCCAGCTTGAAGGAGTCGCCCGTGACGTCCGCGAACTGGATGACCTCGTCGCGCTGGTAGTGGTGGCCGAGCACGAACACCTTGTCGCCGAGCTTCGCCTTGGCCGCGCGGGCGCGCTCGACCAGGTCGGGGTCGGACGGCGAGGGCAGGTCGCCGGGGCATTCGACGCCGCGCTCGCTCTTCGGGTCGGCCTCACGGCCGAGGAGCAGCAGGGCGAGGGGAGTCGGCTGGACGTCGAGCTCCGGGGTCTGGGCGGTGGTCACGACACGCACCCTTTCTTCTTTTCGTCGAACTGACGCTATCTATCATAACCCGCTTCACGTCACTTTGACGATGGTCATAGCGTCTATGTGACGTGAATCCCGGCGGACCCGACCGTCGCTCACTGTCCGCTCCACCGCGTATGTGCGAGCATGAGGAGGAAGAGGACGCAAGTGCTCGGCCCGGAATGAATCCGCGGGCCCGACGGTTGCACTCGTCGGCAAGCAGTCTCCGTACAACCCGGGAGAGATGTAGATGTCCGTATCGGACGAGACCAGCACCGTCACCGACGGCATCGTTCTGACCGACGCCGCCGCGTCCAAGGTCAAGGCCCTGCTCGACCAGGAAGGCCGTGACGACCTCGCGCTGCGCGTGGCCGTCCAGCCCGGCGGCTGCTCCGGCCTGCGCTATCAGCTCTTCTTCGACGAGCGTTCCCTCGACGGCGACGTCGAGAAGGACTTCGGCGGGGTCAAGGTCGTCACCGACCGCATGAGCGCCCCGTACCTGGGCGGCGCCACCGTCGACTTCGTGGACACGATCGAGAAGCAGGGCTTCACCATCGACAACCCGAACGCGACCGGCTCCTGCGCCTGCGGCGACTCCTTCAGCTGAGTCGCACCCTGAACTGAACACCGCGAAGGCGGCGGCCCCCTCCGACAGGGCCGCCGCCTTCGTGCTTTCGTGATCCGCCCGAAGAGCCCGGGCTCTAGCGGGCCGAGGGCGGTGCGGGCAGTCGGGCTCCCGGCTTGGTGAGCGGGACGGCCGAGCCGTCCGTGCCGACGACCTTTCGGGTGCCGAGCGGCTGGTCCAGCCGCACGGTCTGCGCGTACTGCTTGGCGATCAGGACGCACACCTTGTCCGGCCACGGCGTCTCCGTCACCCTGACCGTCACCTCGTCCGCGCTCTCCTCCGCGGACGCCTTGTAGTCGGCGCACACCCCGCCCGTGAAGCTCACGGTCAGTTCCCTGTCGTCGGACGTGTAGCCGTCCACCTTGACGTTCCGCGCGGTCGGCGCCTCGGTCGCGGTCGGCCGGTCACCCGGCGAGGTCGGGGCCGCGGACGGCGCCGTGGACGGTGCCGACGCCGGCACCAGGTACTTCGGGTCGATCGCCGGATGGGTCACCGTGAAGGTGCCCCGCGCGTCCGTGCCCCGCACCTCGAACAGCCAGGACGGCACCAGCGCCTGCCGCCCGTCCACCGAGTGCGAGGCCAGCCCGAACACCGCGTGCTCGACCGTCACCGCGGCCGTGTCCTGCTTCGGCGCCGTCGTCGAGGAGCCGCACGGCTGCTCCAGACGGTCCTTCATCGGTACGGGGCTGGCGCAGCCGCCGATGCCCATGCGGTGGTCGGTGTGCGGCGCCGCGTTCATCAGGTCAAGGGTCTTGCGCGCGCTCAGGACGGGGTACGTGTCGCTCTTGGCCGGCGACTTCAGCAGCCCGTTGCCGCCGATCACCTCGCCCTGCTTGTCGACGGTCAGCCCCGTCGTCCAGCCGTACGTGGGCAGTCCGCCCACCACCGGGTCGGCGTTCACCACCCGCTGGGCGCCCATGACCTGGTTCGCGTCCACCTTCGCGTCGTCCTGGCCCAGCGCCTTCAGGATCGGTGCCGCCGCCTTCTTCGCGGCCGTCACGGTCACCGGGTCGTCCGCCGGGGCGCCCGGGTCCTGCGCGCAGACGAGGGTGCCCTTGCAGTTGTCGGTGCCCGGCGCGTACCGGCTGAAGGTCCAGGAGCCGGGCGCCTCCTTGTTCACCCGCAGGCTCGGCCCCGCGGCGTCCCGGCCGACCCGCCAGGTCTGTCCCTCGGCCACCGGCGTCCCGTCGATCCCGAGCGCCTTGGCCAGCCGGGCCACCTCGTCCTGGGTGACCTGGCCCTGCGCCCGGTACACGGCCGCCGAGCCGGGGCCGTCCGGCAGCGAGCCGCCGACCTCGTAGCGCACGCCGTACGGATTGGGTTCACCGGGCGCGATGCCCTCCGTACCCCCCTCGGAGACACCGTCGAGCGCGAGCGGCGGGGGAGTCCCGTCCCCGCCGGGCGCCGACGATCCCGTACCGCCGCGGGAGTCGCCGTTCGCGTGGGCGGCCAGGTACGTCCCGCCGATGCCGACCAGCAGCACGGCGGCCGCGACGGAGGCAGCGACCAGTGGAGACTTCCGCCGCCCGGACCGCTCACCGCCGTCTCCGTCGGCGTCCCTGTCGGCCGCGACGACCCTGGTCTGCACGACCGGCGCGTCGGCCTCGACCGGCGCCTCGGCCTCGACAGAGGCCTCAGGGGCAGGAGGCGTCTCGGCCTCAGCAGAGGCCTCACCGTCAACAGAGGCCTCAGCCTCGCCAGAGGCCTCGCCATCGACAGGCGTCCCGGCCTCGCCAGAGGCCTCACCGTCAAGAGGGATCTCAGCCTCGGCAGAAGCCTCGCCGTCGGCAGAGGCTTCAGCGGCAACAGAGGCCTCACCCTCAACCTCGGCGCCGGCCACGGCGCCCGCGTCGTCGTCGCGGTCGGGTCGCTCGGTGTTCACCGCATCGCTCCTTGTGGGGTCGTATCGCGCATCCCCTTCTCGGGGGACGGCGATGGGACGCACCGGGGGAGCGCACGGTTCCCTGATCGGGCGCCGGTTCAGCCGACCGGCGCAGTCTCAGTCCCCGTAGTCGGACATCGCGTCCAGGAGCCGCGCCGACTTGGCCGGAACGGACACCCCGTGGATGAGTGACGGCGACACCGGGTGGGAATGGACGTGAGGGGGAACCGCCCAGTGGGGGGCCATCCGGGCACAGTCACCGCGCAGCGACGCCAGGTCGCCGTCGGGGTCGGCCGGAGCGGGGGCAGAGACCTTCAGGTTCGTCATAGGCGCCACCGTAAGCACGCCGAGGTGCGCGAAGAAAGATCTACTATCGGGTAGTTTTGCCAGCTTCAGGCCGTTGCCCGCACCGGGTAGCGTGAACTGTCGACCCGCCCTCCCGTCTCCCACCACCCTTCCAACGAGCGCTATCGCGCGCTCCTTCCCATTTCTCAGGAGCGTCCACGCCGTGCGCATCGCAGTCACCGGCTCCATCGCCACCGACCACCTCATGACCTTCCCCGGCCGATTCGCCGACCAGTTCGTCGCGGACCAGCTGCACACGGTCTCGCTCTCCTTCCTGGTCGACAATCTCGACGTACGCCGCGGAGGCGTCGGCGCGAACATCGCGTTCGGCATGGGGCAGCTCGGCTCGAAGCCGATCCTGGTCGGCGCCGCGGGCTTCGACTTCGACGACTACCGTGCCTGGCTCGACCGGCACGGCGTCGACACCGACTCGGTCCGTATCTCCGAGACCCTGCACACCGCCCGCTTCGTGTGCACCACCGACGCCGACCACAACCAGATCGGCTCCTTCTACACCGGTGCCATGAGCGAGGCCCGGCTCATCGAGCTGAAGACCGTCGCCGACCGCGTCGGCGGCCTCGACCTGGTCCTCATCGGCGCCGACGACCCGGAGGGCATGCTCCGCCACACCGAGGAGTGCCGCTCCCGGAACATCCCGTTCGCCGCCGACTTCTCCCAGCAGATCGCCCGCATGGACGGCGAAGAGATCCGGATACTGCTGGACGGCGCGACGTACCTCTTCTCCAACGAGTACGAGAAGGGCCTGATCGAGTCCAAGACCGGCTGGACCGACGAGGAGATCCTCGGCAAGGTCGGCCACCGCGTCACCACCCTCGGCTCGCGCGGCGTCCGCATCGAGCGGGCCGGCGAGGACCCGATCGAGGTCGGCTGCCCCGAGGAGGAGCGCAAGGCCGACCCCACCGGCGTCGGCGACGCCTTCCGCGCCGGTTTCCTGTCCGGTCTCGCCTGGGGCGTCTCCCAGGAGCGCGCCGCCCAGGTCGGCTGCATGCTCGCCACCCTCGTCATCGAGACGGTCGGAACCCAGGAGTACCAACTGCGCCGCGCCCACTTCATGGACCGCTTCACCAAGGCGTACGGCCACGACGCCGCCGCCGAGGTCAAGCGGCACCTGGCCTAGTTCAGGACACCCGGCGGACCACATAGGCCGAGCCGTGGTCCGCCGGCTCCTCGCCGACGTACTCCTGGCCCCGCATCTCGCACCACGCGGGGATGTCCAGCCGCGCGGCCTCGTCGTCCGCCAGTACCCGTACCGTGCCGCCCACCGGTACGTCCCCGATGACCTTCGCCAGCTCGATGACCGGGATCGGGCACCGCTTGCCGAGGGCGTCCACCACCAGCACGTCGGCCTCCGGGGCCGTGGTCGCCGGCGCCGGGGCGCCCAGCTTCTCCCGTACTCCCGCCACCACGCCCGGCAGCACCGCCAGGAACCGCTCCACGTCCTCCCGCGCCGTCCCCGGCGGCAGCGACACCCGGACGTTCCCCTCGCTCAGCACCCCCATCGCCCTCAGCACATGGCTCGGCGTCAGCGTGCTGCTCGTACAGGACGATCCGGACGAGACGGAGAAACCCTCCCGGTCCAACTCGTGCAGCACGGTCTCCCCGTCGACATAGAGACAGGAGAAGGTGACGATCCCGGGCACCCGCCGCTCCGGATCGCCGACCACCTCCACGTCCGGCACCAACTCCGGTACCCGCGCCCGGATCCGCTCCGTCAGTTCCCGCAGCCGCACCGACTCCTGGGCCGCCTCGGCCCGTACCGCCCGCAGCGAGGCCGCGGCGGCGACGATCGCCGGGAGGTTCTCGAACCCGGCCGCCCGCCCCGACTCCCTTTCGTCCACGGGCCCTTGGGCCGCGAACCGCACCCCCTTGCGCACCACGAGCAGCCCGACCCCGGACGGCCCGCCCCATTTGTGGGCGCTCGCCGTCAGCAGCGACCAGTCGCCCTCCACCCGTCCCCAGCCCAGCGACTGGGCCGCGTCCACCAGCAGCGGCACCCCGGCCGCCCGGCACACCTCGGCCACCTCCGCCACCGGCTGCGCGGTGCCCACCTCGTGGTTGGCCGACTGCAGGCACGCCAGTGCGGTGTCCGCGCGCAGGGCGTCCGCGTACGACGCCGTGGTCACCGCCCCCGTCCGCAGCACCGGCACCCGGGTCACCGTCCCGCCGTCCGCCTCCCACGCCTCAGCCGAATGGAGCACTGAGGAGTGTTCGACCGCTGACACGATCAGGTGACGCCCGACCCGCCGCCGCCCGGCCAACGCCCCCGCGACCCCGCTGTGCACGGCACGCGTACCGGACGAGGTGAACACCAGCTCATCGGTCCGGCACCCCACGGCCTCCGCGGCCGCCTCCCGCGCGGCGTCCAGCAGCAACCGCGCCCGCCGGCCTTCCCGGTACAGCCGGGACGGGTCGGCCCACCCCTCGTCCAGGGAGGCCAACAACGCCTGACGGGCCACAGGATGAAGGGGAGCGCTGGAGGCGGAGTCGAAGTAGGACATACAGCAACGTTAAAGCTTCCGCAGGTCAGGCAGGGGTGCGGGACCGTGCCCAGGTGCGGCTGCGCCCCGCGGAGGCGAGCAACCACAGCGATCCCGCACCCGCCGAACCACCCGAACCCCCGAGCTACTGGGCGCTTTCGGGTGACCCGTAGCGCGTATGGCACCCTCCCCGCGAACCCCCGGAGGGCGTCGGCTAGGGTTTGGTCCGCATAAACATCCAAACCCCTGCCCGACGCAGGGCGGCGACCGACCAGCGAGAAGGCCGCAGCCGACCGCGCGGGCGAGACTCTCGGGAAGGCGCTACGTGAGTCCCAACGGCTCCGACCGCTCGCCGCGGCGCCCGATGCGGCGGAAGCTGCTGCAGGCATTGACCGCGGGCCTGGTCCTGGCGACCGCTACCGGTTGCACATACAAGGACTTCCCCCGCCTTGGTATGCCCACCCCGGTCACGGAAGAGGCTCCGCGGATCCTCTCCCTGTGGCAGGGCTCCTGGGCTGCCGCGCTCGCCGTCGGCGTGCTGGTGTGGGGCCTGATCCTGTGGAGCGCCATGTTCCACCGGCGCAGCCGCACCAAGGTCGAGGTACCTCCGCAGACCCGGTACAACATGCCGATCGAGGCCCTGTACACGGTGGTCCCGATCATCATCATCTCGGTCCTGTTCTACTTCACGGCCCGGGACGAGACGAAGCTCCTGGACCTCTCCAAGAAGCCCGACGTCACGGTCAACGTGGTCGGCTTCCAGTGGAGCTGGGGCTTCAACTACATCGCGGACGTCCCCGGTTCCACCGGCAACGCCAAGACGTCTCCGGAACTGCTCGCCATTCCGGACCGGTTCAAGAAGGACTTCCCGGCGAACGCCGGCGGCGTCTACGACGTCGGCACGCCGGGCACGAGGAACCCGCAGACCGGCAACCCCGGCCCGACCCTCTGGCTCCCCGAGGGCAAGACGGTTCGCTTCGTCCTCACCTCGCGTGACGTCATCCACTCCTTCTGGGTGGTGCCCTTCCTGATGAAGCAGGACGTCATCCCGGGCCACACCAACGCCTTCCAGGTGATCCCCAACCACGAGGGCACCTTCATGGGCAAGTGCGCCGAACTCTGCGGCGTCGACCACTCCCGGATGCTGTTCAACGTGAAGGTCGTCTCGCCCGAGCGTTACGAGCAGCACCTCAAGGACCTCGCCAAGAAGGGGCAGACCGGTTACATTCCCGCCGGCATCGCGCAGACGCCGCACGAGAAGAACCGGGAGACGAACAACCTGTGAGCATCCTCAACGAACCCCAGGGTGCCGGGGCAGCCGAAGACTCGTATGAGAACGAGCTGCCGGTCAGGCGCAAGCAGCCCGGCAATGTCGTGGTGAAGTGGCTGACGACCACCGACCACAAGACGATCGGAACGCTGTACCTCGTCACGTCGTTCGCGTTCTTCCTGATCGGCGGCGTCATGGCGCTGCTCATGCGTGCCGAGCTGGCCCGTCCGGGCCTGCAGATCATGTCGAACGAGCAGTTCAACCAGGCGTTCACGATGCACGGCACGATCATGCTGCTGATGTTCGCGACGCCGCTGTTCGCCGGCTTCACGAACTGGATCATGCCGCTCCAGATCGGTGCCCCCGACGTCGCGTTCCCGCGGCTGAACATGTTCGCCTACTGGCTCTACCTGTTCGGCTCGACGATCGCGGTCGGTGGCTTCCTCACCCCGGACGGCGCGGCCGACTTCGGCTGGTTCGCCTACTCCCCGCTGTCGGACGCGGTCCGCTCGCCGGGCATCGGCGCCGACATGTGGATCATGGGTCTGGCCTTCTCCGGCTTCGGCACCATCCTCGGTGCGGTCAACTTCATCACCACGATCATCTGCATGCGTGCCCCGGGCATGACCATGTTCCGGATGCCGATCTTCGTGTGGAACGTGCTGCTGACCGCCGTCCTGGTCCTGCTCGCCTTCCCGGTCCTGGCCGCCGCGCTGTTCGCCCTGGAGGCGGACCGTAAATTCGGCGCCCATGTGTTCGACGCGGCAAATGGCGGCGCACTGCTGTGGCAACACCTCTTCTGGTTCTTCGGACACCCAGAGGTGTACATCATCGCGCTGCCGTTCTTCGGCATCATCTCCGAGGTCATCCCGGTCTTCTCCCGCAAGCCGATGTTCGGCTACATGGGTCTGATCGCCGCGACCATCTCGATCGCCGGTCTGTCCGTGACCGTGTGGGCCCACCACATGTACGTCACCGGCGGTGTGCTGCTGCCGTTCTTCTCCTTCATGACCTTCCTGATCGCGGTCCCGACCGGTGTGAAGTTCTTCAACTGGATCGGCACCATGTGGAAGGGCTCGCTCTCGTTCGAGACGCCCATGCTGTGGGCCACCGGCTTCCTGATCACCTTCACGTTCGGTGGTCTGACCGGTGTCATCCTGGCCTCGCCGCCGATGGACTTCCACGTCTCCGACTCGTACTTCGTGGTGGCCCACTTCCACTACGTGGTCTTCGGTACGGTCGTCTTCGCGATGTTCTCCGGCTTCCACTTCTGGTGGCCGAAGATGACGGGCAAGATGCTCGACGAGCGCCTCGGCAAGATCACCTTCTGGACGCTGTTCATCGGCTTCCACGGCACCTTCCTGGTCCAGCACTGGCTGGGTGCGGAGGGCATGCCGCGTCGTTACGCCGACTACCTGGCGGCCGACGGCTTCACCACGCTGAACACGATCTCGACGATCAGCTCCTTCCTGCTCGGCCTGTCGATCCTGCCGTTCCTCTACAACGTGTGGAAGACGGCCAAGTACGGCAAGAAGGTCGAGGTCGACGACCCGTGGGGCTACGGCCGTTCGCTCGAATGGGCGACGTCCTGCCCGCCGCCGCGGCACAACTTCCTCACCCTGCCGCGGATCCGCAGTGAATCCCCGGCGTTCGACCTGCACCACCCGGAGATCGCCGCCATGGAGCAGCTGGAGTTCGCCGGTCACGGCACCAGCGCCATCGCGGGCAACAAGGAGGCCGGCAAGTGAAGATCCAGGGCCGGATGTTCATGTGGCTGAGCGTCTTCGTCCTCGCCATCGCGATCGTGTACGGCGTGTGGTCGAAGGAGCCGGCCGGTACCACGGCGCTCTTCCTGGCGTTCGGCCTGTGCATCATGGTCGGCTTCTACCTGGGCTTCACCGCCCGGCGGGTCGACGCGGGTGCTCAGGACAACAAGGAGGCCGACGTCGCGGACGACGCGGGCGAGCTGGGCTTCTTCAGCCCGCACAGCTGGCAGCCGCTCGCCCTCGGCATCGGTGGCGCGCTGGCCTTCCTCGGTGTGGCGGTCGGCTGGTGGCTGCTGTACTTCTCGGCACCGATCATCCTGGTCGGCCTGTTCGGCTGGGTCTTCGAGTACTACCACGGTGAGAACCGCACCCAGTAGCACGCGCCGAGCGCTTCGGAAGCCCGGACACCCCCTCGGGGAGTCCGGGCTTCCGCCTTTCCCGGAGGGCTCCGGCGGGGCCCGTACGGCTCTGTGGGCGCCCTTCGGGTGCGACCGTTCCCTCGTCCGCCTCACCCACCGCGCCCCGGCTCGCGAACCTTCCTAGCGTGAGGTCATGAGCACCTCTCCGCGCACCCGCACCGTCGTCGGCTGCACGCTGCTGGCGACCGCCCTCGGCGCGGCCGTCACCGCCTGCAGCGCGGACGGCGACCCGCTGTCCGCGAAGCCGTACGACGCGGCGGACCAGATCTCCTTCAACACCCCCACCCAGGCGGGGAAGAAGGCCGACCCGGACAAACCCCTGGAGATCACCTCCGAGAGCGGTGACGGGCGCATCACGGACGTCACGGCCACGGACGCCACGGGCCGCTACGTGGCGGGCGAACTCGACGCCGACGGCAGCCGCTGGCACAGCACCGCCCCGCTCGCCGCCAACGCCCACTACACGGTGCGGGTCAGCACGGAGGACGACGACGGCGCACCCGGCCGCAAGGTCATCACCTTCGACACCAGCGCGCCCACCACCCGCAAGACCCTGGACGTCACGTTCGGGCCGAAGGCGGGCCAGTACGGCGTCGGGCAGCCCATCACGGCCGACCTCAACCAGCCGGTCAAGGACAAGGCCCAGCGTGCCGTGGTCGAAGGCGCCCTCAGGGTGGACTCCACGCCCGCGGTGGCCGGCTCCTGGTACTGGGTGAGCGACAAGCAGCTGCACTTCCGCCCCAAGGACTACTGGCCCGCGCACGCCACCATCCAGGTGCACAGCAACCTGGAGGGCATCAGGGTCGCCGACCGCCTGTGGGGCGGCAAGGCCAAACCCCTGCGGATCACCACCGGGGACAAGCTGCTCGCCGTCACGGACGCCGCCACGCACCAGATGAAGGTGTACAAGAACGGCCAGGAGATCAACCAGATCCCCATCACCACCGGCAAGGCCGGCTACGAGACCCGCAACGGTGTCAAGGTCGTACTGGAGAAGCAGTACTTCGTACGGATGCGCGGCACCACGGTCGGCATCTCCGAGGGCGACCCCGACTCGTACGATCTGCCGGTCTACTACGCGACCCGGGTCACCTGGTCCGGCGAGTACGTGCACGCCGCGCCGTGGTCCGTCGGCTCACAGGGCCTCGAGAACGTCAGCCACGGCTGCACCGGTATGAACAACACCAACGCCGAATGGTTCTTCAACACCTTCCACCCGGGCGACCTGGTCCAGGTCATCAACTCCAACGGCCACGAGATGGAGCCGTTCGGCAACGGCTTCGGCGACTGGAACGTCGCCTGGGCGAAGTGGCGCACGGGCAGCGCCCTGGCCCAGGGCACGAAGGACAGCCCGAGTCCGGAGGAGGCGGACCGGCTCCGGCCGACGGCCGTGTGACCCGTCCGGACGGCCGCAGGACGCGGCCGCACGGCCGTGAGGCATCTCGGGGTGCGGGGCGTCCAACACCCCCCGCACCCCGCTCCGCCAGGCCCTGTCGTCAAACTCCCGCCTGCCTCGCGACGCCATGCACGCTCCCCCAAGCTCTTCGAGCAGGGGACCCCCACTCGCCGCACCGGCCCCTGACCCAAGTACATCCAGTACGAGGGCCAGGAGCCGGCACTCCCCCAGCCTTCGGCCGGGCGGACCCCCAGAGCACGCTCCCCCAAGCTCTCGGCTCCGCTCGAGCAGGGGGGACCCCCATGACGCCGCAAGGCCCGCCCTGCGGGCGGACGACGTGAGTTCGACGACAGGACCTAGGCGCTCAGCAGCCTCTGTCGGCGCAGCAGGGCGGCCAGGGCCGCCGCGAACTCCACCGGCTCCACAGGCAGCGTCACAGCACCGTCCGCGCGGCTCCACGTGGCGAGCCAGGCGTCCTGCGGGCGTCCGATCAGCACGAGCACCGGCGGGCAGTTGAAGACCTCGTCCTTGATCTGCCGGCACACGCCCATGCCGCCCATGGGCACGGCCTCGCCGTCGAGCACGCAGACGTCGATCCCGCCCTTGTCCAGTTCGGTCAGCACCGCCTGGGGCGTCGCGCACTCCACGAACTCCACCACGGGGACGTCCGGAGCCGGCCGCCGGCCCGTGGCGAGCCGGACTTGTTCGCGGGTGTTGGAGTCGTCGCTGTAGACCAGCACCGTGGCGGTCGGCTGCATTGTTCCTCCGGGACGTCAGCGTCGTACGGACAGGACCGATGCGGCGGATGCTACCCCTTCCGACACCTTGTCAACACTGGCTCGGACACGACTTCGAAGGACCCCTTGATGGGCCATCCGGGCAGTACACACGGTACGGACACTCCGAACGGCACCCCCCGGAGTGAGGGCGGGATAAGCGACCGACATAATGTCGGTCGTGGCGACAGCAACGACAGTAGATACCGGGCACGCGCACCCGTCGGTCAACCGGCCGAACCTCACCAGCGTCGGAACCATCATCTGGCTGAGTTCCGAGCTGATGTTCTTCGCGGCCCTCTTCGCGATGTACTTCACCCTGCGATCGGTGACCGGTCCCGAGCACTGGAAGCACATGGCCGAGGCCTTGAACTTCCCCTTCTCGGCGACGAACACCACGGTCCTGGTGCTCTCCTCCTTCACCTGCCAGATGGGCGTGTTCGCGGCCGAGCGCGGCGACGTGAAGAAGCTCCGGGCCTGGTTCATCGTCACCTTCATCATGGGTGCGATCTTCATCGGCGGTCAGATCTACGAGTACACCGAGCTGGTGAAGAAGGACGGGCTCTCGCTCTCCTCCGACCCGTACGGCTCGGTGTTCTACCTGACCACCGGTTTCCACGGCATGCACGTGACGGGCGGCCTCATCGCCTTCCTGTTCGTCCTCGGCCGCACCTACGCGGCGAAGAGGTTCACCCACGAGCAGGCGACCGCGGCCATCGTCGTGTCCTACTACTGGCACTTCGTCGATGTCGTCTGGATCGGCCTCTTCGCCACGATCTACATGATCAAGTAGCCGGGCCCGATCCCGCGTGCGTTCCAGAAACGCACTTCCCAGAAGCATCGACGCAGAAGATCCTGACACCGGGGTAATCCGTGAAAAAGCTCTCCGCACGACGACGCCATCCGTTGGCGGCGGTCGTCGTCCTACTCCTCGCGCTGGCGGCCACGGGGGGGCTGTACTCCGCGTTCGCGCCCGCGAGCAAGGCGCAGGCAGATGAAACCGCCCAGTCCCTGACCATCGAACAGGGCAAGAAGCTCTACGAGGTCGGCTGCGCCAGCTGCCACGGCACCGGTGGCCAGGGCTCCTCCGACGGGCCGAGCCTGGTCGGCGTGGGCGCCGCGGCCGTCGACTTCCAGGTCGGCACCGGCCGTATGCCCGCCGCCACCTCCCAGGGCGCCCAGGTCCCGCGCAAGAAGCCCACCTACACCCAGCCCCAGATCGACATGCTCGCGGCGTACATCGCCTCGCTGGGTGCCGGTCCCGAGGTGCCGACGAAGGAGCAGTACGGCCCGGAGGGTGCGGACATCGCCGCGGGTGGCGAACTGTTCCGCACCAACTGCGCGCAGTGCCACAACTTCACCGGCAAGGGTGGCGCGCTGACCGACGGCAAGTACGCTCCGACCCTTGAGGGTGTCGACCCGAAGCACATCTACGAGGCCATGCAGACGGGCCCGCAGAACATGCCGTCCTTCCCCGACACCACCATGACGGAGAAGAACAAGAAGGACATCATCGCGTACCTGAACGCGGTCGACGGCAGCGGGACGCAGAACCCGGGCGGTCTTGAGCTGGGCGGCCTCGGGCCGGTCACCGAGGGTCTGTTCGCCTGGATCTTCGGTCTCGGCGCCCTGATCGCGGTCGCCGTCTGGGTCGCCGCTCGGACCGCAAAGGCCAAGAAGTCATGAGTAGCCAAGACATTCCAGAAGAGAACCTGCCCGCTGAGCAGGAAGCCGCGCGCGGCGCGGTAGGCGTCGCGGACGAGAAGAACCCGTTCGCCAACCCGGGCCTCCCGCCGCACGAGCACCGGATCCAGGACATCGACGAGCGGGCCGCCAAGCGGTCCGAGCGCGTCGTCGCCCTGCTGTTCACGGTGTCGATGCTGGCCACCGTCGCCTTCATCGCCGCGTACGTGGCGATCCCGTCCGACAAGTCGATCTTCGTCTTCCCGATCGGCCACATCAGCGCGCTGAACTTCGCGCTGGGGCTGACCCTCGGCACGGCGCTGTTCTGCATCGGCGCGGGCGCGGTCCACTGGGCCCGCACCCTGATGTCCGACGTGGAGATCACCGACGAGCGTCACCCGATCGAGGCCCCGGCCGAGGTCCGCGCGAAGGTTCTCGCGGACTTCAAGCAGGGCGCCAAGGAATCCGCGATCGGCCGTCGCGGTCTGATCCGCACCACGATGTTCGGTGCGCTCACGCTGGTGCCGCTCGCCGGCGTCGTGCTGCTGCGCGACCTCGGCCCGCTGCCCGGGACCTCGCTCCGCCACACCCTGTGGTCCAAGGGCAAGCTGCTCGTCAACATGAACACCAACGAGCCGCTGCGTCCCGAGGACGTCGCCGTCGGCTCGCTGACCTTCGCCAAGCCCGAGGGCCTGGAGGAGACCGACGAGGAGTTCCAGACCGAGATCGCCAAGGCGGCCCTGATGATCGTCCGGCTGCAGCCGGACAACATCAAGGACAAGCGCGAGCTCGAGTGGTCGCACGAGGGCATCGTGGCGTACTCGAAGATCTGCACCCACGTCGGTTGCCCGATCTCGCTGTACGAGCAGCAGACGCACCACGTGCTGTGCCCCTGCCACCAGTCCACCTTCGACCTCTCCGACGGTGCCCGAGTGATCTTCGGTCCCGCCGGTCACGCCCTGCCGCAGCTCCGCATCGGCGTGAACGACGAGGGCTACCTCGAGGCGCTCGGCGACTTCGAAGAGCCCGTCGGTCCTGCATTCTGGGAGCGCGGATGAGCACTGCGACGAACGAAGAGTCCCGCTCGCGCGGGAAGGCACCGGCCGGCGAGCGCGTCGCCGACTGGGCCGATGGCCGACTCGGGATCTACTCCCTGGCCAAGTCCAACATGCGCAAGATCTTCCCCGACCACTGGTCGTTCATGTTGGGCGAAGTGTGCATGTACAGCTTCATCATCATCATCCTCACGGGTGTGTACCTGACGCTGTTCTTCCACCCGTCGATGAACGAGGTGGAGTACCACGGCAGCTACGTCCCGCTGCAGGGACAGCTGATGTCCGAGGCGTTCAGCTCGACGCTGCACATCTCCTTCGACGTGCGCGGTGGTCTGCTCATGCGGCAGATCCACCACTGGGCCGCGCTGATCTTCCTGGCCGGCATGTTCGTGCACATGATGCGCGTGTTCTTCACCGGCGCGTTCCGCAAGCCGCGTGAGATCAACTGGCTGTTCGGCTTCCTGCTGTTCGTCCTGGGCATGTTCACCGGCTTCACCGGTTACTCGCTCCCGGACGACCTGCTCTCCGGCACCGGTGTCCGCTTCATGGAGGGCGCGATCCTGTCCGTGCCGATCGTCGGCACGTACCTGTCGTACTTCCTCTTCGGCGGCCAGTTCCCCGGCCACGACTTCGTGGCCCGGTTCTACTCGGTGCACATCCTGCTGCTGCCGGGCATCATGCTGGGCCTGATGGTGGCCCACCTGATCCTGGTCTTCTACCACAAGCACACGCAGTTCGCGGGTCCCGGCAAGTCCGAGAAGAACGTCGTCGGCATGCCGCTGCTGCCGGTCTACATGGCCAAGGCCGGAGGCTTCTTCTTCCTGGTCTTCGGTGTCATCGCGGCCATCGCCGCGGTCGCGCAGATCAACCCGATCTGGGCCATGGGCCCCTACCGTCCGGACCAGGTGTCCACCGGCGCCCAGCCCGACTGGTACATGGGCTTCTCCGAGGGTCTGATTCGCTTCATGCCGGGCTGGGAGGTCAACTTCTGGGGTCACACGCTCGTCCTGGGCGTGTTCATCCCGCTGGTGATCTTCCCGCTGGTCCTGGTCGCGATCGCGGTCTACCCGTTCATCGAGTCCTGGATCACCGGCGACAAGAGCGAGCACCACATCCTGGACCGCCCGCGCAACGCCCCCACGCGCACCGGCCTCGGTGTCGCCTGGATGACGGTGTACCTGACGCTGCTGATCGGCGGCGGCAACGACCTGTGGGCCACGCACTTCCACCTGTCGATCAACGCGGTCACCTGGTTCGTCCGGATCTTCGTGTTCGTCGGACCGGTTCTCGCGTTCCTCATCACCAAGCGGATCTGCCTCGGCCTGCAGCGCCGGGACCGGGACAAGGTGCTGCACGGTCGCGAGACCGGCATCATCAAGCGCCTGCCGCACGGTGAGTTCATCGAGGTCCACGAGCCGCTCAGCCAGGAGCAGCTGCACACCCTCACGGCTCACCACCAGTACGAGCCGGCCGAGATCGGCCCGCTGGTCGACGAGAACGGTGTCGAGCGCAAGGTGGCGGGCACGCAGAAGCTGCGCGCCAAGCTCAGCGACGCGCTCTACGGCGAGGACTCCCAGATCCCGAAGCCCACCGTCGAGGAGTACAAGGAGATCACGAGCGGCCACGGCCACCACTGATCGCTGCGCACGCCACGCCACGGCAGGGGCCCCGTCCGGTGTTCGGACGGGGCCCTTCGCCGTGTCCTGCGGCTGGATAGGGTGGACCTCGTCGAGACTCGCGTTCCGGAATCCGGGACCTCACCCAGGAGCGGCTTATGAGCGCTGTGACCCCCGCTGGAGGCGACACCGCGGCGGGCCGTTCCTGGCCCGAGGTACTGAACGCCCTGCTCGACGGCCGTGACCAGAGCGCCGACGCGACGGCCTGGGCCATGGACCGGATCATGCGCGGCGAGGCGACCGACGCGCAGATCGCCGGGTTCGTGGTGGCCCTGCGGGCCAAGGGCGAAACCGTCGAGGAGATCACCGGTGTGGTCCGGGCGATGTACGAGCACGCCAAGGTGATCGAGGTGTCGGGCCGTACGGTCGACATCGTCGGCACCGGCGGCGACGGCGCGAAGACGGTGAACATCTCCACCATGTCGGCGCTCGTGGTGGCCGGCACGGGCGCGAAGGTCGTCAAGCACGGCAACCGCGCGGCCTCGTCCGCCTCGGGTTCCTCGGACGTCCTGGAGAAGCTCGGCGTCAACCTCGACCTGACCCCCCAGCGGGTGGCCGAGGTGGCGGAGGAGGCGGGCATCACCTTCTGCTTCGCGGTCAAGTTCCACCCGGCGCTGCGTCATGTCGCCGCGGCGCGCGGCCAGTTGGGCATCCGGACCGTCTTCAACGCCCTCGGCCCGCTGACCAACCCGGCGAAGGTGAAGTCCCAGGCGATCGGTGTCGCCGACCCGCGCATGGCGCCGATCATCGCGGGCGTCCTCGCCGAACGCGGCAACTCCTCCCTGGTGTTCCGCGGCGACGACGGTCTCGACGAGCTGACCACGACGTCCACCTCCCACGTCTGGGTCGTCCGGGACGGCAAGGTCTCCGAGGAGACCTTCGACCCGCGCGACGTCGGCCTCGAACTGGTGCCGGTGGACGCCCTGCGCGGCGCCGACCCGTCCTACAACGCGGAGGTCGCGCGGCGCCTGCTGGACGGCGAGAAGGGCCCGGTACGGGACGCGGTGCTGCTGAACTCGGCGGCGGCCCTGGTGGCTCTGGAGCCGACGGGGGAGCCGCTGGCCGAGCAGCTGCGGGCCGGCATGGCCAAGGCGGCGGAGTCGATCGACTCGGGGGCGGCCAAGCGCACGCTGGAGCGCTGGGTGGCGGTCAGCAACGCCTGACCCCCGGCACGATGTGACGCGGGGCGCAGTCCGGATGCCGGACTGCGCCTTGCGCTTCGAAGATCGTGTGGCAGGATACTGAACCAGGTCATGAGTGACAGTCATTCGGCCCCGGCCGACTGTCCGGCAACCCTCCGTCCGTGGCGGGGTGCCCCGGGTGAAGACCAGGTCGCAGGCAACGAGGTCTGCGGCAAGCGCGGACCCCTCGCCCGCTCCGCAGGAGCGCAGTACCAGGGGTCCTGGTCGTCGAGGGAGCCTTCCGTGAGCAAGCGAATGCGATAGGGCCGCAGAGCCCCGCCTCCGCACACCCCTTTTCACCCTTTCCCATGTCGAGCCGTGCCCGAGGCACGTGTGCTCGCGTGGTGTTCACACCTGCCTCACGGGAGTACCCCCATGTCTGTCTCCACCGCTGTCCCCGCCCAGTCCGTTTGTGCCCCGCTGCCCGTTCTGGGCCGGGATGTCACCGTCCCGCTCGTGACCGGCGGCGAAGTCACCTACGCGGCCCTCGACTACGCGGCGAGCGCCCCCGCCCTCCAGCGCGTCTGGGACGACGTGGCGGCCTACGCGCCGTACTACGGCAGCGTCCACCGCGGTGCCGGCTACCTCTCGCAGCTCTCCACCGACCTCTTCGAGACCGCCCGCAGGACGGTCGCCGAGTTCCTCGACTGCCGCGAGGCCGACCAGGTCATCTTCACCCGGTCCACCACCGACTCGCTCAACCTGCTCGCCGCCGCGCTGCCCGCCGACTGCCAGGTCTTCGTCTTCGAGACCGAGCACCACGCCTCCCTCCTGCCCTGGAAGGACGCCCGGGTCACCTACCTGGACGCCCCGCGCACCCCGCGGCGGGCCGTCGAGACGCTGGAGCGCGCCCTGGCCGAACGGGACCCGCACGGACCGGCCCTGGTCTGCGTCACCGGCGCCTCGAACGTCACCGGCGAGCTGTGGCCGGTCCGTGAGCTGGCCGCCGCCGCGCACGCGCACGGCGCCCGGATCGTCCTGGACGCCGCCCAGCTGGCCCCGCACCACCCGGTCTCCGTCCAGGACCTCGAGGTCGACTGGGTCGCCTTCTCCGGGCACAAGCTGTACGCCCCGTTCGGTACCGGCGTCCTGGCCGGCCGCGCCGACTGGTTGCGCGCGGCCGAGCCCTACCTCGCGGGCGGCGGCGCGAGCCGCGCGGTCACGCGGCGCGAGGACGGGGGAGTGGACGTGGAGTGGCACGAGACCGCCGCCCGCCACGAGGCCGGCTCGCCGAACGTCATCGGCGCCTATGCCGTCGCGTCCGCCTGCAAGGCGCTCACGGAGGCGGGCTTCGAGGCCCTGGTCGCCCGCGAGCGGTACCTGGTCGACACCGTCCGCGCGGGCCTGGCGGAGGTCCCCGAGGTCAGGATCCTGTCCCTCTTCGGCGACGACGCCCCCCGCGTCGGTGTCCTGTCCTTCGTGGTCGAGGGCTGGAACAGCTCCCACTTCGCCGCCGCGCTCTCCGCCGAGTACGGCATCGGCGTCCGCGACGGCCTCTTCTGCGCCCACCCGCTGGTGCGCACCCTCCTCGGCGGCGACCCGCAGGCCCAGGGCGAGTGCGGCGCCCCCGAGGCCGCCCCCGGCGAGAAGTCCCTCAACGCCATCCGCGTCAGCTTCGGCGCGGGCACCCCGGACGAGCACGTCGAACGCTTCGTCGGTGCCGTGCGGGAACTGGTCCGCGACGGCGCCAAGTGGCAGTACCGCACCCAGGACGGCCGCTGCGTCCCGGCGGTCTGACCACGGCACTACGCGGCCCGGGGTGCTCGCAGCGGCGCCTTCGGGCGGTCGTCGTACAGGTCCCCGGCGGGGGCGCTGGGGGTGGGTGCGGAACGCACGTCGAGTGCTTCGTCGGTGCCGTGCGGGAACTGGCCCTTGACGGCGCCAAGTGGCAGTACCGCACCCAGGACGGCCGCTGTGTTCCGGCGGTCTGACCACGGCACTACGCGGCCCGGGGTGTTCGCGGCAGCGCCTTCGGGCGGTCGTCGTACAGGTCCCCGGCGGGGGCGCTGGGGGTGGGTGCGGAACGCACGTCGAGTGCTTCGTCGGTGCCGTGAAGGGACTGGCCCTTGACGGCGCGAAGTGGCGGCTCCGCACCGAGGGCGGCCGCCGCGTCGCGGCGGCCTGACCCCGGCATTACGGCCCGGGGGCGCTCGTGGCGGCGTCCTCGGGCGGTCGTCGCGCAGGCCCCCGGCCGGGGCGCTGGGAGGTAGGTGCGGACGAGCACGTCGAGTGCTTCGTCGGTGCCGGCCGTCTGGACACGGCGCTGCGGCCCGGGGGCGTTCGTCGCGAAGGCCCCCGGCCAGGGGCCGTCCTAGTTGTCCAGACCGATGGAGAACGCCGCCTCCAGGTCGTGCTGGGAGTACGTGCGGAACGCGACGTGCGTGTCCGTGGCCTCGACGCCCGGGATCTTGCTGATGCTGCCGGGGATGACCTCGGCCAGGTCCTCGTGCTGCTGGACCCGGACCATGGCGATCAGGTCGTAGGTGCCGGTGACGGAGAAGACCTCGCTGACGCTGTCCAGCGCGGCGATCTGCTCCGCGATCTCGGGGATCCGGTCCACGCTGGTCTTGATGAGCACGATCGCGGTGATCACGGCTGGTTCTCTCCCTCGGAGGCCGTCGCTGGGGCTCTCACCCTACTCGCGGTCCAGCTGGCCTGGTCGTTCTGCCGGGGGTCCGGGGGTTGTCCCCCGGGAAGACACGGCAGTCGCCCGTCCGAAACGCACCCACGCGAAGACGAAGCCCAGCGAGAAGCCCACCAGGTGCGCGAGGTAGGCCACCCCGGGCCCCTGGGGAGCGCGGCCCGCCGCCAGCCACTGCAGGGCCACCCAGAAGGGCAGCACGACCCAGGCGGGGAAGCGCAGCGGGAGGAAGAACAGGAACGGGAGGAGACTGGTGACACGGGCTCCGGGGAACAGGTACAGGAAGGCGCCGAGGACCGCCGAGATCGCCCCGGAGGCGCCGACCAGCGACTGCTCGGCGGTGGCGTTGGCGGCCGCGTAGCCGAGCAGGGCCAGATATCCGCAGCAGACGTAGAAGAGGGTGAACTGCACGCGGCCCATCCGTTCCTCGGTCATCGCCCCGAAGACGTAGAGGAAGAGCATGTTGCCGAGCAGATGCACCCAGCTGCCGTGCACGAACAGGGCCGTGATGGGGGTGAGGGCCTCCCGGGCGGGGCCGTCGAACAGGTCCGCGGGCACGACACCCCAGTGCCGGAAGTACGCCCGCTGCGTCGCGAGCAGCGCGTCGCCGGAGCCGTACGCCGGATTGAGCCCGGATGCCGGGCCGGTCACGAAGACCAGGCAGCACAGGGCGATGAGGGCGTACGTCATCGGCGCCGGGGAGGTCCGGATCGCCCTGAGGGTCCTGCCGGTCGCCGTGCTCCAGTTGCGGATCATGAACACAGAGCATGACGTAACGGGACGCACTGGCACAGACCGCCTCGCCGCCGTGGACAGACGGGCGACGAGTACCCGCCAGGCCGTAGGGTTACGAGCCACACGCGCCGGGCAGACGGCGCGTCACGGACACAGAAGGAAGCGAAGAGCCACGATGCCGGTTCCCCTGCCGACCACCACGACACGTTGGCGCTGCACCCTCTGCGGCAACCTCACCCGCTTCGACGTGACGCGCTCGTCGAAGGTCGTCGAGTACGTCCATCTCGACCTGGCCGGTGAGCCGAAGGTCGAGGAGCGCGAGGTGGTCAGTGAGACCATCGAGTCGGTCCGCTGCCGCTGGTGCAACGCGGTGGACCAGGTGGAACTCGTGGACAGGCCGGGCGCCGACTCCTGAGCAGGAGCGGCCCGCACAGGTGATGGGGTGTGACGGATGGTGGAGACCACGGGCGGGGGGCCGGGCGACGGCACCGCCGAGGTGCTTGACCGTCCGCTGCCCGACGGTGTGCGACGCAGGGTCGTGCAGATCGTCTCGGACGGTTTCGGCGGGCTGACCGTCGGCGAACTGCCCGCCCAGTTGCGGCAGTACGCCCGGTTCGCCCCGAACCGACGGGCCAAGTTCGCGGGCAACGCCATGGCCGCGGCCCTGGAGACCGACCCGCTGTTCCGGCAGCGCATCGGCGAGAAGCTGAGAGAGGCCCAGCCGGAACTCACCGGCGCTCTCGACTCCGGCTCGCCGCCCCCGGCCGCGGACCCGCTCGACGTGGCGGCCGCGGCCTATGTACTGCGCCCCACGGGCTGGGTGAAGCTGGTGACCGCGGCCGGCGAGGAGGCCCAGCGCGCGGACGCCGAGCGCGCCGACGAGGAGAGTCGGGCCGAACTGGAGCGGCTGCGCGAGGAGCTGGACCGGGCCCGCGAGCAGATCCGGGCCGAGACGGAGCGGCTGCGCGTCGAGCTGGAGTCGGCGAAGAAGGAAGCGGAATCGCTTCACCGCAAGCTGCGTGCGGCCCTGAGCGACGTGAAGCGCGGCGAGGCGGCGCTGCGCAAGGCGCACGGCGAGATGGAGGCCGTCCGCACGGAGGGGCACGCGCAGGTCTCGGCCGCCGAGAGCGAGAACCGGCGGCTCAAGGCCCGTCTGGGGGAGGCGGAGGCCACCCTGGAGGCCACCCGCCGGGCGGCCCGTGAGGGACGCAGCGTCGAGGACATGCGGGTGCGGCTGCTGCTCGACACCGTCCTGGACGCGGCCCAGGGTCTACGCCGGGAGCTGGCCCTGCCGCCCGTCTCGGTGCGCCCGGCCGAGACCGTGGACGCGGTCGAACCGGGACGAATGACCCCGAAGGACATCGCCGCACGGGCGCTGTCCGACAGTGATCCGGCCATTCTCGACCAGCTTCTCGCCCTGCCGCAGGCGCACTTGGTGGTCGACGGCTACAACGTCACCAAGACCGGCTATCCGCAGATGCCGCTGGAGAAGCAGCGGCTGCGGCTGCTCGGCCAGCTCTCGCAGCTCGCCGCGCAGACCGGCGCCGAGGTCACGTGCGTCTTCGACGGCGCCGAACTGGCCGCGCCCGTCCTGCTGGCGCCCCCACGGGGCGTCCGGGTGCTCTTCTCCAAGCCGGGCGTCACCGCCGACGAGCTCATCCGCCAGCTGGTCCGCGCGGAGCCGCCGGGCCGCCCGGTGATCGTCGTCTCGACCGACCGCGAGGTCGCCGACGGGGTCGCCAAGGCCGGTGCCCGACCTGTCGCTTCTGCGGTACTTCTCAAGCGACTGTCCTGAACGTTCAACGCGCATACGCGATGACCGAATTGGTCGAATCGTTGCTCGACGTAGCGTCAATCAGGGATCACCGCATGTGAGTTCTGTGCAAAGAATGGATTGCGGGACAGGATTTTTTGGTGTGAGGATTTGAACTGATCACAGCAAGGTCACTAGGGTCTGGGCTCGAACCTCCACACGGGTGATCACTCAAAAGAAGGAGCCCGTCTCCGTGGCGTCCCACCGTCGACCCAAGCAGCCGAGCCGCACGCGCGTGACCGTGCTGACCACCGCAGCCGCCGCTGCCGTCGCCCTGAGCGCGAACGCCGCCAACGCGGCACCGAGCGAGAAGCTCAGCAAGGACGAGGTCAAGGCAAAGGTCGACAAGCTCTACGAGCAGGCGGAGCAGGCCACCGAGAAGTACAACGGGGCCAAGGAGAAGCAGGAGAAGCTCCAGAAGGAGATCTCCACCATCCAGGACAACGTGGCCCGCGGCCAGGAGGACCTCAACAAGCTGCGCGACGGCCTGGGTTCGATGGCCACCGCCCAGTACCGGTCCGGCGGCATAGACCCGTCCCTCCAGCTCTTCCTCTCGTCCGACCCGGACGACTACCTCGACAAGGCCTCCACGCTCGACCAGTTGAGCGGCCAGCAGGTCGAGGCCCTGAAGAAGATTCAGGACAAGCAGCGCGAACTGGCCCAAGAGCGGACGGAAGCCACCGACAAGCTCAAGGACCTCGCCTCCACCCGCACCGAGCTGGGCAAGAAGAAGAAGGAAGTCCAGGGCAAGCTCGCCGAGGCGCAGAAGCTGCTCAACACCCTGACGGCCAAGGAGAAGGCGGCGCTCGCCGCCGAGCAGAGCCGCGCCAGCCGCTCGTCCACCCAGCGCGTGGACCTCGGCAACGACTCCTCCGCCTCCGACCGGGCCGCCGCGGCCTTCTCCGCCGCGCAGGCCCAGATAGGCAAGCCGTACGTCTACGGCGCCACCGGCCCCTCCTCCTTCGACTGCTCGGGCCTGACCTCCTACGCCTACGCGCAGGCCGGCGTCTCCATCCCGCGCACCTCCCAGGCCCAGGCGGGCATCGGCACCCGCCTCTCCATGAGCCAGCTCCACGTCGGCGACCTGGTGTTCTTCTACGGCGACCTGCACCACGTCGGCCTCTACGCGGGCAACGGCCAGGTGCTGCACGCCCCGCACACCGGTGCCGTCGTGCGCTACGAGGCGATCGGCAACATGCCGTTCCAGTTCGGCGTCCGCGTCTGACCCTGCGGCTGCCGCCCGAACGGGCGATTCGCGACAACCGAAACTGACTCCACGCCCCGCCGGTGACCTGCGTCATCGGCGGGGCGTCGCGCTGTGCGGCCGCTGTGGCCTTTGGACGGTGTGTGTCCGTGCGGCTACTGTCTGGCGAGCTTTCGAGCAGTCAGACGTCCGCCAGCGGAAGGAGCGCGGCTTCCCGTGGGGTTCCATCGCCGCCTTGTACCGTCCGGGTTCGACCGGGGCGCAGTCGCCCTGTGCGTGTTGTCCGCGGCCGCCGCCTTCGGCGCCGTACCGGCGAGCGCCGCTCCGCACACCGACACGCGTGCCGAGGTGGACCGCCTCTACACGGAGGCCGAGCGGGCGACCCAGGCCTACGACAGGGCCGGGGAGCGCGCGGGCGCGCTGCGCCGGGAGGTGGGCCTGGCGCAGGACCACATCGCCCGGCAGCAGGAGCGCATCAACACCATGCGGGAGGCGCTCGGTTCGCTGGCCGGCGCCCAGTACCGCTCCGGCGGCATCGATCCCACCGTGGCCCTGCTCTTCTCCGACGACCCGGCCGACTACCTCGACAAGGCGTCCACCCTCGACCGGATCGGCGCCCGTCAGGCGGCCGAGCTCAAGGAGCTCCGGTCGGCCCTGCGCCAACTCGCCCAGGAGCGCTCCGAGGCCGCCGGGAAGCTCGCCGAGCTGGAGAAGAGCCGGACGGCGGTCGCCACGCACAAGCGGACCGTGGAGCAGAAGCTCGCCAAGGCCCGAAGGCTGCTCAACTCCCTGCCGAACGAGCAGCGTGCCGCCTACGAGCGGGCCTCGCGCGACGGCCGCCTGCACTTCCCCGACGTCTCGGGCGTGGTCGCCCCGGACGCCCGGTCCGCGGCGGCTCTCGCCGCAGCCCGCTCCGCGCTCGGCCGCCCCTACGTCTGGGGCGCCAACGGCCCCTCCGGCTTCGACTGTTCGGGCCTGATGCAGTGGTCGTACGAGCATGCCGGGATCCAGCTGCCGCGCACCTCGCAGGAGCAGCGGTACGCCGGTCGGCAGGTCCCGCTCTCCCAGGCCCGGCCCGGCGACCTCGTCGTCTACCGCTCCGACGCCAGTCATGTGGCGATGTACGTGGGCAACGGCCAGGTGATCCACGCCCCCTATCCCGGCGCCGCGGTCCGCTACGACCCGGTCGGGATGATGCCCGTCTCGTCGGTCACCCGGGTCTGACCCCGCCGCGGGCCGTACGATCGGGAAGTGGCTGGTCGTAGACGGGCGTGGCGTTCCGCGGTGGCGGGGCTCTGTCTGCTGTTCGTGCCCCTGGCCGGCTGCGGCGGGCGGCCCACGGCCGACACGGCGCGCACCGAGGTGCAGCAGGTGCTCGACCGCCGGGCGGCGGCGCTGCTCGGCCACGACGAGACGGCGTACGGCCGCACGGGCACGCGCGCCCCGTACGAGAACGTCCGCTCCGTCCCGCTGGCGTCCTGGAGATACCGGCTGACCGGCCTGCACCGCGACGGCTCCGCCGCCACCGCCGACGCCGAGCTCAGCTACCGCGTCGGCGGCTACGACCGGGCCCCGGTCACCGCCGCCCGCACGCTCGGCCTCAGCCGCACCGCCGACGGGCACTGGTACGTCGCCTCGGACCGGCCCGCGAAGAAGGCCGACGAGCTGTTGTGGGACCAGGGCGAGGTCACGGCCGTCAAGGGCGAGCACAGCCTGATCCTCGGGGTCGGACAGACCGGCAACACGCTGCGCGGGTACACGGCGCTGGCCGACCGTGCGGTGCCGGCCGTGTCGCAGGCGTGGGGCACGGACTGGGCACGGCGGGTCGTCGTGCTCGTACCGGACTCCCTGGAGGACATGGCGGGCCTGCTCGGCTCGCCCGCCTCCTCCTACCGCGGGATCGCCGCGGTCACCACCGGCGAGGCGGGCGGCTCGGGCAGGGCGCCCGCGGACCGGATCGTCGTCAACCCGGAGGCGTACGCCCTCCTCGGCGCCACCGGCCGGCAGGTCGTGCTCACCCACGAGGCGACCCATGTGGCCACCCGCGCGGACACGACCGCGGCCACCCCGCTGTGGCTCTCCGAGGGCTACGCCGACTGGATCGGCTACCTCGGCACGGGCCGTACGGCGGTCCAGGCCGCGCCCGAGCTGGCGCGCGCCGTCCAGGAGGGCAAGGTGCCCCAGCAGCTGCCGCCGGACCGGGCCTTCGGCTTCAGTGGTGAGGCCACCAGGCTCGCCCAGGCCTACGAGAGCGGCTGGCTGGCCTGCCGGATGATCGCCGACCACTGGGGCGAGGTCCGGCTCGGCGAGTTCTACCGCGCCGTCGGCGAGCACGGGAAACGGGCGGGCGCGGTCGAGGAGGCGTTGCGCAAGGTGCTCGGGACGACGCCGGAGGAGTTCACCGAGCGGTGGCGCGACTACCTGAGCGCCCAGCTGGACTGAGCGCGCCGCGGGCTCAACGGGACCGGGAGAGTTCCTCGATCGCCTCGCGCAGCCACGCCCGCTCCGCCGCGCCCGTCGCCCGCGCGACCCGCAGCATGCCCTGCCGGAACAGGTCCCCGGCCTCCTCGGCCCGTACGGGCCGTCCGTCCCGGTAGAAGAAGCTCGCCGGGGTCTCCAGGAAGTCCAGGCGGCGGCGCAGCAGGGCGGCCTGCTCCGTCCGGTCCGGCAGGTGCCGCAGGAAGGCCGGCACCGTGTTGAAGGCAGTGGGGGAGCACCGGCGCCGCTGCGCGTCACCTTGCTCGGCACGGCCGTCCAGCTGCCGCTCGCGTACGTCCTGTCCGCGCTCGGCCTGCCGGGGATCTGCCTCGCGCCGGCGCTCGCGGCGGCGGTGCAGTGCGCGGCCGTAGCGGTGCTGCGGCGGCGGGCCCGGCGTCAGGAGGAGACCGGGCTCTCCTTCGTACGGGCGGCCTGAGGCGGCACGGGGATCACCGGAGCCCCGGAGCCGGTGGAGCGCCACAGCCGCCGGGCCGCCAGGACGCCGGCGACGGCCAGCAGGCCGTTGCGCAGGGCGAGGAGGCCGACGCCGTACACGTCGCTGGACACGACGTGCGCGAAGCCCGCCGGGAACTCCAGGACCGTGACGAGGGCCGCGGCGAGCAGCAGGAGGGCGGGCGGGCGCATCCGGCTCTCCCGGTGGCACAGGCAGACACCGGCCAGACCGATCAGCCACACCAGGTACTGGGGGCTGATCACCCGGCTGGTGACCGTGAACAGCAGCACCGCCGTGAAGGCCGCGTCCGCGAGCGTGTGCGGCTCGAAGCGGGTCGCCCGCAGCCGCCACAGCAGCAGCCAGCCGAGGGCCGCGCCGGCGAGCGCGAGGGCGGCCGTGCTCACCGCGCTCACGTACGGGCCGAGGAACTCCACCGAGCCGTAGTTGAGCAGCACCTCGCCGCTCCAGCCGAAGTGCCGGGCCACGTGGAAGACCAGCGCGCCCACCGACTCCACCTCGGTGCCCCGGTCGCGCTGGAAGGCGAGGAAGGCGAAGGCCCCGGGCATGGCGGTGGCGAACAGCGCGGCAAGCGCGCCCGCGGTCACCGCCGCCGCGGACCACGCCCCTCGCCGCACGACCCCCACGAGCAGCAGCGCCGGCCACACCTTCACCATCGCCCCGAAGCCCGCCAGCGCCCCCATCACCCGCGGGTGCCGGGCCCCCGCGAGCAGCGCGGCCACCGCCACCGCGGTCACCAGCACGTCGTAGCGGGCGTACACGGTCGGGCCGAGCAGCGGGACGCCCACGATCCACACCCAGGCGCCGTGCGGGCTGCGGCCGGGGCGCCGACCCGCGGACAGCAGCGCGCACAGCACGGCCAGGTCGGCGAGGAGGGTCAGGACGAAGAAGGCGATGGCGTAGTCGAGGAAGGGCAGCAGGGCGGGGGAGAGGATCGCGAGCGCGGCGGCCGGCGGGTACTGCCAGGTGACGTCGTCCAGGGGGAAGGTGCCCTGGCGGAGCGTCTCGTACCAGCCCTGGTAGATCACCCAGACGTCGGTCGTGACGTCCACGCCCGGGAAGACGAACACCCGCAGGACGTAGAGCAGCAGGACCGTCCGGGCGGCCGCCCAGACCACCAGCGGCAGGACCAGGGACCGTGCCGCGCCCGCTCTCGCCACCTGATCCCCTGTCGTCGGTCCGCCTGGGTGCGGCCACATGATCCCCCGCGCACCTGTGCGAGGCCCGTGAGGCGCGGCCGACGGCTCCCCCGAGCGGTCGGTCACCCGGGTTGGGTAGGGTCGGCGACGATGCACAAGACCCTGATCGTGACCAACGACTTCCCGCCCCGGCCGGGCGGCATCCAGGCGTTCCTGCACAACATGGCGCTGCGGCTGGACCCGGACCGGCTGGTCGTCTACGCCTCCACCTGGAAGCGGAGCCGGGAGGGCGTCGAGGCCACGGCCGCGTTCGACGCCGAGCAGCCCTTCACGGTCGTACGGGACCGGACGACGATGCTGCTGCCCGCGCCCGAGAAGACCCGGCGGGCGGTCGGGCTGCTGCGCGAGCACGGCTGCACGTCGGTGTGGTTCGGGGCGGCCGCGCCGCTCGGGCTGATGGCGCCGGCTCTGCGCAGGGCCGGCGCCGAGCGGCTGGTGGCCACCACCCACGGGCACGAGGCCGGGTGGGCCCAGCTGCCCGCCGCGCGGCAGCTGCTGCGCCGGATCGGGGAGTCCACGGACACGATCACCTATCTCGGCGAGTACACGCGCTCGCGGATCGCCACCGCGCTGACCCCGCAGGCGGCCGCCCGCATGGTGCAGCTGCCGCCCGGCGTGGACGAGAAGACCTTCCACCCGGAGTCGGGCGGCGCCGAGGTGCGCGAGCGGCTCGGGCTGACCGAGCGGCCGGTCGTCGTGTGCGTCTCCCGGCTCGTGCCGCGCAAGGGCCAGGACACGCTGATCCGGGCCATGCCGCTCATCCTGGCCAAGGAGCCGGACGCGGTGCTGCTGATCGTCGGCGGCGGGCCCTACGAGAAGGACCTGCGCCGACTGGCGCGGGAGACCGGGGTCGCCGCCTCCGTGCGCTTCACCGGCGCCGTCCCCTGGTCGGAGCTGCCCGCCCACTACGGCGCCGGGGACGTCTTCGCCATGCCCTGCCGGACCCGGCGCGGCGGCCTCGACGTCGAGGGGCTGGGGATCGTCTACCTGGAGGCCTCCGCCACCGGGCTGCCCGTCGTCGCCGGCGACTCCGGCGGGGCACCCGACGCGGTGCTCGACGGCGAGACCGGATGGGTCGTCCGCGGCGGCTCGCCGGGGGACGCCGCCGACCGCATCGTCACCCTCCTCGGGGACGCCGAGCTGCGCCGCCGGATGGGCGAGCGGGGACGGCAGTGGGTCGAGGAGAAGTGGCGCTGGGATCTGCTGGCGGAGAAGTTGAAGGCGCTGCTGTAGACATTGCTGTCGCGCGGCTCTAGGCGGAAGGAGAAAATCCGCCCATGCTGCGCACATGACAGCAAAACTGATGCAGCGTCAGCTGACTAGACGTCACATCCTCGGCATGGTCGCCCTGCAGACCGCCGCCGCGGCCGGTCTCACCCGCATCGGCCTCCAGTCCGCGCAGGCCGCCGAACCGGCCGCCACCGACAACGCCCCCGCCATCGTGGTGGGTTCGGGCTACGGCGGCGCGGTCGCCGCCCTCCGCCTCGGCCAGGCCGGCATCCGCACCCTCGTCCTGGAGATGGGCCGGCTCTGGAACACCGCCGGCTCCGACGGCAAGGTCTTCTGCTCCACCAGCGCCCCGGACCAGCGCTCCATGTGGTTCCGGACGCGCACCGAGGCACCGCTGGCCACCTTCCTGTGGCTGGACCTCGTCAACAAGGACATCGGCGCCTACCCCGGCGTGCTCGACCGCGTGCACTACGCCGACATGTCCGTGTACGTCGGGCGGGGTGTCGGCGGCGGCTCCCTGGTCAACGGCGGGATGGCGGTCACCCCGCTCCAGTCGTACTTCACCGAGCAGTTCCCGACCGTGGACGCCCCGGAGATGTACGGCACGTACTTCCCCCGCGCCCGCTCCATGCTCGGCGTGAACACCGTCGATCCGTCCTGGTTCGAGTCGACCGAGTGGTACAAGTTCGCCCGCACCTCACGCAAGGCCGCCGGCAACGCGGGCCTGAAGACCACCTTCGTGCCGAACGTCTACGACTTCGGCTACATGCAGCGCGAGGCGGCCGGCACCGCCACCCGGTCGGCGCTCGGCGGGGAGGTCATCTACGGCAACAACTACGGCAAGCGCAGCCTCGACAAGACGTACCTCGCCGCCGCGCTCGGCACCGGCAACGTCACCATCCACACGCTGGAGAAGGTGCGCGCCGTCAGCCGGGCGAGCGACGGGACGTACGTCCTGACCGCCGACCGGATCGACAACACCGGCAAGGTCGTCGAGACCAAGCAGTACGGCTGCACGTACCTGTTCCTCGGCGGCGGCAGCCTGGGCACCACCGAACTCCTCGTCCGCGCCCGGGACACCGGCACCCTGCCCGACCTGAACGCCTCCGTGGGCGCCGGCTGGGGCACCAACGGCAACACCATGCTGGGGCGCGCCAACCACGTCTGGGACACGGTCGGCGCCAACCAGGCGACCATGCCGGTGCTCGGCATCGACGACTGGGCCAACACCGCCAACCCGGTCTTCGCGGAGATCGCCCCGCTGCCCATGGGCTTCGAGCACTGGGTCAGCCTCTACCTGGCGATCACCAAGAACCCGGAACGGGCGTCGTTCACCTACGACGCGGCCTCGGGCTCGGTGAAGCTCGGCTGGACGGCGGCGCAGAGCGCGGTCTCGGTCGGCATGGCCAAGAAGCTGTTCGACCGGATCAACTTCGCCAACGCCACGATCTACCGGTACGACCTGTTCGGCTCGACGAGCAAGATATTCGCCGACGACTTCACGTACCACCCCCTGGGCGGCTGCGTGCTGGGCAGGGCGACCGACGACTACGGGAGGGTGAAGGGCTACTCGAAGCTGTACGTCACCGACGGCTCGCTGGTGCCCGGCTCGATCGGGGTGAACCCGTTCGTCACCATCACCGCGCTCGCCGAACGCACGATGGCGCGGGTCCTCGTCGAGGACACCGCGCCATGACGCGCCGTCAGGGGTCGCCCTACTTCTGGTAGAGCGCCTCGATCTCGGCCGCGTAGTCCTTCGCCACCACGGTGCGCTTGAGCTTCAGGGACGGCGTGAGGTGGCCCGACTCCTCCGTGAACTGGGAGGACAGAATGCGGAACTTCCGCACCGATTCCGCCTTCGACACCGCGGCGTTGCCGTCGTCGACCGCCGTCTGGATCGCCGCGATCAGATCCGGGTCGTCACGCAGCGACGCCGCGGTGGAGCCCGTGGGCTTGCCGTGCTCGGCGGCCCAGCGGTCCAGGAACTCCTCGTCGACGGTGACCAGCGCGCCCACGAACGGCCGCCCGTCGCCCACCACCATGCACTCCGCGACCAGCGCGTGCGCCCGGATACGGTCCTCGATCACGGCCGGGGCGACGTTCTTGCCGCCCGCGGTGACGATGATCTCCTTCTTGCGGCCGGTGATCCTGAGATAGCCGTCCTCGTCGAGGGTGCCGATGTCACCGGTGTGGAACCAGCCGTCGGCGAGCGCCTCCGCACTCGCGCCCGGGTTGTTCCAGTACTCCTTGAACAGGTGCTCGCCGTGCAGCAGCACCTCGCCGTCGTCCGCGATCCGCACCACCGAGCCCGGCAGCGGCTGGCCGACCGTGCCGATCTTCTGTCGGTCCCAGGGGTTGAACGCGGTCGCCGCGCAGGACTCGGTCAGACCGTAGCCCTCCAGGACCGTGAAGCCGATGCCCCGGAAGAAGTGGCCCAGGCGCTCGCCCAGCGGGGCGCCGCCGGAGATGGCGTACTCGCCCCGGCCGCCGAGCACCGCGCGCAGCTTGCTGTAGACGAGCTTGTCGAACGTCTTGTGCTTGATCCGCAGGCCGAGGGACGGACCCGACGGGGTGTCCAGCGCCTTGCTGTAGGCGATCGCCGTGTCGGCGGCCTTGTCGAAGATCTTGCCCTTGCCGTCCGCCTGGGCCTTGGCGCGGGCCGAGTTGTAGACCTTCTCGAAGACGCGCGGGACGCCCAGGATCAGCGTCGGCCGGAACGCGGCCAGCTCGTCGGTGAGGTTCTTGATGTCCGGGACGCAGCCCAGCTTGATCGGCGCCATCATCGGCGCGACCTGCACCAGGCGGCCGAAGACGTGCGCCAGCGGCAGGAACAGCAGGACCGAGCACTCGCCGGTGCGGAACAGCGGGCGCAGCCGCTCGACGATGTTGCCGCACTCGGCGAAGAAGGCGCGGTGGGTGAGCACACAGCCCTTGGGGCGGCCGGTGGTGCCGCTCGTGTACACGATGGTCGCCGGGTCGTCGGCCTTCGCCAGCGAGCTGCGCTCCTCGACCGTCGCGTCCGCGACGTCCTGACCGAGCCGTCCGAGCTCCGCCAGCCCTCCGGCCTCGATCTGCCAGACGTTCTTGAGCGTGGGCAGCCGGTCGCGCACCGACTCGACGGCGGCCGCGTGGCTGTCCAGCTCCACGAGCGCGGCGGTCGCGCCCGAGTCGCCGAGGATCCACTGCACCTGCTCCGGGGAGCTGGTCTCGTACACCGGCACGGTGACCGCGCCGGCGCTCCAGATCGCGAAGTCCAGCAGCGTCCACTCGTAGCGGGTGCGGGACATCAGCGCGACCCGGTCGCCGGGTCGCACGCCGGAGGCGATGAGGCCCTTGGCGGCGGCTCGCACCTCGGCGAGGAAGACGGTCGCCGCCACGTCCTGCCAGGCACCGTCCACCTTGCGGGCGATGACGGCGACGTCGGGATGCTGCGCGGCGTTTCTGCGGACGATGTCGGTCAGATTGCCGTCCGCAGGGACCTCGTACAAAGCCGGAAGGCTGAACTCGCGCAAGTCTGCTGCTCCTCATAGGGCGCCGGCGCCACGACGTTGTGCGATGCGACGGTGCGGTCCACGGCTCGGGCTCGTGCTCGAAAGTCCGCCACGAGCCACGCGGGCTCGTTGGTTGAATTCCAGAGCACGATGGGACTGCCCGGACGTTACCCGCCGGTATGGCTTCTTCGACAGGGGGTCCCGGCGAGATGTTCGCTGCGTCACACAGGTTGGTGTTCCTTGGCGTACGGTAGTCCACGCCCTTCCTGACTGGCCAGTAACCGCAGGTCCGGTCGCCACTGTTCACCTGGCCCGCACACCCCTACCCTTGATCACCATGGCACCTACACCCGTCGGCAACCGCAGGACACGCGTCCATGTGGTCAGTGATGTGCACGGCAACGCCCGTGACCTGGCCCGGGCCGGCGACGGCGCCGACGCCCTGATCTGCCTGGGTGACCTGGTCCTCTTCCTGGACTATGCCGACCACTCGCGCGGCATCTTCCCGGACCTGTTCGGGACGGCGAACGCCGACCGCATCGTGGAGCTGCGCACCGCCCGCCGCTACGAGGAGGCGCGCGCGTTCGGGGCCCGGCTGTGGGCGGGCATCGGCAACGACCGGGCCGCCGCGATCGAGGGGGCGGTGCGCAAGCAGTACGCCGAGATGTTCGCCGCGTTCCCGGCCCCGACGTACGCCACCTACGGCAATGTCGACATGCCGCCACTGTGGCGGGAATACGCCGCGCCGGGCACCACCGTCCTGGACGGTGAGCGGGTGGAGATAGGCGGCTGGACCTTCGGCTTCGTCGGCGGCGGGCTGAAGAGCCCGATGCGGACGCCGTACGAGATCAGCGACGAGGAGTACGCCGCGAAGATCGAGGCAATCGGCGAGGTCGACGTGCTGTGCACGCACATACCGCCGGAGGTGCCGGAGCTGGTCTACGACACGGTCGCGCGCCGCTTCGAACGCGGCAGCCGCGCCCTGCTGGACGCCATCCGCCGCACCCGGCCCCGCTACTCGCTCTTCGGGCATGTCCACCAGCCGCTGGTGCGGCGGATGCGGATCGGGGCGACCGAGTGCGTGAACGTGGGGCACTTCGCCGGGACGGGTACACCCTGGGCGCTGGAATGGTGAACGCCCCATGCGTGGACGGGGTGAATGCGGCTGGTCGGGCGCGCGGTAGCCTTCACGCTGCACACACGTGCGCACGCCGCGCACGGCGACCTGACTAACGGCCCGCATCTGGAGGAGCCACGGCGATGGCGGAACACACCAGTTCGAGCATCACGATCGAGGCGGCTCCGGCCGACGTCATGGCGGTGATCGCCGACTTCGCCCGCTACCCGGACTGGACCGGCGAGGTGAAGGAGGCCGAGGTCCTCAAGACCGACGACCAGGGCCGCGCCGAGCAGGTCCGCCTCGTCATGGACGCCGGCGCCATCAAGGACGACCAGACCCTCGGCTACACCTGGACCGGGCAGAACGAGGTCTCCTGGACCCTGGTGAAGTCCCAGATGCTGCGCTCCCTGGACGGCTCCTACCTCCTCAGGCCCGCGGGCGCCGGCGCCACCGAGGTGACCTACCAGCTCACCGTCGACGTCAAGATCCCCATGCTCGGCATGATCAAGCGCAAGGCCGAGAAGGTCATCATCGACCGCGCGCTGGCGGGCCTGAAGAAGCGCGTGGAGTCGGGCGAGAAGTAGGGCGAGAAGCGGGGCGGCGTCCGGGCCTTCCGCGCGAAGGTACCGTTCACCCTCATGCGCACCATCCTGATCACGGGCCCCGGCGGATCCGGACGTACGACCGTTGCCGCTGCCACCGCGCTGCGGGCCGCGCGCGAGGGCAGCGAGACCCTCGTGCTCAGCGCGGACCGCACGGACACCCTCGGGGCGGCGCTGGGCGCGGCGACTGGACCGGTTCCCGGCCCGGTCGCCCCGCGCCTGACGGCCTGGCGCCCGGACGCGACCGAACGGTTCCGCGACGACCTCGCCGCCTTCCAGGAACGCGCCTCCGGCGTCCTCGACCTGCTCGGCGCCGCGCGCCTGGACGCCGAGGAGGTCACCCCGCTGCCCGGGGCCGAGGAACTGTCCTTCCTGCGGGCCCTGCGCGACGCCGCCCTCTCCGAGCGCTACGACCTCCTGGTCGTCGACCTCCCGCCCACCGCGCAGGCCCTCGCCCTGCTCGCCCTCCCGGAGGAGCTGCGCCGCTATCTGCGCCGGCTGCTCCCGCCGGAACGGCAGGCGGCCCGCGCCCTGCGTCCCGTCCTCGGCCGTCTCGCCGGCGTCCCGATGCCCGCCGAGTGGCTCTACGAGACGGCGGCCCGCTGGGACCTCGAACTGGCCGCCGTGGAGGCCGTCCTCACCGATCGCCGCACCGCCGTGCACCTCGTCGCCGAACCCGGCCCGGCCGGCGCCGACGCCGTCCGCACCGCCGGCCTCGGCCTCGCCGTGCGCGGCCTGCGCCCCGAGAGCCTGGTCGCCAACCGCGTCCTGCCCGAGAGCGCCGCGGACGGCTGGCTCGCCTCGCTCGTCGCCCAGCAGCGCAAGGCCCTCGCCGACTGGCAGGAGACGTACGACGTCCACGCGGTCGCCCACCTCGGCCGCGATCCGCACGGCGGCGACGACCTCGCCGCCCTCGCCGTGCCCGGCGTCAACCCGGCGGCCACCCCGGTCGAGTGGCCGGTCACCGACCGGATCGCCGAGGACGGCGTGCTCGTCTGGCACCTCCCGCTGCCCGGCGCGATACGCGACGAACTCGACCTCGTCCGGCGCACGGACGAGCTCGTCCTCACGGCCGGCCGGTTCCGCCGGATCGTCCCGCTGCCGTCCGCCCTGCGCCGCTGCACCGTCGCGGGCGCCGCGCTGCGGGACGGCGAACTGCGCATCCGCTTCGCCCCCGACCCCGAGCTGTGGCCGCGGGAGAAGTGATTCCACCTCGCCCCGCGCCGGAGGGACGAGGGAGTCCGCTCCGCGGGCGGTGAACCACGTACGCCCATTCGGGTAACGTCGTAGAGACGAACCGTAGTCAGGAGTCCGTCATGAGTGAAGAGCACCCCACACCTGACGCCACCGCGGCGGACGACGACGTGCGGGTGACCGACGAGGACGCCTGGGCCAAGGCCTGTGCCGAGGACCTGGAGGCCGAGCGGTCTCGCCGCCGTGCCGAGTACGGGACGCCCCCGGGCTCGGCCGCGGAGGAACTGCGCAAACTCGTCGACGCCGTCGCCGACAAGCTGTCCGGCCTCCAGAACCCGCTCCTCGGGGCGGTCGCCGGGCCCGCCGCCCAGCAGGTGGTGCGGCAGGTCGTGCAGCAGGCCAAGGCCGCCGTCGAGCCCGTCATAGAGCGCAACCCGGACGTCTTCGACCATCTCGCGGCGGCCGGCAACGAACTGCTGGCGGCCTACCGCTCGGCGGTCCAGAACCAGGAACGCCGCTGGGCCTCCGGCCCGACGGACCTGAAGGACGACGGGAACCACGGCAAGGACCGGGGCGAGGGCACCGGCCCCGGCGAACACATCGACTTGGACTGACAGCCCCCTCGGGTACGGTTGGCCGTAGCGGGGCTCGACCGAAACTGAGGGATTCATGGGACTCACCATCGGCGTCGACATCGGCGGCACGAAGATCGCGGCCGGCGTGGTCGATGAGGAAGGCAACATCCTCTCGACCTTCAAGGTGCCGACCCCGGGCACGCCGGAGGGCATCGTGGACGCCATCGCCTCCGCGGTGGAGGGCGCGCGCGCCGGGCACGACATCGTCGGCGTGGGCATCGGTGCGGCCGGATACGTGAACCGGCAGCGCTCCACCGTCTACTTCGCCCCCAACATCGACTGGCGCCAGGAGCCGCTCAAGGCGAAGGTCGAGGCCCGCGTCGGCCTCCCGGTCGTCGTGGAGAACGACGCCAACGCGGCCGCGTGGGGCGAGTACAAGTTCGGCGCCGGCAAGGGCCACCGCAACGTCATCTGCATCACGCTCGGCACCGGCCTCGGCGGCGGCATCATCATCGGCAACAAGCTGCGCCGCGGCCACTTCGGCGTGGCCGCCGAGTTCGGCCACATCCGGATGGTCCCGGACGGCCTGCTGTGCGGCTGCGGCTCGCAGGGCTGCTGGGAGCAGTACGCGTCCGGCCGCGCCCTGGTCAGATACGCCAAGCAGCGCGCCAACGCCACCCCCGAGTCCGCCGAGATCCTGCTCGGCCTCGGCGACGGCACCCCCGAGGGCATCGAGGGCAAGCACATCTCCATGGCCGCCCGCCAGGGCGACCCGGTCGCCGTGGACTCCTACCGTGAGCTCGCCCGCTGGGCCGGCGCCGGCCTCGCCGACCTGGCCTCCCTCTTCGACCCCTCCGCGTTCATCGTCGGCGGCGGCCTCTCCGAAGAGGGCGAACTGGTCCTCGACCCCATCCGCAAGTCGTACAAGCGCTGGCTGGTCGGCGGCAACTGGCGCCCGGTCGCCGATGTGATCGCCGCCGAACTGGGCAACAAGGCGGGCTTGGTCGGAGCGGCAGACCTGGCCCGGGAGCCGGACCCGATCATGTAGCACCACTTTTCGACACACGCTGACTGTGCCTACCTCAGGGGCGCGGGGAACTGCGCGACAAGCCACGACGAACCGTCAGTCGCGCACACACCTCGCGCCCCGAGCTACTGGGCGTACATTGATCCACATGGCGCTGCTCCCCAACTCCCGCACGGAGCCCGACGGTTCCGCAGTCGTCCGCGTCCTCAGCTACAACATCCGCTCGATGCGCGACGACACCACCGCCCTCGCCCGCGTGATCACCGCCTGCGCCCCCGACCTGGTCCTGATCCAGGAGGCCCCCCGCTTCTTCCGCTGGCGCAAGAAGCTCGCCCGGCTCGCGGCGGCCTCGGGCCAGGTCCTCCTGACCGGCGGCGCCACCGCGGCCGGACCGGCGATCCTGTGCTCCCTGCGGGCGACCGTGGAGCGGACCGAGGACGTCCTTCTCCCGCTCACCCCCGGCCTGCACCGACGCGGCTTCGCCACCGCCGTCGTCCGCATCGCCGGCGCCCGCCTCGGCGTCCTCAGCTGTCATCTCAGCCTGCAGAAGGACGAGCGCCACGAGCAGGCCGGCATGCTCCTCGACCGGCTGGCCGGAATGCACGCGGAGCACGCCGTCGTCGGCGGCGACCTCAACGAGCGCCCCGACGGCCCCACCTTCCGGCGCCTTGCCGAGGGCCTCCAGGACTGCCGGGCCGCCGCCCCCTGGGGCGGCGAATACACCTCCACCCCCGCCGAACCCCGCCAGCGCATCGACGCGATCTTCGCGACGAAGGGCGTAGAGGTCCTGGGCTGCGGGGTCCCGCTCGATCACCCCGGCATCACCGAGACAGACCTGAGGGCGGCCACGGACCACCTCCCGGTCCTGGCCGCCCTCAGAATTCCCGCGGCGTGAGGCCGTAGGACGCCGCATGCCCGCGGCGCCGGCCGGCCGCCTCGCTCAGACGACCGCGCCCCGCCCCGGATCGTCGTCCCCGTCGTCGTCCGTCTTCATGCGCGTGACCAGCGTGACGAAACCGCCGAGGAAGCCGCCGATGCCGAGCGTCGCCAGCCACCACGTCATGTCCCAGCCGAGCAGCACGGCCAGCAGGAGCAGGATCGGACCGCCCACCACGCCCAGCCAGGCGAACTTGGCGGTCGTGTCGGCGGCGGGCAGCGGCGGCGGCTCGGGCGGCACGAAGTGGCCCTCGTCGTCCTCGTCGAAGTCGTCGTCGGACGGCTCCGGCGCCGTGTAGTCGCGCGGGCCCACGCCGGGCGCGAAGGACACGGAGCTGCCCAGCGGCCCGGCGGGCTCCCCCTTGGGGTCCTTGCCGTCCGCGGCGTCCTTGCCGTCCGGGGCGTCCTTGCCGTCCGTGGCGCCCTTGTCGTCCGTGGCGCCCTTGGCGTCCGCGCCGTCCTCGGTCGTGTCCGTTTCGGGCAGCACGAGATCCTCGACCGGCCTGTACGGCCGGGCGCCCGGCGGGTCCGGCGGCTCCGCGCCGTACCCGGCGACGATCGCCGCCCAAGCGGCCTCCTCGTCGAAGGGCACACCCTTCTCGTCCGGCTCGCGATCCTCGCGGTCGGAGTCGTGCTCAGCCAACTGCGGCCGTCCCTTCCTTGCCGACACTGGGTGCGAGCCGGCCGATGAAGGCGAGGCTCTCCTCGAAGATCCGGTCCGCGTCATGGTCCAACGTCGCCACGTGGTAACTCTGTTCCAGCACGACCTCCGTTACGTCCGTGGAAGACACCCGGCTCAGGATGCGGACCGAGTCGGCGGGCGGCACCACATGGTCCTGCGCGCTGTGCAGGAGCAGCAGCGGCTGGGTCACCTGCGGCAGCTCACCGTCCAGCATGCGGAAGAAGGACCGCAGCGAGTGGACGGCGTGCAGCGGCACCCGGTCGTAGCCCACCAGTGCGGCGCCCCCCTTCGCGATGTCGCTGGCGATGCCCTTCGTCGTACGCACCAGGTGCCGGGCCACCGGCAGGGCGTACGCGGCGAAGCCGTGCACCTTGTTCGCCGGATTGACGAGCACCACGCCGTCGACGGCCGCACCGTGCTTCGCCGCCAGCCGCAGGGCCAGTGCCCCGCCCGCCGACAGGCCCGCCACGAACACCCGCGCGCAGCGCTCGCTCAGCAGGCGCAGCTCGCGGTCCACCTCCGCGTACCAGTCCTGCCAGCCCGTGAGCTGCATGTCCTCCCAGCGCGTGCCGTGCCCGGGCAGCAGCGGCAGCGACACCGTCAGCCCGTGCGCGGCATGATGCTTCGCCCAGGGGCGCAGCGACTGCGGCGAGCCGGTGAAGCCATGACAGAGGAGAACACCCACCTCCCCGCCCTCGTGGCGGTACGGCTCGGCTCCGGGGAGAACCGGCACTTTTCGGTCTCCTGTCCATGAGTGGGGCGTGAACGACACCAGATGTGCTTCACCGTACGCGACCGCACTGACACCGACCAGGGCCGTCGGTCCCATTGCCCGCACTCCGGGTTAAGGTCTGACCGACGGAAACAGGAGGCACTCGGTTGTTGTACGGCACGATGAAGGTCGCCATCGGGGGACCGCTGAAGGTCGCCTTCAGACCCTGGGTGGAAGGCCTGGAGAACATTCCCGCCGAGGGCGCCGCCATCCTGGCGAGCAATCACCTCTCCTTCTCGGACTCGTTCTTCCTGCCGGCGGTCCTCGACCGCAAGGTCACCTTCATCGCGAAGGCGGAGTACTTCACGACGCCCGGCGTGAAGGGCCGGCTGACGGCGGCCTTCTTCAAGGGCGTCGGCCAGCTCCCGGTGGACCGTTCCGGCGCCCGCGGCGCGGGCGAGGCGGCGATCAAGAGCGGCATAGAGGTCCTGGAGCGCGGAGAGCTGTTCGGCATCTACCCGGAGGGCACCCGCTCGCCCGACGGCCGCCTGTACCGGGGCAAGCCCGGCGGCCTCGCGCGCGTGGCCCTCGCCACCGGCGCTCCGGTCATCCCGGTCGCGATGATCGACACGGAGAAGATCCAGCCGCCCGGCAAGGTCGTCCCGAAGCTGATGCGGCCCGGCATCCGCATCGGCAAGCCGATGGACTTCACCCGCTACCAGGGCATGGAGCACGACCGCTTCGTGCTGCGCGCGGTGACCGACGAGGTCATGTACGAGATCATGAAGCTGTCCGGGCAGGAGTACGTCGACATCTACGCGACCGCCGCCAAGCGGCAGATCGCGGACGCGGCGAAGGCCTCCAAGGAGGCCGAGAAGGCGGAGAAGAAGAAGGCCGAGTCCTAGACAGGAGTCCCGGGCAGGGAGGTCCGGGACCGGCGCGAGTGAGCCGTAGGGGCGCGCCGGTGTCGAGGGCGCGAGCGCGCGGAGGCCCGAAGGGCTGAGCACGGTTGCGCCCTCGACACCGGCTGGAGCGCCCCGGAGGTGAACGAGCCAAAAATGGGGGGTGCGGGGGGAATGCCGAAGCGCGAGAAGGTCATGAGGATGTCGGTCGAGCTGCCGCTGTGGCGTGCGCTCACCGCCTACCGGGTCCTGACGATGCTGTACGCGGTCGGCCTGTTCGCCTCCGCCTACCACGAGTACGACCGCCCCGTCGTCTGCATCGTCTACTACGCCGTCCTGTGCGTCTGGACGCTCGCCACGCTGCCCCGGGTGCAGAACGCGGTGGCCTGCACCAAGCGCTTCCTCGCCGTCGACCTGGCGATCGCGCTCACCGGCATCGTCCTCACCCCGTGGGCCGTCACCGACCACCACATCTCCCGCGGCGGCCCCACCCTGCCGTCGATATGGACGGCCGGCTCGGTCCTCGCCTTCGCCCTCAAGGGCGGCTGGCGCTGGGCCGCGCTCGCCTCCACGCCCGTCGCCGCCGCCAACCTGATCGAGCGCGGCCACCCGGCCCGCGACACCGTCCACAACGTGATCCTGGTCTGGGTCGCCTCCATCGCCATCGGGTACGTCGTGGAGGTCGCCCGGGCCTCCGAGCGCACCCTCGCCCGCGCCCTGGAGATCGAGGCCGCGACCCGGGAGCGGGAGCGGCTCGCCCGCGACATCCACGACAGCGTGCTGCAGGTGCTGGCGATGGTGCAGCGGCGCGGCGCGGTCATCGGCGGCGAGGCGGCCGAGCTGGGCCGCATGGCGGGGGAGCAGGAGGTGGCGCTGCGCGCGCTCGTCTCCGGCGGTCTGCTGCCCGTGCCGCGCATGTCGGAGGACGCGTCCGAGGGGGCGGTCGTACGGGCCGTGGAGGAGCCCGACGATCCCACCGGCCCGGTCGACCTGCGCACCCTGCTCGTCCCGTACGTCGGTGCCCGGGTCAGCCTCGCCGAGCCGGGCGCCCCGGTGCCACTGCCGTCCGCCGCCGCGCGGGAGCTGGCCGCCGCCGTCGGCGCCGCACTGGACAACGTCCGCCGGCACGCGGGGGAGGGCGCCCGGGCCTGGATCCTGGTCGAGGACGAGCCGGACGAGATCGTGGTGACCGTCCGGGACGACGGCCCCGGCATCCCGGAGGGCCGGCTCGCCCAGGCCGAGGGCGAGGGACGGCTCGGGGTGGCCCAGTCGATCCGGGGACGGCTGCGCGACCTGGGCGGCAGCGCCGAACTGATCTCGGTGCCGGGGCAGGGCACGGAGGTCGAACTGAAGGTACCGAAGGACGCGACGAAGACGCGGGGGAAGGCGGAGCAGCGATGAGTGAGCGACGGGACCCGATCAGGGTCATGGTGGTCGACGACCACCCCATGTGGCGGGACGCGGTCGCCCGGGACCTGACCGAGTCCGGCTTCGAGGTGGTCGCCACCGCCGGGGACGGCGAGCAGGCGGTGCGCCGCGCCAAGGCGGCCGCGCCGGACGTCCTGGTCCTGGACCTCAACCTGCCGGCCAAGCCCGGCGTGCAGGTGTGCAAGGAACTGGTCGGCGCCAACCCGGCGCTGCGCGTCCTGGTGCTGTCGGCGAGCGGCGAGCACGCCGACGTGCTGGAGGCGGTGAAGTCGGGCGCGACCGGGTATCTGCTCAAGTCCGCCTCGACGGAGGAACTCCTGGACGCGGTGCGCCGGACGGCCGTCGGCGACCCGGTGTTCACGCCCGGCCTCGCCGGTCTGGTCCTCGGCGAGTACCGCCGGCTGGCCTCCGAGCCCGCGCCCGCCACGGACGCGGGCGAGCCGGACGCGCCCCGGCTGACCGACCGCGAGACCGAGGTACTGCGGCTGGTCGCCAAGGGGTTGAGCTACAAGCAGATCGCCGAACGTCTGGTCATCTCGCACCGCACGGTCCAGAACCACGTCCAGAACACCCTCGGCAAGCTCCAGTTGCACAACCGGGTGGAACTCGTGCGGTACGCCATCGAGCGCGGCCTCGACGACGCGTAGAGCCCGTCGCGACCGTCAACCAACCGCCCCGCATTTCACCGGAATTGCCCTTCCCGCCCATCCCTGTGTGACCGGGATCACCATTAGCGTGACCTTCATCAGGCAACCGCGGCGAAGGGACTTTTCCATGCGGGTCGGAGTACTGACCGGAGGCGGCGACTGCCCCGGGCTCAACGCCGTCATCCGGGGCGTCGTACGCAAGGGCGTACAGGAGTACGGCTATGACTTCGTCGGCTTCCGGGACGGCTGGCGGGGACCCCTCGAAGGCGACACCGTCCGCCTCGACATCCCGGCCGTGCGCGGCATCCTGCCCCGCGGCGGCACCATCCTCGGCTCCTCGCGGACGAACCCGCTGAAGCAGGAGGACGGCATCCGCCGCATCAAGGAGAACCTCGCCAAGCACGAGATCGGGGCACTCGTCGCGATCGGCGGCGAGGACACCCTGGGCGTTGCCGCGCGGCTGTCCGACGAGTACGGCATGCCGTGCGTCGGCGTACCGAAGACCATCGACAACGACCTGTCCGCCACCGACTACACCTTCGGCTTCGACACCGCCGTCGGTATCGCCACCGAGGCCATCGACCGGCTGCACACCACCGCCGAGTCCCACATGCGGGTCCTGGTCTGCGAGGTGATGGGCCGGCACGCCGGCTGGATCGCCCTGCACTCCGGGCTCGCGGGCGGCGCCAACGTCATCCTCATCCCCGAGCAGCGCTTCGACCTCGACCAGGTCTGCGCCTGGATCACCTCCCGCTTCAAGGCGTCCTACGCCCCGATCGTGGTCGTCGCCGAGGGCGCCATGCCGAAGGACGGCGACGTCGTGCTCAAGGACGGGTCGCTGGACTCCTTCGGACATGTGCGCCTGTCCGGTGTCGGCGAGTGGCTGGCCAAGGAGATCGAGAAGCGCACCGGCAAGGAGGCCCGGACCACCGTCCTCGGGCACATCCAGCGCGGCGGCACCCCGAGCGCCTTCGACCGCTGGCTCGCCACCCGCTTCGGCCTGCACGCCATCGACGCCGTCCGCGACGGCGACTTCGGCAAGATGGTCGCCCTGCGCGGCACCGACATCGTCCGCGTCCCGATCGCCGAGGCCACGGCCAAGCTGAAGACCGTGGACCCGAAGCTGTACGAGGAAGTCGGCGTGTTCTTCGGCTGAACCGGGCCGGCCGATCCAGGGCCCGCCGCTCAGCGCCGGTCGGCGAAACCCGGTCCGTCCGGCGCTGTGCCCGCCCCGCGCAGCCGGCCGATCAACTCCCGCACGATCACCGCCCCGTTCAGGGTCAGCACCGACTCCGGGTGGAACTGCACCCCGGCGAACCCGGGACCCCGCAGCGCGTGCACCTCCCCGTTCGCGGCACGGCCGACCTCCACGCCGTGCGCCGCCAGCTCCCGGAAGACCTCCTCGTCGCAGCGCGCCACGAAGCTGTTGTAGAAGCCGACGGTCTCGGCCCGCCCGAACAGATCGACCGACGTCTGCGCCCCCTGGTACGGCACCTCCTTGCGTACGATCTCCAGCCCCAGCTCGGCCGCGATCAGCTCGTGCCCGAGGCAGACGCCGAGGACGCCGTACCGGTGCCCCCTGATCACCTCGGCGGTCAGCTCCCGCAGGAGCCGCATCTTGGGATCGGCCAGGTCGGACGGGTCACCGGGGCCGGGGCCCAGGACGACCGGGCCCTCGTGCCCGAGCACCGCCGCGCGCAGCCCCGGCTCGTCGTAGCGCCGGACGGTCACCCCCAGTCCGCTCGACCGCAGCACGTGCGCGAGCATCGCCGTGAAGGTGTCCTCCCCGTCGACGACGAGCGCGTGGCCGTCCAGGGCCTCGGACCGCTCCTGCATCCGCAGCCAGAACGGGGCGAGCGAGGCCCGGCGTCCGTCCAGCGCCGCCCGCACCCGCGGGTCGTCGGCCAGCCGGGGGCGGGTGTGCTCCCCACGGGGCCGGGAGGGCCGTACGCCCAGCGCCGCGAGCACGCCCGCCGCCTTGGCGTGCGTCTCCGCCACCTCGCCCACCGGATCCGACCCCCGGACCAGGGTGGCGCCGACCGGCACGCGCAGCCGCCCGGCCGCGTCGATGTCGGCGGTACGGATCAGGATGGGGGAGTCGAGGGTCTGGGCGCCGCCGGAGTCACGGCCGATGAGGGCCAGCGCGCCCGCGTAGTAGCCGCGGCCCCCGACTTCGTGCCGCTCGATGACCCGGCAGGCGTTCTGCACCGGCGAGCCGGTCACCGTGGCGGCGAACATGGTCTCCTTCAGGACCTCCCGCACGTCCAGGGAGGACTTGCCGCGCAGCTCGTACTCGGTGTGCGCGAGGTGCGCCATCTCCTTCAGCCGCGGGCCGATCACCACCCCGCCCATGTCGCCGACCGTGCACATCATCTTGAGCTCCTCGTCGACCACCATCGACAGCTCCTCGATCTCCTTGCCGTCGGCGAGGAAGCCCAGCAGGTGCTCGGGGGTCGGGCCGCCGTCCGGGTAGCGGTACGTGCCGCTGATCGGGTTCATCACGACCGTGCCGCCGGACATCCGCACGTGCACCTCCGGGCTCGCCCCGACCAGCGTCCGCCCACCCGTCTCCCGCCCCCGCCCTTCCACGGAAGGCCCTTCGGGCCCCTTTCCATTTCCGGTGTGGACGACGAAGGTCCAGTACGCGCCCCGCTCGCCCTCCAGCAGCCGCCGGAACAGCGCGAGGGCGTCCGCCCGGCCGAACCCGGGGATCTCACCCTCGTACGTCCGACGGATCACGAAGTTCGCGCCCTCGCCCCGCCCGATCTCGTCGCGCAGCACGCGGCCGACGATCTCGCCGTACTCCTCGTCGCCCACGTCGAAGCCACCGCCCTCGACCCGCACGTCGTGCGCGGGCAGCTGCGCCAGGGCGTCGGCCAGGGACAGGGTGTGGGTCTCCTGGGGGATCAGCACCGCCAGCGGTGTCCCGTCGTCACGGACGTCGAAGCCGCGTTCGCGGATCTGCCGGAAGGGAACGAGCGCGAGGCCCTCGTCGGGCAGGTCGGCCAGCCGCTCGTGCGTGGTGACCGGGCCCAGGAACACCTCCACGGTGTTCTCGTCACGGCCCGGGGTGCGGCGGCGGAGCAGGGCGAAGGGGCGTGGGTCGTGCAGCAGGTCCATCAGGTTCATGGGTCGGTGATCCTTCTCGGTCTTCTTGACGGAGAGGAACGACCCCGGAAAACGCCGAAGGCCGCCCCTCGGGCGGCCTTCGCGAAGTCTTGCGTACGCGCAGTCAGTGGGCCGCCGGATGAGCGGTCCACCACCAGTTCTGGGTCGAAAGCGCGAACATGCCAGGCACCCTACCGCATGTCCGCAGTGCGTACTCGGTGTCTCATTTGCTGGGCATCGGCAGGAAGCCGGCACGGCACCCCGTAATGTTGATGACGTGACCGTGAACGCTAAGACCAGCGCGAGCGCTGGCAACACCTGGCGAAACCTGCCCGCGGCGCAGCAGCCCGAGTACCCCGACGCCGAGGCTCTGCGCGCAGTCGTTGCGGAGCTGGAGTCGTATCCGCCGCTCGTCTTCGCGGGCGAGTGCGACCAGCTGCGCGCCCGGATGGCGGCCGTCGCCAAGGGAGAGGCGTTCCTCCTCCAGGGGGGTGACTGCGCCGAGGCCTTCGACGCGGTGTCCGCCGACCACATCCGCAACAAGCTCAAGACCCTGCTCCAGATGGGCGCCGTGCTCACGTACGCCGCGTCCGTGCCCGTGGTGAAGGTCGGCCGCATCGCCGGCCAGTACTCCAAGCCGCGCTCCAAGCCGACCGAGACCCGCGACGGCGTCACCCTCCCGGTGTACCGCGGCGACTCCGTCAACGGCTTCGACTTCACCGAGGCGAGCCGGATCCCGGACCCCGAGCGGCTGAAGCGGATGTACCACGCGTCCGCGTCGACGCTGAACCTGGTGCGCGCCTTCACCACCGGTGGCTACGCCGACCTGCGCCAGGTGCACGCCTGGAACCAGGACTTCGTCCGGTCCTCCCCGTCGGGCCAGCGCTACGAGCAGCTCGCGCGCGAGATCGACAACGCGCTGAACTTCATGCACGCCTGCGGCGCGGACCCGGAGGAGTTCAAGACCGTCGAGTTCTTCTCCTCGCACGAGGCGCTGCTGCTCGACTACGAGTCCGCCCTGACCAGGACCGACTCCCGCACGGGCCGGCTGTACGACGTCTCGGCGCACATGGTGTGGGTCGGTGAGCGCACCCGGCAGCTGGACCACGCGCACATCGAGTTCGCCTCGAAGATCCGCAACCCGCTCGGCATCAAGCTCGGCCCGTCCACGACGGCCGAGGAGGCGCTGCGCTACATCGACCGCCTCGACCCCGAGCGCGAGCCGGGCCGGCTGACCTTCATCGTCCGCATGGGCGCCGACAAGATCCGCGACAAGCTCCCCGAGCTGGTCGAGAAGGTCACGGCGTCCGGCGCGACGGTGGCCTGGGTGACCGACCCGATGCACGGCAACACCTTCGAGGCGGCCTCCGGGCACAAGACCCGTCGCTTCGACGACGTGCTCGACGAGGTCAAGGGCTTCTTCGAGGTCCACAAGGGGCTGGGCACCCACCCGGGCGGCATCCACGTCGAGCTCACCGGTGACGACGTCACCGAGTGCGTGGGCGGCGGCGACGAGATCTTCGTCGACGACCTGCACCAGCGCTACGAGACGGCCTGCGACCCGCGTCTGAACCGCAGCCAGTCCCTCGACCTGGCGTTCCTGGTCGCGGAGATGTACCGGGACCAGTGACGGGTTCGCCTGTCGACAGAAGCTGAAGTGGGGCGGGGATCACATACGATCCGCGCCCCACTCCTCTTTTGCCGTTCCCGTGGGATGGGTAAGGTTAGGTTAGCCTCACCGATCAATCGGGATGGGCAAGACTGATCGATCCCGTCGGGAGGTGAATCCGCGTGTACGTCTGCAGCTGCTTCGGCGTGACAGAGGCGCAGGTCAAGAAGCACGCGGAGGACGGGGCCTGCACCCCCCGCCAGATCGCCTCCGCCTCCAAGGCCGGCACGGACTGCGGCTCGTGCGTGCGGCGCATCCAGTCGATCCTCGGCCGCGGCACCTGCCCCCGCCGTGAGCTGGCCGACCAGGGCAGGCCGGTCCTCTCCGACCTCCCGTCGGCGGACCTCGAAGAGGCCGCCTAGCTCTCCGGCTGTTCGATCAGCTGGGCCAGATAGAGCGCCTCGCCGAGCTTCTCCAGCAGGTCCAGCTGGGTGTCGAGGTAGTCGATGTGGTGCTCCTCGTCGGCCAGGATCGACTCGAAGATGTTCGCGGACGTGATGTCGCCCTTCTCGCGCATCACCTTGATACCGCGCTTGAGCCGGTCGATCGCCTCCAGCTCGATCTCGCGGTCCGCCTCGAACATCTCCTTCACGGTCTGTCCCACCCGCACATGGAACAGCCGCTGGTAGTTGGGCAGCCCCTCCAGGAACAGGATCCGGTCGGTCAGCACCTCGGCGTGCTTCATCTCGTCGAACGACTCGTGCCGCGTGTACTTCGCGAGCTTGTACCAGCCGAAGTTGTCCTGCATCTTCGCGTGCAGGAAGTACTGGTTGATCGCGGTGAGCTCACCGGTGAGCTGCTCGTTGAGGAATTCGATGACCTCGGGGTCGCCCTGCATCGCAGAGGCTCCTTCCGCCTGGGAGGAATGGGGAGGTTGCGGCGGAATGATTGCACCGGCTCCGAAGATCGTCCAGTAAGTGCGTACTTAGTAAGTAAGTCCTTTGTTGTTGCGACTTGTCCGATTCAAAGTCTGCCTGGTCAGATGCACTGCTCCGGGTCTGTCAGGATGGAGTCATGGGTCATCCGGTGGAGCGCGCGTCTGGAGAATCCGGAGAGGCCGTACCGTCCGTGCTTCCGCCGGGACAGCGACTGCAGCGGGGCTGGCCGGTCACTCACTACGGCCCGGTGCCCAAGTTCCGGCCCGAGCGCTGGGAGTTCAGGGTCTTCGGCGCCACCGCCGACGGCGAGAAGCACTGCTGGAACCACGAGGAGTTCACGGCCCTGCCGTACACCACCGTCGTGGCCGATCTGCACTGCGTGACGAAGTTCAGCATGCTCGGCGCCGAATGGGGCGGCATCCCGGCCCGGACCATCCTGGAGAGCGCTCCGCCCGCCCCGAACGTCACCCATGTGATGGTCTGGGCCGAGTACGGCTTCAGTTCGAACCTGCGCCTGGCGGACTTCGATGCCGACCGCACGCTCTTCGCCACCCACAAGGACGGTGAGCTCCTCACCGCCGAGCACGGCTTCCCGGTCCGCCTCGTGGTGCCTCATCTGTACGCCTGGAAGGGCCCCAAGTGGGTCCGCGGCGTCGAGTACATGACCGCCGACCGCCGCGGCTTCTGGGAGGAGCGCGGCTACCACAACATCGGCGACCCCTGGCAGGAACAGCGCTACTCCTACCAGGAGGAGCCCGGGGACGGCCCCGAGCTCTGACGTCCCGGCCGACCGCCCGCGGCGGTCGGTGCGGTCAGTGGTGGTACTGGTGCACCACCGCATGGCCCTTGCCCCGGCCGATCGTCCACTTGTTGACCGGCGTCGTGACCACGAAGGCCACCGCGAGCGAGATCGCCAGCGAGGCCCAGAACAGCAGGTCGGACAGCTGGGCGTCCATGGCGTTCGGCCAGAACAGGATCACGCCGTTGTCGATCAGCTCCATCACGGCGATGGACAGGGTGTCCGCGGCCAGCGCGACCCTGAAGGCGGTGCGGAAGTCGACGCCCGCCTTCAGGACGCCGCGCAGTGTCAGCGAGTAGCCGAAGAAGAACGCGAGCACGATCGCCAGGACGGTCGTCGGCAGGTTGCCCCAGCCGAGCGCCGTGCCGATCACCATGCCGAGCACCTCGCCGATGGCGCAGCCGGTGAGGCAGTGCAGCGTGGCCTGCGCGGCCATGGACCAGGAGGCGGAGCCGGCCGCGCCGTGGTGCGCGTGCTCCTCGTGAGCGTGGTGGAGAGCGTGTTCCGTGTGCGTCTCATGTGCTTCGTGTTGCATGAGAGGTCCCCCAATGCCCGATGACGGTTCCTGCACCGGACAAGAACCGTATACCCCCCAGGGGTATTCCTCGGCGCATCAGGAATCGCGCAGTTTCTTCAGTCGCTCCACGTCCGCCGCGTGCCCCTCCTTGCCCCCGGGCGTCTCGATGATCAGCGGTACGCCCTCGGTCGCGGGGTGGGCCATCAGCGCGCGGAAGGGATCCTCACCGATGTGACCGGCGCCGATGTTCTCGTGCCGGTCCTTGTGCGCGCCGACCACGTCCTTGGAGTCGTTGGCGTGGATCAGCTTCAGCCGCCCCTCGCCGACCGTCTCCACGAGCAGGTCCAGCGTCCGGTGCATGCCCGACGGCCCGGTCAGATCGTGCCCGGCGGCGAAGATGTGACAGGTGTCCAGGCACACGCCCAGCCGGGGATGCGCGTCCAACGCCTCGAAGTACGGCCCGAAGTCCCAGGTGCGGGAGCACAGCGAGGCCCCCTGGCCCGCGGTCGACTCCAGCAACAGGAACGGGTCGTCGTCGTGGGTGAGCTCGTCCAGCAGCGGCAGCAGGTACTCGCGCACCTGCTTCAGCGCCACCGACCGCTCGCGCCCGCCCGTCGCGCTCCCGGTGTGCACGACCACACCGAGGGCGCCGATCTCGCGGCCCCGCCGCAGCGAGTGCCTGAGCGACTCCACCGACTTCTCCACGGTCGCCGCGGTGTGCGAGCCGAAGTTGATCAGGTAGGGGGCGTGCACGTACGCCGGGATCCCCTCGGCCGCGCACGCCGCCCGGAACTCCTCGTCCTGCCGAGGGTTGCCGACCGGGGTGGCCCAGCCGCGCGGGTTGGCGACGAAGACCTGCACGGTCTCGGCCTTGAGGTCACGGGCGTAGGACAGGCCCACGGAGTGGAGTCCGCCGGCCACCGGCACATGGCCGCCGACGGGATTGCGGGAAGGGCCGGGGGCGGCACCGGACTGCTGACTGCTCACCCGTTCAGGGTGTCATGCGGGCCGCCGCCCGAGGTCACCGGATGGTGATCGTGATCGTCGACCCCTTGGGCGCCGTGGCGCCGCCGTCCACCGACTGCTTCTTCACGGTGTCGCCGAACAGCCCGAGCAGCCCGCGGTCCACATCGACCTCGAAACCGGCGTCCTGAAGCGTCCGCTTCGCGTCGTCGACGCTGTCGCCGACCACGTCCGGAACCTCGATCATCTCCGGGCCCTTGGAGAGCGTCAGGGTCACCGTGTCGCCCTCGGCCGCCTCGCTGTCGCCCTTGGGCGTCTGCAGAGCGACCTGCCCCTTGTCGTACTCGGAGTTGACCCGCTGCGGGGCGATCTTCACCTGGAGACCGGCGTCCTGGAGGTCCGACCGCGCGCTGTCCAGGTCCTCGCCGGTGACGTCCGGGACGTCGACCGGGCTGCCCTTGCTGACGACGAGCGCGATCGCCGAGCCCGCGTGCCGCTTGGTGCCGGCGCCGGGCTCGGTACGGATCACCGTGCCCTTGTCGACGCTGTCGCTGAACTCCCGGGTCACCATGCCCGGCTCCAGCGCGTTCTTCTTCAGCAGGTCCTGCGCCTTGTCGAGCCGTCGGCCCGTCAGGTCCGGGACCCGCACGATCTCGGGGCCGAGGGAGATGGTGAGCGTCACGGAGTCGTTGCTGCGGATCCGGGCGCCGGCCTTCGGGTCGGTCCTGATGACCGTCCCGCGCTTGACCGTGTCGTTGTACTCGCGCTCGACCCGCTTGACGTCGAGCCCGTCCTTCTCCAGCCGCTCCTTCGCCTGCGCCTCGGTCTTCGCCAGCAGCGGCGGAACCCGGGTGAACTGGCCCGAGTTGATGTACCAGACACCGGCGCCGACCCCGAAGACCACCAGCACGGCCGCGATCACCGTCACGAGCCCGCGCCGGGGCCGCGACAGCCGCCGCGGCGGGGCGGGCGGCGCCTCCAACCGGCTGGTCCGGTCGACCCCGGCGCCCTCCACGCCCGCGTGGTCGTCGACCGGGTTGACCGGCAGCAGCCGGGGCACGGTCAGCGAGCGCGGGATCACGCTCGTCCGGTCCTGGGCGCTGTCGTGCTCGGCGGAGATCGCCTGCGGCGGCACGGCGTCCAGCTGGGCGTCGCTGAGTCCCGCGCGGGCCTCCCGCACCAGGGCGAGCAGCGCCACGGCGTCCTGCGGCCGGATGTCCGGGGTGCGCGCGGTGGCCGCGGCGACCAGCTCGTCCAGCGCGTACGGCAGCCCCGGCACGGTGGCCGAGGGCGGCGGCACGTCCTCGTGGATGTGCTTGTAGAGCACCTGGGCCGGGGAGTCCCCGGCGTGCGGCTTCCCGCCGGTCAGCATCTCGTACAGGACGACACCGCAGGCGTACACGTCGACCCGGGGGTCGGCGGTGCCGTGCTCGATCTGCTCCGGCGCGAGATACGACACGGTCCCGAGCACGGCACCGGTGGTGCTGGTCACCGTGTCCACGGACCGCACGAGCCCGAAGTCGGCCACCTTGACCCGGCCGTCGTCCCCTATGAGGACGTTCTCGGGCTTCATGTCCCGGTGCACGAACCCGGCGCGGTGCGCGGCGCCGAGCGCGGCGAGCACCGGCTCCAGGATGTCCAGCGCGGCCCGCGGCTGCAGCGCCCCGCGGTCGCGCAGCACGTCGCGCAGGGTGCACCCGGCGATGTACTCCATGGCGAGATACACGTACGACCCGTCGGTGCCCTGGTCGAAGACCTGCACGACATTGGGGTGCGCCAGCCGGGCGACGGACTTCGCCTCCCGGATGAACCGCTCGACGAAGGAGCCGTCGGCCGCCAGCGTCGGGTGCATCACCTTCAGCGCGAGGACCCGGTCCAGGCGGGTGTCCAGGGCCCGGTAGACCGTGGCCATGCCACCGACCGCGATCCTCGCGTCGACGCGGTAACGGCTGTCGAGCACCTGCCCGACGAGCGGGTCCTGAAGGGTCGTATCCACGCAGGTGAGTGTACGAGCCGAGACCGACACACCCGCCCGTTGCGCCGCACGGGGGACGGAATGCAGCAGACCTGTGACTGTTGCGCGACGGGAAGCCACCCGAAGGCGGCGCTGGGGCCTCTCGTTTGGATCATGCCGGCCTGATCCAAACGAAAGACCCTAGAAGGCCGGGCGCTCGGGATCCAGGTGGGCGCGGCCCTCGGTGGGGGAGGAGGCCTCGGCGAAGTGGCGGGGCGGGATGCGGCCCGCCCGCCGTGCCAGCCGCCCCGCCTCCACCGCGTGCCGCATCCCCTCCGCCATCAGCACCGGCTCCTGCGCCCGGGTCACGGCCGAGGCGAGCATCACGCCCGCGCAGCCCAGCTCCATCGCCAGCGCCGCGTCCGAGGCCGTACCCGCCCCCGCGTCCAGGATCACCGGCACGCGCGCGTGCTCGACGATCAGCTGGAAGTTGTGCGGGTTGCGGATACCGAGCCCGGACCCGATGGGCGAGCCGAGCGGCATGACCGCGGCACAGCCCACGTCCTGAAGCTTCCGGGCCAGGACCGGGTCGTCATTGGTGTACGGCAGCACCGTGAAACCGTCGTCCACCAGGGTCTCGGCGGCCTCCAGCAACTCGATCGGGTCCGGCAGCAGGGTCCGCTCGTCGGCGATGACCTCCAGCTTGATCAGATCGGTTCCGAGCGCCTCCCGGGCCAGCCGCGCCGTCAGCACGGCCTCGCCCGCGGTGAAACACCCCGCCGTGTTCGGCAGCACCCGGATGCCGAGCCGTTCCAGCACCGACAGCACGGACCCGTGCACCGCGGGATTGACCCGCCGCATGGCCACCGTGGTCAGCTCCGTGCCGGAGGCAGCCAGCGCCCGCTCCAGGACGTCGAGGCTGGGCGCACCGCCCGTGCCCATGATCAGCCGGGACGAGAAGGTCATGCCCGCGAGGACAAAGGGATCGTCGGCCATGGGTCAGCCTCCTTGCACGGCGGTGAGGACTTCCACGCGGTCCCCCTCGGACAGGGCCGTGGCGGACCACTGCGCGCGCGGGACGACGGTTTCGTTCAGCGCGGCGGCCACCCCGGACGGCGCCGGGGTGAGGGACCGCACCAGGGTGTCGAGAGCGGTGCCGGGCGCGATCTCCCGGCGCTCGCCGTTGACGGAGATGCTGACGGAGTGGGTCATGCGGGCTGCTCCGTGAGGACGGCGCCGAAGCGCTGGGGCGTGAAGGGGCGGGCCACCTCCGGGAGTTCACCGGTGGCCAGGACGTGCGCCATGGCGTCACCGGTGACCGGCGTGAGCAGCACGCCGTTGCGGAAGTGCCCGGTGGCCAGCAGCAGCCCGTCCAGGAGGGTGGGGCCGAGCAGCGGCGCGTTGTCCGGGGTACCGGGCCGCAGCCCGGCCTGCGTCTCGGTCAGCGGCAGTTCGGTGATCCCCGGGACCAGTTCGTGGGCGTCGCGCAGCAGCTCGTACACACCGCCCGCGGTCACCGTCGTGTCCCAGCCCAGCTCCTCGCTGGTCGCCCCCACGACCAGCTCGCCGTTCTCCCGGGCCACCAGGTAGACGTGGCTGCCGCGCACCACGGCCCGCACGGTGCGGCTCAGGAACGGTGCGTACCGCCGCGGCACGGTCAGCCGCACCACCTGGCCCTTCACCGGCCGCACGGGAGGCAGCACCTCGTCCGGCACACCCGCGAGCCGACCGCTCAGGCTGCCGGCCGCGAGCACCACCTGGTCCGCGCCCAGCGCGGTGTCGTCCGTCGTGGTGACGCCGGCCGCCCGGCCGCGTACCACGTCGAGCCGGTCCACCCACGCGCGGTGGAACACCACGCCCGTCCGCTCGCAGGCGTCCACCAGGGCGGCCGCCAGCCGCCGCGGGTCGATCTGGTGGTCGCCGTCGACCCGCAGCCCGCCGCGCACACCCGGCGCGAGCATCGGTTCGAGGCGGCGGCAGTCCCGCCCGGACAGCCACTCGGCGTCCAACCCCGACCGCAGCTGCAGGGCGTGCAGTTCGCGCAGATGGGCACGGTCGTCGGCGTCCAGCGCGACGGCCAGGGTGCCGCAGCGACGGTAGCCGAGGTCACGGCCGGTCAGGTCGGTGAGTTCGGCCGCGAAGTCCGGGTAGCGGCGGGCCGACTCCAGGTTCAGCCCGAGCAGCGTCTGCTCGCCGTAGTGCAGTTCGGTGACCGCGGCCAGCATCCCGGCCGCCACCTGGGCGGCCCCGCCGCCGGGCTCCGGGTCCACCACGGCGGTGGCGAACCCGCGTTGCGCCGCCCGCCAGGCCGTGACCAGGCCGATGATTCCGCCCCCGATGACGAGGACGTCTGACGTACGTGACGACATGGGCGTCCAGCCCCTCCCTTCGCCGGCATGACCCGGATCAGGTTCGTACGGTCGGAGGCCGCCAGCCTCCCTCTCAGCCCGGTGCGTCCGGGCTCCCGCGAGTGCTTGTACGTTGGCCACCCTAGCCCGTGGCGTTTTCCTCAGTAAGGGAGCCTCCGTTCATGGCCCGCTCGCTCGACGGTCTGATCCTCGCCCCCGTCGCGGATCAAGCCCCAGGTCAGGTGGGTACCCGCACCCGGTTCGCGTACCACGAGAAGAACGGCGAGATCTGGGCCGACTACGCGGGCGGCGACGTCGTGCGCGGGCACCTCGTGGGTACCCGGCAGGGCGACCGGCTCGACTTCCGGTACGTCCAGCTCAAGCACGACGGGACCACCTCGTCCGGGCACTGCGTCTCGACGGTCGTCGAACTGCCCGACGGCCGGGTGCGGCTCGACGAGAGCTGGGAGTGGGAGTCGGGGCCCGGCAGCGGCACGAGCGTCGTGGAAGAAGTCGCCGCGGAAGAGGCCGTTGTGGAGCACGTCACTCGGCCTGAGCGCTGACTGACGGTTCGTCAGTTGTCTATGGTGATCAGGTGAGCGAGCAGACGCAGCAACACAGCAGGTCACAGGGGCGGCGCGTGGTCGTCGTCGGCGCGGGCATGGCCGGGGTGCAGACCGCGGTGGCCCTGCGGGAACAGGGCTTCACCGGCACCGTCACCCTGATCGGCGCGGAGCCGCACCAGCCGTACGACCGGCCGCCCCTGTCCAAGGCCGTGCTGCTCGGCAAGGCCGAGGGCTCCGCCTTCGAGGTGGACTTCGATGCGCTCGGCATCGACCTCCGGCTGGGCCGCGAGGCGCTCGGCGTCCGCCCCGGCGACCACGAACTGGACACCGAGGCCGGTCCCGAGCCGTACGACGTCCTGGTCCTCGCGACCGGTGCTGAACCGATTCGGCTGCCCGGTGCGGAGGGCGTCCCCGGGGTGCACCTGCTGCGCACCCTGGACGACGCCGAACGGCTGCGGCCGGTGCTCGCCCGGCAGCACGACATCGTGGTCGTCGGCGCGGGCTGGATCGGCGCCGAGTTCGCCACGGCGGCCCGCGAGGCCGGCTGCGCGGTGACCGTCGTCGAGGCCGCCGACCGCCCACTGGCGGGAGCACTCCCCGCCGAGGTGGCCGCGCCGATGACCGCCTGGTACGCCGACAGCGGCGCCGAGTTGCGCACCCACGCGCGCGTGGCGCGCGTCGAGCCGGGCGCGGTGCTGCTCGACGACGGCACGCGGCTGCCCGCCGGCGCCGTGGTCGTCGGCATCGGCGCGCGCCCCGCCACCGCATGGCTGGCGGACTCCGGCATCGAGCTGGGCGACCGGCGCGAGATCGTCGCCGACGACCACCTGCGCACCTCGGCCCCGGACGTGTACGCGGTCGGCGACTGCGCCTCCTTCCCGTCCCGGCGGTACGGCGAGCGGCTGCTGGTCCACCACTGGGACAACGCGCTCCAGGGCCCGCGCACGGTCGCCGCCAACATCATCGGCGAGGCCCCGGCGGTCTACGACCCGGTCCCGTACTTCTGGTCGGAGCAGTTCGGCCGCTTCGTGCAGTACGCCGGTCACCACCCGGCGGCCGACACCCTGCTGTGGCGCGGCGACCCCGCGGGCCCCGCCTGGTCCGTGTGCTGGCTGCGCGAGAACCGGCTGGTCGCCCTGCTGGCGGTGGGCCGGCCCCGCGACCTGGCCCAGGGCCGACGGCTCATCGAGGCCGCCGCGCCGATGGACCCGAACCTGCTCACCGATCCGGCCCGGCCGCTGAAGTCCGCCACGGTTGCGTCATGAAAACCCCAGGTTGGACGGGTCCGGCTTCCGACTGTCAGTCCGGGATGGCAGGCTGTTGCCGTGACCGAGATTGACGCAAAGATTGATGTTCTCGTCCCCGCCTGGCTCACCCTCCCCGACATCGCCGAACAACTCGGCGTCGAGGTGACACGTGTGCGGCAGCTGGTCAAGGAGGGCCAGCTCGTCGCCGTACGCCGGGGCGAGAACCGAGCACTGCACGTCCCTGCCGCCTTCATCGACGGGGACAAGGTCGTCAAGGGCCTGTCCGGGACCCTGACGCTCCTGAGGGACGACGGTTTCACGGTGGAAGAGATGATCGAGTGGCTCTTCACCCCCGACCCGACCCTGCCCGGCACCCCCGCGCAGGCCCTGAGCGAGAATCGCGGCACGGAGGTGAAGCGCCGGGCCCAGGCGCTCGCCGTCTGAACCGAACACCGTCCGGCTCACGGGCCGCGGCCCACCGCGGGCCCGGGTCACGCCGTGCGCGGCCCGGGCCACGGCTCGCCGCGGCCCCTGAGCCACCGCCACAGCACCGACAACGGGGGAGACACGCATGCCCGACACCGCCCGCGCCCGGCTCGCCGACGCCCGCGTCTACCTGTGCACCGACGCCCGCAGACGCCAGGGCGACCTGCCGGAGTTCCTGGACGCGGTCCTGGCCGGCGGTGTCGACATCGTGCAGCTGCGCGACAAGGGCATGGAGGCGGCCGAGGAGCTGGACCACCTGGAGGTCTTCGCCGACGCCTGCGCCCGGTACGGCAGACTGCTCGCGGTCAACGACCGCGCGGACGTCGCCCACGCCACCGGCGCCGACGTGCTGCACCTGGGCCAGGGAGACATCCCGGTGCCCGCGGCCCGCGCGATCCTCGGCGACGACGTGCTGATCGGCCGGTCCACGCACGCCGCGTCCGAGGCGCAGGCCGCCGCCGTCCAGGAGGGCGTGGACTACTTCTGCACCGGGCCGTGCTGGCCCACCCCCACCAAGCCGGGCCGCCACGCCCCCGGCCTGGACCTGGTCCGCCACACGGCCTCGCTGGGCACCGACCGCCCCTGGTTCGCCATCGGCGGCATCGACCTCGGCAACCTCGACGAGGTGCTGGAGGCGGGCGCCCGCCGGGTGGTGGTGGTCCGCGCGATCACCGAGGCCGACGACCCGGGAGCGGCGGCGGCCCAGTTCGCCAAGCGGCTCCGGCACGCGGAGTAACCCCCGCGCAGCGGCCCGCATGTCCCCCTCCTGTCCGATTCCTGTCCAAGGAGTGGACAGGAAGTCGGCAATTCGGGCAATTTGCCGCCGCTCGGTTGGGGGACCGACCACCCCTGGCTAACCTGCCGGTATGGCCCTCGGAACCGCATCGACCAGGACGGATCGCGCACGTACCGTGCGTGACATCCTGGGCACCGGCAAGACGACGTACTCGTTCGAGTTCTACGCGCCGAAGACCCCCCAGGGCGAGCGGAACCTGTGGAACGCCCTGCGGCGGGTCGAGGCCGTGGCTCCCGACTTCGTCTCCGTCACGTACGGCGCCGGCGGCTCCACCCGGGCCACCACGGTCAAGGAGACCCAGCAGATCGTCGTCGACACGACGCTGACCCCGGTCGCCCACCTCACCGCGGTCAACCACTCCCTCGCCGAACTGCGCAACATCATCGGCCAGTACGCGGACGCCGGGATCCGCAACATGCTCGCCGTGCGCGGCGACCCGCCCGGCGACCCGATGGGCGACTGGGTGGCACACCCCAGCGGGCTGACCTACGCGGCCGAACTCGTCCGGCTCATCAAGGAGTCGGGTGACTTCTGCGTGGGCGTCGCCGCCTTCCCGGAGATGCACCCGCGCTCCTCGGACTGGGACACCGACGTCGCGCACTTCGTCGACAAGTGCCGCGCGGGCGCCGACTACGCCATCACGCAGATGTTCTTCCAGCCGGAGTCGTACCTGCGGCTGCGCGACCGGGTCGCGGCCGCCGGCTGCGAGACCCCGGTCATCCCCGAGATCCTGCCGGTCACCAGCGTGAAGATGCTGGAGCGGCTGCCCAAGCTCAGCAACGCCGTATTCCCGGCGGCCCTGAAAGAACGGATCCTCACAGCGAAAGAGGATCCGGCGGCGGTACGCTCCATCGGTATCGAATTCGCCACGGAGTTCTGCGCGCGGTTGCTGGCCGAGGGAGTGCCCGGACTGCACTTCATCACGCTCAACAACTCGACGGCACCGCTGGAGATCTACGAGAACCTGGGCCTGCACCACCCCCCGCGGGCCTAGACCAGCCGCACCAAAATACGACACACTGCGTAGCGGTCACTGGGAGAGGGGCGTACATGGGCTTGACGGTCCTCTACATCGCGTTCGGAATCGTTGCGCTGTGGCTGCTCGGCGAGGTGCTGCTGCAGTACAAGGCGCGTCTGCGCTGGCGGCTGCTCGCCTTCGCGGGCTTCGTCGGCGTCGTGCTCGGTGTCCTGGTTCCGTCGGTCGTCGTGATCGGACTGGGCGCCGCCGCCTTCGCGATCGGCCAGACCTACGTCACGCTGTCGTTCCGCCGCGGGTTCGCCTCCGGCTGGGCGGTCAACCGTCCCGACGCGGGCGGCAGCAAGCGCCGCCGCGGCGAGCCGGACCACCAGGACCCGACGCTCGAGGTCTCCGACCTGGAGGCCGAGGGCGGCTACGACGACCGGGACGGCTACGGCCGCGACGACGCCGCGTACGGCGACGACGACTACGACCGCGACGACGTGTTCACGCCCTCCGGCGCCGCCCAGCCCACCGCGGCCGAGGCGACCGCCGTCTACGCGCCGCAGCCCCTCCCGGACGACACCGGCTCCTACGGCATATACGGCGACTCCGCCTACGCCTCCGCCGGCCAGTCCCAGTCCCAGTCGCAGGGCCAGGCCTACGCGGCCACCGCCCAGGGCACCGACCAGACCTACGCGTACGACTACTCCGGCTACGGCCAGCAGCAGTACGGCTACGACACCACCGGCCAGCAGCAGTACGCCAACTACTCCGACCCGTACATCGGCACCCAGACCTACGGCGCCGGGTACGACACCTCCTACGGCGGCCAGCAGTCCTACGGGCAGCAGTCCTACGGCCAGGACCAGTACGCCACCGGCGGCTACGGCGAGACGACCCCGGCCGGCGGCGTCTGGGTCCCGCAGCAGCGCACCGACGAGACCTACGGCGGCGAACTCCCGGCCGAGCAGCCCTACCCGTACCAGGGCAACCAGCAGCAGCCGGGCAACGGGTACGACGAGCAGTACCGTTTCTGAACGCCCCGGCTCACTGTGAGCCGCGGAACTTCGGCCCCTCCACGATCAGTCCGGCCACCAGCGCGCCCGACATGCCGGCGTGCGGCAGACCGCCGCCCGGGTGCGACCAGCCGCCCACACTGAACAGGCCCTCGATCGCCGTGCCGTTGGCCGGATACAGGGCTGTCTCCGCGGCGGCCAGCGCGGGCGGCGGGACGGCGCCGCCCACGGCCCCCGTCTCCCGCTCGGTGTCCACGGGCGTACGGACCTCGCGCCACAGCGTCCGCTCACGCAGCCCCGGGACCGCGCGCTCGGCGGCGGCGACCATCCGGTCCGCGAAGGCGTCGGCGGCACCCGGCGCCGCCCAGTCGTACCCCGTCCCGGACGGCACCGTCGCCGTCAGCACCACGGACTCGTGCGCCGCGTCGGGGCGCAGGGCCGGGTCGTCCGGGCGGTGGACCCGGACCGTGGGCCGCTCGGGACCCACCCCGGTCGCGAACTCGCCGAGCTCGCCCTCGGCGTCGGGCGAGTGCACCACGGTGAGGTGGGCCGCGTCCGGCTGCCGCCCTCCGCGCAGCGCGAGACACACCACCACACGGCCCGGGCGGTCGCCCTCCGCCCGCGGCCGCACGGCGTCCGCGCCGTACAGCTGCCGGCCCGCCATCAGCGTGCCCAGCCGCCCGGGGCCGGGGCCGACCACGAAGTCCGCCTCGGCCACCGTGCCGTCGGCCAGCTTCACCCCGGCGGCCCGGCCGTCCTTGTCCACGATCCCGGTGACCTCGGCGCCGAAGACGAACTCGACCCGCCGCTTCTCGCACCGCTCGTGGACCGCGCGGGCCAGCTCCCGGATGCCGCCGCGCACGTACCAGGTGCCGAAGGCGTGCTCCATGTACGGCAGTATGGCGGCGCTCGCCGGAGCCGTCGCGGGATCGACGCCGTACGCGAGCGCGTAGCTGTCCAGCAGCGCGGCCAGCCGGCGGTCGCGCAGCTCCCAGGCGCCGATCTCGGCGAGCGTGGCCGCCCGGCGGGTGCGCAGCAGGCGCTTGTGCGGCACGGCCGGATAGGGCTCACGCTCGGTCAGGACCCGCCAGTCGGCCCACAGGGGCTCCTCCAGCAGAGGCCGCCGGGTGCGGTCCCAGGCCTCGCGGGCCCGCACCAGGAAGTCGCCCCAGCGCTGTCCCGCGCCCGCCCCGAGGGCCTCGTCCAACGCCGAGACCACCCCCGCGCGCGAGGCGTTCGGCAGGGACACGGCGGTGCCGTCCGCGAAGACGTGCCGGGACGACGGGTCGACCTGGACCAGCTCGACGCAGTCCTCCAGCGGTTCCTTGCCCGTCTTGACGAACAGATCGCGGTAGACGGCGGGCAGGGTCAGCAGACCGGGGCCGGTGTCGAAGCCGAACCCGTCCCGCTCGAACCGGCGCACCGCGCCGCCGTACGTCTCCGTACGCTCGTACACCACCACCCGGTGGCCCGCGACGGCCAGCCGGGCGGCGGCCGCCATCGCGCCCGTCCCGGCGCCGATCACCGCAATCCGTGCCATGACCGCGACTTTATCCGCCGCCACCGACAGTCCCGTCCGCGAGGCCCGGCGCCGAGGGGAGGCCGGGGGAGTACGAGGACGGGCGCGCCCGTCCCCAGGGGGCGGCGCGGTGCCGTGGGCCTGAGTGCGCAGGACTGAGTATCCGTACCTAGGCGCGGAGATGAGTACGCGCACGGATGGGGACCGGCCCGCGCGAACGAGACAGTGGAGGAACGGAAAGGGGCGCAGCGCCGGCACCGCCGACACGGGGCGGCGGAACGGAGCCCGCGCCCTTGTTCCGCTCCTTCCGCCGATCCGTCGGCGGAAGCGAGATTCGGGGAAACACGGGGGAACACGGGGACCGGGGGAGTCCGGAACGGGGGTTCCAACGGGAGGACCGTACGGAAGTACGGGAAGGAACGGGGGAGCACGACAGGCGCCGGTCCGACGGTGGCCCGCGGGGGACGCGGGCACGGCGGACCGGCGCTTTCGTGTGCACGCGCGCGTGGGGGGGCCGTGAAGCGTGCCCGGGCGGGCACCGCCCCGGCGGCTCAGCGCCTGCCGCTCACCCGGCCCTGGAGCAGGCGGGACAGCGCCGAGTGGACGTCGTCCAGGGAACGCTCCGGCTGGAACGACTTCCAGTCCAGCGCGGCCACCAGGACCATGCCGACCAGCGCGGCCGCCGTCAGCTGGACATCGATCTCCTCGCTGAACTCGCCGTTCGCCACGCCGTCGCGCAGCACGCCCTCCACGACGGCGACGGCCTCCTGCCGGACCACCATCAGCGTGGACTGCCAGGCCCGGTTGGTGCGCCACAGCTCCGCCACGTACAGCTGGGTGAAGGCCGGGTAGCGGTCGATGAAGACGAGCCCGGCGCGGACCATCGCGTCCAGCGCGTCGACCTTGCTGCCGCCCGTGCGCTCGGTCAGCTCGGCCGCCTCCCGCAGCGAGGCGGTGAGGAGCCCCACGCCGTGCCGCAGCAGCTCCTCGAAGAGGACCGACTTGCTCGCGAAGTTGTAGTAGACCGTGCCCTTCGCGACCCCGGCCCGCTCGGCGATCTCGTCCACGGTGGTGGCGGAGAAGCCCTGCTCGGCGATGAGCGTGACGGCGGCCTCGTAGAGCTTCTGCCGGGTGGCCTCGCGGCGGGTGCTGCCGCCGGACGTGGCGCTGCTGCTTTCCATGCCCCCGATTCTCACAGGAACGGGCTGCCCGGCGGACCCGGAACCGGGGGCCTCGGGCGAGGTCACAGGCTCAGTTCCGGGTGCAGCCGGTCCAGGGTCCACACCTGGCGGCGGCGGGCGGACAGCGCGGTGAGCGCCAGGGCACCGGCCGTGAAGGCGATCAGCACGGCGCAGGCCTGCCACACCGGACCGAGGCCGCCGCCCGTGATCAGCCGCCGCAGGGCCGCGACGACGTAGCTCATCGGCAGGAAGGGGTGGATCGCGTTGAAGAAGCCCGGGCTGGTCTGCACGGGATAGGTGCCGCCTGCCGAGGTGAGCTGGAGCATCAGCAGGGCGAGGACGAGGATCCGGCCCGCCGCTCCGAAGCGCGCGTTCAGCCACTGCACGAGCGCCGCGAAGCACGCCGTCACCAGGCACAGGAAGCCGACCGTCCCGGCCGCCCGCGCCATCTGCAGGCCGATGGCCCAGTGCAGGACGGACATCAGGGCCAGGGTCTGCACCACGCCGACCGTCACCACCGGCAGCCAGCCCGCCAGCGCGATCCGCCAGGCGGCCGAACCGGCCGCGAGGGCACGTCGGTTGAGCGGCGGGATCAGCATGTACGCCACCATCGCGCCCACCCACAGGGACAGCGGGATGAAGTAAGGGGCGAAGCCGGTGCCGTAGTTGGGCGCCTTGTGCAGGTCCTTGGCGGCGAGCTGGACCGGGTCGGCCATCACCCCGGTGCGCCGGTCGCGGTCCTGCCGGTCGTAGTCGGGGATCTGCCGCGCCCCGTCGTGCAGCCCGCCGGCCAGCTTTCCGGAGCCGTCGACCAGCTTGTACATGCCGCCGTTGAGGTCCTCGGCTCCGGTCTTGAGCTTGCCGACGCCCTCGTCCAGGTCGGTCGCGCCGGTTCTGGCCGTGCCGAGCCCGGTGTGCAGCTTCCTCGCGCCCGATGCCACCTTGCCGGCGCCGTCGTTCAGCTGGTTGATCCGCTTGACGGCGTCGTCGATGTCCTCGTACAGGTGCGGCGAGCGGTCGGCGAGCCCCTGGGCCTGCTCCTGGAGCGTGCTCAGGTTCGCGCGCAGCGTCTTCAGGTCCCCGTCCTGGTCGGCGATCAGGGTGTTGAGGTCGTCCGCGATCGTCGCGACGTCGGCGGCGGCCTCCTTGGCCTTCTTCAGGTCCGGGCAGATGACGTCGGGCAGCGTCGCGGTCTCGCAGCGCGCCGTGTAGACCTCGTTCAGCGTGGTGGAGGCCGCGTGGGCGGCCTTGGCGGCGGTCGGGGCGGTCTTCACCAGGACGTCGAGGTTGTGGCGGACCGCCTTGGCCGAGTCGGCGACCAGCTGGGCCGTGTCGCCGATGGTCTTCTCGTTGTCCTTCACGAACGGGCCGACCTTCGAGTGGACCCCGTTGACGTTGTCGGCCAGGGTCTGCGTGCCCTCGGCCACCCGCTTCGTGCCGTCCTCCAGGTCGCCCGCGCCCTTGTTGAGCTTCTTCAGGCCCTTGGCGAGCTTGCCGCTGCCGCTCTTGGCGTCCGTCAGGCCGTCGGCGAGGTCCTTGGAGCCCCGCTCGGCCTTCCCGATGCCGCCGCTCAGCTTGTCGGCGCCCTTCGCGGCCTTCACGGTCTCGCCGTGGATGTCGGAGAAGGAGATGAAGATCCGGTCCAGGAAGGACCGGGACGTCTTGGTGGACGCGGCCGTGCGCACCTCGCTGAACACGGTCCGGGAGATCTGCCCGACGATGTAGTTGTTGGCGTCGTTCGTCCGTACCTGGAGGGCGCCCGTCTCGGGAGAGCTGCCCGAGCTGGAGGCGACGCGCCGGCTGAAGTCGGTGGGCATGGTGAGCGAGAGGTAGTAGGTGCCGTCCTCGACGCCCCGGCGCGCCTCACGGGCGCTCACCTCGTGCCACTCGAAGGTGTCGCTGTCGCGCAGTCCCGCGACGATGTCGTCGCCCGCCGAGATCTTCTTGCCGGCCGCGGTCGCCCCCCGGTCGTCGTTCACGAGCGCCACGGGGATGCGGTCGAGTCGGCTGTACGGGTCCCAGAAGGACCACAGGTACAGGGCGCCGTAGAGCAGGGGGAGCACCGTGAGCGCGACCAGCGCGGCACGCGGCAGCTTCCCCCGGCCGAACCGCCTCAGCTCAAGCGCGGCCAGTCGCGACGAGCGCATCGCCGGCCTCCTTCCCGTTGTTGCCCTCGTCCGTCGTGTTCTTCTCGTCCGCGCCCGGCGCGTCTTCAGCGGCCGTCGTGTTCTTCTCGTCCGCGGCCGTGGCGTCCTGCGCGGCCGTGGCGTCGTCCGCGGACGCTCCGGTGCGCACGACGACGGCGCCCTCGGGGGCCTCGCTGCACACGGCGACGACCGTCGTCCCGGCGTCGGCCAGGGACTTCAGCAGCTTCCAGACCTCGACCCGCTCGGTGCCCGAGAGCTTCAGGTCGACGTCGTCCACGCCGAGCAACTGCGGGCGCCCGATGAGGGCCAGGGCGACGGAGAGCCGCAGCGCCTCCATCCGCTCCAGGTCCCGCACGGCAGTCCGGGAACCCTTGGGCAGGTCCTCCCGGTCGAGCCCGGCGGCGGCCAGCGCGGCCTCGATCCGCAGGCCGGCCTCCAGGGACCGCTCTCGGCGCGGCCGCAGCAGCGCGCGCAGCGAGTCCCCGAACCGCCGCTGCAGCAGCGCCCGTTCGCGCAGGTGCTCGCCGACCGTCAGGGCCGGGTCCAGGTCGGTGACCCCGGCGACATGGGCCAGCGCGCTGACGCGGCGCACCGCGGCCAGCTGCTTCGGCAGTCGTGCCCCGGCCACGGTCGCCGACCCCTCGGTGGCCTTCATACGGCCGGTGAGCGCGAGCAGCAGGCAGGTGCGGCCGGACCCGGACGGGCCCTCCACCGCGATCACCGCGCCGGGCGCGGCGTCGACGGTGATCCCGCGGAACGCCCAGCCGCGAGGCCCTTTGAGCCCCAGGCCCTCAGCTGTGACAGCGACGCCGTCCACGGACCCCCCTTATGTTTGAACCGACTGGTTTTGAACTGACTGGTCAGTGCAAAAACTAACCCGAACCTGCGATCGAAGCAAAAGCCCAGGTCAGAACGGATTGTCAGTGGCATACCTCACGATGGGCACATACGGCATCCCGTATCAGGGCATGCCGTCACCCAGACGACAGGAGGTTCGTCATGGCCAACTCGCCCGCAGCCGCCGCCCGTCGGCGCCGCGCCACCGGCCCTGCCCCCTCACTGAACGGCCCGGCGAGCGACGTGCACCCCGTGCTCCGCCGGGCCACGGCCCCGCCCGCCGCCCTCGACCTGCTCGCCCAGGCCCGTGCCGGACTGGACGAGGCCGCCGTCCTCGAAACCTCCAACGAGCGCTATGCGACGGCCCACCTGGCCGCCCTGCGCACCGCCGCCGCCGTCCTGGCCGCCCTCGGCCGCCCGGAGACCTCACCACGACGCCGCGCACGCATCCGCAGCGCCTGGGAAGTGCTCCCCGAGATCGCTCCCGAGCTCACCGAGTGGAGCGCGCTGTTCGCCGCCGGAGCCACGCGGCGCGCCCGCGCCGAGGCGGGCATCCAGGGCGCCGCCACCCGCCGCGACGCCGACGACCTGATACGGGACGTGGGGATGTTCGTCCGTATCGTCGAGCGCATGCTGGTGCTCCAGCCGGTCCTGCCCCAGCCCCGCCAGGACACGGACGGCACGCAGCCCGCGGAGGGCGCGCTGGGCGCGATGGGCCGGGCCACCGGAAGGGAGATGCCGGACGCGGGCTGATCACCCACGGACCATGTGAACGCGTCGGCGCGTCCGCCGCACGAGACGGACTCGGCAGCGCACCGGCGCGATGACCGGTCAGGGCACCGGAGGCAATAGGGTGGAGGGCGCCTGAGGCCTTCCCACCTCCCGTATCCCGGGCGGGGGAGGCACCCCCTTCGCGCCGCCGGGCAACAGGCGGTGCCGCGCCGAGGAGTCAACTGCCGTGTCGGACCCGATGCGCCCGCCCGTCTCCCATCACCACCCTCAACCGGCGTCGCTGCGCTCCGACCCCTCTCGGTCCCGCGCCTCTCTCCGTACCGCCGTGGTCTGGGAGGTCCTCCAGGACGCCCTCGACCGCCGCGTCAAGGCCACGGGTCGGGAGTCGCTGGACATCCTCGACACCGGAGGCGGCAGCGGCAACTTCGCGGTGCCCCTGGCCCGCCTCGGTCATCGCGTCACGGTCGTCGACCCCAGCCCCAACGCGCTGTTCGCGCTGGAGCGCCGGGCCGCCGAGGCCGGCGTCGTCGAGCGGGTCCAGGGCGTGCAGGGCGACGCCCACGGCCTCTTCGACGTGGTCGAGCGCGGCGGCTACGACGTGGTGCTGTGCCACGGCGTCCTGGAGTACGTGGACGACCCGGCCGAGGGCGTCCGCAACGCCGTGGCCGCGTTGCGCCCCGAGGGCGTCCTCAGCCTGCTCGCGGCCGGCCTCGGCGGCGCCGTGCTGGCCCGCGCCCTCGCCGGCCACTTCAAGGAGGCCAAGCAGGCCCTCGACGACCCGGCCGGCCGCTGGGGAGCGGGCGACCCCGTGCCGCACCGCTTCACCACCGAGCAGCTCACCGCGCTCGTCGAGGACGCGGGCCTCGCGGTGGGCGCCGTGCACGGCGTACGGGTCTTCGCCGACCTCGTTCCCGGCGTCCTCGTGGACACCGAGCCAGGAGCGCTCGACGCCCTGCTGAAGCTGGAGGCAGCCGCGGCGGAGAACCCGGCCTTCCATTCCGTCGCCACCCAGCTGCATGTGCTGGGCGAGACCCGGGGGACCGCGGAGGCCTGAGACGCCTCCCGAGGTGCGCCTGATCAGGGCCGTGGCGGCACATGGAGTACGCCACAGGCCCCCCGATCGAGGGGTTTGCGCCGTATGATCGAGGGAGACCGCCCGGCATGACGGGCCGGTCGCCGGGGAATGGAAGCCTCAGCGAGCCGGGTCGGCCATGGCGGGATTCCGGTTGGCCAATTGGCGTAGAGGGGCGGGTTTCACGGGGGCGATTCCCTGCCTATCCTGAAGGGACCCCCCGGGTCGCCCCGGCGACTGCACGATGAGGAGGATTCCGTGCCGCTCTCGGAGCACGAGCAGCGCATGCTCGAGCAGATGGAGCGAGCGCTGTACGCCGAAGATCCCAAGTTCGCTACAGCGCTTGAGGGAAACGGGCTGCGCACGTACACCCGACGTCGGGTCTACCAGGCGGTCGTGGGTTTCCTCGTAGGTATCGCGCTCCTCATGGCCGGAATGGTCGCACAGCAGATTTGGGTCAGCGTGGTGGGCTTCCTCGTCATGCTGGGTTGTGCGGTGCTCGCCGTAACGGGCTGGCGCAAGGCCCCCAAGCCGGGCGAGCAGCCCGCGGGTGCCCCGCAGCAGGGGCGCCGACAGGGGCGGCCGAAGCGCTCCATGATGGACCGCATCGAACAACGCTGGCAGCGCCGTCGAGACGAACAGGGCGGCCACTAGAGCCTCGCTCGCGCATCCGCAGTTCTGCGCAGACGCAGTGAAACGTACTGAGGGGTGACCACCCGGGTGGTCACCCCTCAGTACTGTGCCTGCGCCGGCGCCCGGCCTCAGCCCCGCTGTCCCGACGGCTTGCCCAGGGTCGGCCGGGCCGCCACGGCCCGGGCCCGCAGCGCCGTCCACCAGTCCGACACCGCCCACAGCACCCGTACGGCGGACCGCGGGGCGAACAGCGCCCGCGCCTGCGTACGGCGGCCGGCCGTGGTGCTCAACGCGCTGATCACCTGGCGCGCGTCCTGCGCGAGACCCGCCGTCGGACGCGGCCGGGGAGCGTAGAGGACCTGCTCCACCGCGTCCGCCACCCGGTGCACCGCGGCACCGGCCGCCGCGTCGAGATGCCCGAGCCGGACGATCCGGGCGGCCGCCTTGCGCGGGGTCTGCGACTCGTCCGGCGGGATGCCGAAGTCCCACGCGGTGTCGCTCAGTTCCTGCCAGACCGCCAGCGTGTGGGCCGCCGCGCCCTGCTCGGTGCGGGCATGGGCGCCCAGGCGTACGGCACGCAGCCGCAGCCGCCACATCAGCGGGGACAGCGGGATCGCCACGACGACCAGGCCGCCGAGGCCCCACAGCGCGTACTGCCACCAGTCCCGGCCGTCGTGATGCGTGAGCTGTGCCTCGGCCGCGGACGGGCTGGAGCACGCCTCCAGTTTGCGCTGCCGAGACGTGCAGCTCTCGCTCGGCGAGACCTGTGCCGGGGGCAGGGCGGCCGCCGACCGCGAGGGGCGCACGTCGTCCGGCTGGGAGTGGCCGGGCGTGTCCGACTGGGTGTACGGCGGCGCCGTGCCCCGGGTCGGGGTCGGCTCGAAGCGGGTCCAGCCCACGCCCTCGAAGTACAGCTCGGGCCAGGCGTGCGCGTCCGTCAGACCGACCGACACCGTCCCGTCCCCCTGCGGGGTGCCCGGGGCGAAGCCCACCGCGACCCGGGCCGGGATGCCCAGGGTGCGGGCCATCGCGGCCATCGCGAAGGAGAAGTGGACGCAGAAGCCCTGCTTCTTCTTCAGGAAGTTCGCTATGGCGCCACGGCCCCGGCCGACCTCCACCTTGGTGTCGTACTGGAAGCCGCCCGTCACGGCGAAGTAGTCCTGGAGCTTGACCGCCTCCTCGTAGTGGCTCGTCGCGCCCTTGGTGACCTCCTTGGCGGTCTTCGCCACGACCGACGGCAGCGAGGACGGCACCTTGGTGTAGTCGCGCTTCATCGCCGCCGCGGCCTCCGGCGCCGTGGCCAGCTGCTCCGCGGTCGGCTGCACGGACAGGCTGGTCACCTGGTACGTGGCGCCGCGGGTGTTCTGGCCGTGGTCGCCGACGAGCGTCATGCCCACCGGCTCGTAGCGCCACTTGCCGCCGATCTTCACGCTGCTCGGCGGGTACGGCATCGGCAGCCAGTCCTGGGCGTACCAGTCCGCCGCCGAGACGGTCGTCGTGACCGTCGTCCGCTTGATGTCGGGACCGAGACCGATCGGCGTGGGCAACTGCTTCGGTACGGCGACGATGTGCCGCTGGGACGGCTTCCAGGTGGTGCCGTCGAAGTCGTCCAGCGACACGATCCGCAGATACAGGTCCGAGATGTCGTTCGTGTCGCTCTTCAGCGACATGACCTGGCGGTTCTCGTTCACGTTCAGGCTGTCGCGCAGGGACACCAGGGGGTTGACCGCGGAGATCGTGCCACCGTTCCCGTTGCCCGCGCCCACGCCCGCTCCGGTGCCGTCGAGCAGGCCGCCCTGCATCGCCGGCAGCGCGAGCGGCACCGCCAGGGCGACACCGAGCGCGACCGCGCCGATGCGCCGGCCGGTACGGACCGGCGCCACGGCGCTGCCCTCCGGCCGGCCCGGGGTGCGCTGGGCCCCGCCGAAGACCCGGCCCCACTGGGCGAGCCGCTCCCGGCCCTCGGCGAGGAGCAGCATCAGATAGCCGGCCGCCGCGACCAGGAACCACAGCCAGTCAGCGGCGCCGTCGGACAGGCCGGCGGCGACGGAGTACAGCGCGAGCAGCGGCAGACCGGCCGGGGCCGCGCTGCGGAAGGTCACCGCGAGGGTGTCCACGAGCAGCCCGATCAGCAGCACGCCGCCGATCAGCATCAGCCGGATGCCGTCGGACACCGGGGCCGGGATCGCGTACTCCTGGACGTCGTTCGAGCCCTGCTGGAACAGGTCGGCGAAGTGACGGAAGGCGTCCGGGCCGGGGATCAGGCCGATGAGGGCGTGCTCCCGGGCGAAGACCAGGGTCAGCAGCATCAGCGTGACGAGGGCCTGCGCCGCCACGGTCAACGGCCGGGCCAGCGGCACCCGCCGGGTCGCGGCCCCCACCCCCGTCTGCACCGCGACCAGGAATGTCGCCTGCAACAGCCACGTGGGCTGGTCCACCAGCGGCAGCAGCGAACACGCCGCCATCAGTGTGGCCGCCGCCGCGCACAGCGACAGCCGCGCCCGCCCGCTCATGACAGTGCCTCCCCGCCGCTCACCGCGACCAGGCCCGAGCGCTCCCGGTCCGCCTGGCGCCACAGTTCGTTCAGCGAGGCGCCGCGCGGGACGCTCACCGCCGTCCAGCCCGCCTCGCGCAGCATGCGCAGGCGCTCGCCGTGCTGGCTGTTGGGGCCGGGCACGTCCGTCGGCTCCCGCATCCACGCGTCGGGGTCCAGCAGGAAGGCGACGGCGCCGCCGCTGCGCTGGCGCATCTTGGCGACCACCGCCGCCTGTTCGTCGTCGAGGTCGCCCAGGAAGGCGACCAGCAGTCCCTCGTTGCCGCCGCGCAGCACGTCGTAGGCCCGGGACAGGCCCGTGCCGTCCGAGTGGTCGATCACCGCGAGGGTGTCCATCATCAGTCCGGCCGCGTCCGCCGTCTCCTGGCTGGCGCCCGCGAAACCGTCGCCGCCCTCCCCGGGCACCGCGTTGCCGGTGTCGGTCAACAGACGCACCGAGAAGCCGCGTTCCAGCATGTGCACCAGGACCGACGCGGTCCCCGAGACGGCCCACTCGAACGCCGAGTCCGGGCCCGCGCCCGCGAAGGCGATGCCCCGGGTGTCGAGCAGGACCGTGCAGCGGGAGCGCTGCGGCTGCTCCTCCCGGCGCACCATCAACTCGCCGTAGCGGGCCGTGGAACGCCAGTGGACGCGGCGCAGGTCGTCGCCGTAGCGGTAGCCGCGCGGGATCACGTCGTCCTCGCCCGCCAGGGCCAGCGAGCGCTGCCGCCCGTCGCCGTACCCCTTCGCCTCGCCGCTGAAGCGGACCGGCGCCAGGGCATCCACGCGCGGGATCACGGTCAGGGTGTCGAACGTCGAGAAGGACCGGGTCAGTTCGCACATCCCGAACGGATCGGTCAGCCGCAGCTGGAGCGGGCCCAGCGGATAGCGGCCGCGCAGGTCCGAGCGGACCCGGTAGGACACCTCGCGGCGGCCGCCCGGCTCCACCCGGTCCAGGACGAACCGGGGCCGCGGACCGAGGACGTACGGCACCCGGTCCTGGAGCATCAGCAGTCCCGTGGGCAGCCGCGAGACGTTGTCCATCCGCAGATGGACCCGGGCCTCGCTGCAGGCCGGTACCCGCGAGGGGGAGAGCCGGCGGCTGCCGGCCACCCGGTAGCGGGTGCGGTAGAGCACGCCCGCGCAGATCAGGGGCAGCGCGGCCAGCAGCATCCCGACCCGGAGCAGGTCGCTCTGGCCCAGCACGTACGCGCAGATCGCCGCGGCGACCCCGGCGGCCAGGAAGGAGCGCCCGCGCGTGGTCAGCCCGGCCAGGGCGGTACTGACGCCGCCTCTCTCCTCGCGGTCGGCCTCTGCCTGTCCGGTCCCCCCGACCGTCATCACAGCCTCCGCGGCGGCTGCGAGGGATAGGCCGGCGCGCCGCGGCCCAGGCCGCCGAAGCCGCTCTGCTGCTGCGGCGCGGCGGGCACCGGGATGCGCTGGAGGATCTCCTGGACCACCTGCTCCGACGTACGCCGGTTGAGCTGGGCCTGGGCCGTGGGCAGCAGCCGGTGCGCCAGGACGGCGACGGCGAGGGCCTGGATGTCGTCCGGCAGCGCGTACTCCCGGCCGCTCAGGGCCGCCGACGCCTTCGCCGCGCGCAGCAGGTGCAGCGTGGCGCGCGGGGAGGCGCCGAGTCTCAGGTCGGGGTGCGTGCGCGTGGCCGCGACCAGTTCCACCGCGTACCGCCGGACCGGCTCGGCGACGTGGACGGTCCGCACGGCCTCGATCAGCTTCACGACGTCGTGCGCGTGCGCCACCGGTTGCAGGTCCTCCAGCGGGCTCACCCCGCCGTGGATGTCGAGCATCTGCAGCTCGGCCTCGATGCTGGGGTAGCCCACCGAGACCCGGGCCATGAAGCGGTCGCGCTGGGCCTCGGGCAGCGGGTAGGTGCCCTCCATCTCGACCGGGTTCTGCGTGGCCACCACCATGAAGGGGCTGGGCAGTTCGTAGGTCTGCCCGTCGATGGTGACCTGGCGCTCCTCCATCGACTCCAGCAGCGCCGACTGGGTCTTGGGCGAGGCGCGGTTGATCTCGTCGCCGATCACGATCTGCGCGAAGATGGCGCCCGGCTTGAACTCGAAGTCCCGGCGCTGCTGGTCCCAGATGGACACGCCGGTGATGTCCGACGGCAGCAGGTCGGGCGTGAACTGGATGCGTCGCACCGAACAGTCGATGGACCGTGCCAGCGCCTTGGCGAGCATCGTCTTGCCCACGCCGGGGACATCCTCGATCAGAAGATGCCCCTCGGCGAGAAGTACGGTCAGCGAAAGCCGTACGACCTCGGGCTTGCCCTCGATCACTCCTTCCACCGAACTGCGGACACGCTCCACAGTGGCGGTCAGATCAGTGAGGCTCGCTCGATCGTCATAGGTCGTCACCCGGCCCTCCTCGGCCCGTTCTTACTCCGGGCCGTCGCTCTGCGATGCGGACCGGCCCACCCCGAAACACGGACACCACGCGGGAATGGTTCCGCGTGACGTCACTCCCGCATTCTTGCCGCCGTTACCGATTCGTGTCACTCGACTGTGGACAACTGCCCGCACTATGTCGGACTTACGGCCTTTTCGACCGGCCTTTCGGCGTCGGACGGCGGGATGTCCTCGGGGCGCGGGGCCGGTCCGGAGCCGGTCAGGCCGGGTCGATCTCGCGCAGCAGACCCGTCCTGACGTCGAACACGAAGCCGCGCACGTCGTCGGTGTGCAGCAGGAACGGCGAGGTGCGCACCCGCTGCATGGACTGCCGTACGTCCTGGTCCACGTCCCGGAAGGACTCCACGGCCCAGGCCGGGCGCTGGCCCACCTCCATCTCCAGTTCGACCCGGAATTCCTCGGTGAGGGACTCCAGGCCGCAGCCGGTGTGATGGATCAGGACGACGCTGCGGGTGCCGAGCGCCCGCTGGCTGATCGTCAGGGAGCGGATCACGTCGTCGGTGACCACGCCGCCCGCGTTGCGGATGGTGTGGCAGTCGCCGAGTTCGAGGCCGAGCGCGGCGTGCAGGTCGAGCCGGGCGTCCATGCAGGCCACGACGGCGACGTGCAGAACGGGACGGGCGTCCATCCCGGGGTCGGTGAAGGCGGCGGCGTACCGCTGGTTGGCCTCTACCAGGCTGTCCGTGACGGTGTCGTCGCGGGTTATGGCGCCTTCGGGCCCGGCGGGAACTGCTGCAGAAGTCGTCATGGTGACGACGTTACTGTTCACCGGCGCTCTGGTCCTGCTGTGAGAGTGGACAAAGAACGTCATCGTGGCTTGTTGTGAGGTACCCCACACGGAGGGCAAACATGGGCCGGACGGGTGAACAGCGCCGAAATCGCGCTCCGGCCGAGGTGCGGTGCGCGACGCGCAGGCCGGTTGATTGACCGCGAGACAGGGTGGACTAAAGTGACGCGAAGCGGGAGGCGAGGCTCTCCCTGCTGGACTGACTTCCACCGGAGACCCCGGCACCCGCCCGGACCGTCTCCCCACGTGCGCGGCGCGTACGTACGGCTCGGCCTCCTCCCGCTCCCGGTCGGCTGACGCTTCCGGCGCCGGCAGGCCTCCCCTTCACCGAGCGGGTGGGGACCCGGCGGTGCGTGCGGCCGCGCCGGACCTGAGAGGCCCCCTTGAGCCAGAGTCGACACGTCCCGGTGATGCTCCAGCGGTGCCTGGATCTGCTGGCACCCGCCCTGGAGCGGCCCGGAGCGGTGGTCGTCGACTGCACCCTGGGCCTCGGCGGACACAGCGAGGCGCTGCTCACCCGGTTCCCCGAGGCCCGTCTCGTCGCCCTCGACCGCGACAAGGAGGCCCTGCGGCTGTCCGGCGAGCGGCTCGCGCCCTTCGGCGAGCGGGCCACCCTGGTGCACGCCGTCTACGACGAGCTCCCCGACGTACTGGACCGGCTCGGCATCCCGCGCGTGCGGGGCGTGCTGTTCGACCTCGGCGTCTCCTCCATGCAGCTCGACGAGGCCGACCGCGGCTTCGCCTACGCCCAGGACGCCCCCCTCGACATGCGCATGGACCAGACGACCGGCATGAGCGCCGCCGAGGTCCTCAACACCTACCCGCCCGGTGAGCTGGTGCGGATCCTGCGCGCGTACGGGGAGGAGAAGCAGGCCAAGCGGATCGTCGGCGCGATCGTGCGCGAGCGCGAGAAGGAGCCGTTCAGCAACAGCGCGCGGCTCGTCGAGCTGATCCGGGACGCGCTGCCGCAGGCCGCCAAGCGCACCGGCGGCAACCCGGCCAAGCGCACCTTCCAGGCGCTGCGGATCGAGGTCAACGGAGAGCTGTCCGTTCTGGAGCGGGCGATCCCGGCCGCGGTCAAGACGCTCGACGTGGGCGGGCGGATCGCCGTGCTGTCGTACCACTCTCTGGAGGACCGCCTGGTCAAGCAGGTGTTCGCGGCCGGTGCCGCGTCCACCGCGCCGCCCGGACTGCCGGTCGTGCCCGAGCGCTACCAGCCCCGGCTCAAGCTGCTCACGCGCGGTGCCGAACTTCCCACCGAGGAAGAGGTCGCCGAGAACCGCCGGGCGGCTCCGGCGCGGCTGCGCGGGGCCCAGCGAATCAGGGAAGACGTCGTATGAGGTGCGTGAGCGAGCGCGGTCCGGGGACTCTCCGGAGGGCATGTGAGTAGGAAACCCGAACTGAAGGGGAGGGCCGCCCGCCTCGCGCGGCTTCTGCCGGCCAGGTCCGCACAGGCGGCGAAGACGCCGTTCGTCCTCCTCGTCGTCCTGCTCCTCGGCGGCGGTCTGATCGGGCTGCTCGTGCTGAACTCGGCACTCAGCGAAGGGGCGTTCCAACTCGACGACCTGCGCAAGCAGACGAAGAACCTCACCGACGAACAGCAGGCCCTGCAGCGGGACATCGACGCCTACTCCTCCCCCGACGCCCTCCAGCGCCGCGCCCGTGAGCTCGGCATGGTCCCCGGCGGCGACCCGGCCTTCCTCGCCCCCGGCGGCACCGTCAAGGGCGTCCCCAGCCCCGCCGCCCTGCGGCCCACCGCGACCACCCCCCTCGCCCCCGAGGCGATCACCGCCCCGCCGCGCTCCATGGCCGCGACAGCGACCACCACCGCGACCACCGGCGCGAACGCGACCACCGGCGCGCCCCCCGCATCCCCGGCCGCCACCACCGCCGCGCCCCCTGCCTCCTCGGCACCGGCCGCCCCTCAGCCCGCCACGACGACGACCCCCGGCAGGTGACGGAAGTGTCCGACAGGGAACCCCCGCGCCGTCGCGTCCCCGGCCCCGCGCGGCCGCCACGACCCCGCGGTGCCGGGCAGCGGCGGCCCGGGCCGGGGGCCAAACCCGCCGCCCGCCGGCCGAGCGGGGCGCGACCCGCGGGTCCGCGCCCGCTGCGGCTGGGCAGCACGCGGCCCCGGCTGCGCATGGTCAGCCTCGCGCTGACCCTGGTGATGATCGCGTTCGTCGTGCGGTTGCTGCAGGTCCAGGCCGTGGACGCCAGCGCCTACGCCGCCAAGGCCGAGCAGAACCGGTACGTGGTGCACACCCTGGCCGCCGAGCGCGGCGGGATCACCGACCGCAACGGCGTCGCCCTCGCGATCAGCGAGGACGCGTACGACATCACGGCCGACCCGACCATGTTCACGCGCAAGCAACTGGGCATCGACGACGGCCCCGAGCAGGCGGCCGCGCTCCTGGCGCCGATCCTCGGACAGGACCAGCCCGAGCTGGTCGAGAAGCTCAGGCCCGCCAACAAGGACCTGCGCTACGTGAAGCTGGCCGGCCGGCAGACCCCGCAGGTCTGGAACCAGATCAAGGACCTGAGGAGCGCGCTCGCCAAGAAGGCGGGCACCGACAGGACCACCGCCAACGTCCTCGCCGGCGTCTTCTCCGACCCCAGCAGCAAGCGCGTGTACCCGAACGGCGAGCTCGCCGCCGGGATACTGGGCTGGGTCAACGCCGAGGGCAAGGGCGGCGGCGGCATCGAGCAGCAGCTGAACAAGACGCTGTCCGGCAAGGAGGGCAAGGTCCGCTACGCCCAGGCCGGTGGCCGCCAGGTGCCCACGGTGGGCTCCACCGAGACCCCCGCCGTGCCCGGCTCCGACGTCGAGCTCACCATCGACCGCGACATCCAGTGGGCCGCCCAGAACGCCATCACCGAGCAGGTCAGGAAGTCCAAGGCCGACCGCGGCTACGTGATCGTCCAGGACACCCGCACCGGCGAGATCCTCGCCATGGCCGACTCGCCCGGCTTCGACCCCAACGACCTGTCCAAGGCCGACTCCGCGGCGATGGGCAACGCGGCCCTGCAGGACGCCTACGAGCCCGGCTCCACCGCGAAGGTCATGTCGATGGCGGCCGTTCTGGAGGAGAACGTCGCCACCCCGCTCACCCACGTCGTCGTACCCAACCGGCTGCACCGCGGCGACCGCCTCTTCCAGGACGACGTCGACCACGCGACCTGGAACCTCACGCTCAACGGCGTGCTCGCCAAGTCCAGCAACATCGGCACCATCCTGGCCGCGGGCGAGCTCGGCAAGAACCAGGCGCAGGCCAACAAGGTCCTCTACTCCTATCTGCGCAAGTTCGGCATCGGGAGCTACTCGGGACTCGGCTTCCCCGGCGAGACCCGGGGCATCCTCGCGCCCGCCGACAAGTGGTCGACGTCGCAGCAGTACACGATCCCTTTCGGCCAGGGCATGTCACTCAACGCGATGCAGGCCGCCTCCGTCTATTCGACGATCGCCAACGGCGGCGTCCGCGTCGAGCCCACGCTCGTGCGCGGCACCAAGGGGGCCGACGGGCTCTTCGCACCGGCCCGCAAGCCCGGCACCACAAGGGTGATCAGCGCCAAGACGGCCCGGACCCTGGCCCAGATGCTGGAGTCGGTCGTGGACGACGAACAGGGCACCGGCATCAAGGCCCGCATCCCGGGCTACCGGGTGGCGGGCAAGACGGGCACGGCCAACCGCGTGGATCCGGCCACCGGCAGGTACCGCGGCTACACCTCTTCCTTCGCCGGATTCGCACCCGCGGACAAGCCGCGCATCACCGTCTACTGCGCCATCCAGAACGCCACCAAGGGCAGCTACTTCGGCGGCCAGATCTGCGGACCCATCTACAAGCAGGTGATGGAGTTCGCCCTGAAGACCCTCCAGATCCCGCCGACCGGCGCCCGGGCCGCGAACCTCCCGGTCGCCTACAAGCCCTGATCAGCACCTCGGAACACCACCAGGAACGAGCTCGTGACAACGATCACCCCCGATCCCGGCAACGACGGCGCCCGAGGCCCCTCGTCCGTCCGTCCCTCACCGCCGCCCCCGGCCGGCCGCGCTGCGAGCGGGCCCCTTTTTAGCTCAGGAGCGGGTGCGCCCGGTACGCTCACCGCCGTGCCACACGCTGATCACTCCCAAACCACCCAGAAGGGCGCTTCCGTGACCTACCCGGGACCGCCACGACCGGTTCAGGTCTCCGCCACACCCCTCGCGGAGCTCGCCGATCAGCTGGGTGCCGCCACGCCGGACACGGCCGCCGACGTCACGGGCATCACCCATGACTCGCGCGCCGTCCGCCCCGGCGACCTGTACGCAGCCCTCCCCGGCGCGCGCCTGCACGGCGCCGACTTCGTCACCCAGGCCGCCGGCCTCGGCGCGGTCGCCGTGCTGACCGACCCGACGGGCGCCGAGCGCGCCGCCGCGACCGGCCTGCCGGTCCTGGTGGTCGACGATCCGCGCGGACGGATGGGCGAACTGGCGGCCACCATTTACGGCCACCCCGGTCGTGATCTGCTCCAGATCGGCATCACCGGCACGTCCGGCAAGACCACCACGGCCTACCTGATCGAGGGCGGCCTGCGCAGGACCCGGACGACCGGCCTCGTCGGCACGGTCGAGATGCGCATCGGCGACGAGCGCATCAAGTCCGAGCGCACCACCCCCGAAGCCACCGACCTCCAGGCCCTGTTCGCCGTCATGCGCGAACGCGGCGTCGAGGCGGTCGCCATGGAGGTCTCCAGCCACGCCCTGGTCCTCGGCCGGGTCGACGGCTGCGTCTTCGACATCGCCGTGTTCACCAACCTCAGCCCGGAACACATGGAGTTCCACTCCGACATGGAGGACTACTACCGGGCCAAGGCACAGCTGTTCACGCCGGAGCGCAGCAGGCTCGGCGTGATCAACCTGGACGACGAACACGGCCGCCGGCTCGCCGCGGAGGCCTCCGTGCCGGTCGTCACCTTCTCCGCCGAGGGACACCCGGACGCCGACTGGCGCGCCCAGGACGTCCACATCGGCCCCATGGACTCCACGTTCACGATCCTGGGCCCCCAGGGCGAGCGGATCTCCGCCAAGTCGCCGCTGGCGGGGACCTTCAACGTGGCGAACACCCTCGCCGCCGTCGTCGCGCTCGCCGCGGCCGGCCTCGACGCGCAGACCGCCGCCGACGGCATCGGCGCCGTACCGGGCGTCCCCGGCCGCCTGGAGCGCGTGGACGCCGGGCAGCCCTACCTCGCGGTCGTCGACTACGCCCACAAGACCGACGCGGTCGAATCGGTCCTCAAGGCCCTGCGCAAGGTCACCAAGGGCCGGTTGCACGTGGTCCTCGGCTGCGGCGGCGACCGCGACCGGACCAAGCGCGCCCCGATGGGCGCCGCCGCGGCCCGGCTCTCCGACACGGCCGTACTGACCTCCGACAACCCCCGCTCCGAGGATCCGCTCGCGATCCTCGCGACCATGCTCGAAGGCGCCGCGTCCGTGCCCGCGCACGAGCGAGGCGAGGTGCTCCTGTTCGAGGACCGGGCCGCCGCCATCGCCGCCGCCGTCGGCCGCGCGCACCCCGGTGACACCGTGCTGGTCGCGGGCAAGGGACACGAGCAGGGCCAGGACATCGCCGGCGTGATCCGTCCCTTCGACGACCGCCAGGTGCTCCGCGAAGCTATCCAGAAGACTCAGGGATGAACTTGTGATCGCCCTCTCTCTCGCCGAGATCGCAGAAGTCGTCGGCGGGCAGACGCACGACATACCGGATCCCTCCGTGCGGGTCACCGGACCGGTCGTCCGTGACTCCCGCGAAGTGGTGCCCGGCAGCCTCTTCGTCGCCTTCGTCGGTGAACGCGTCGACGGCCACGACTTCGCGGGGCAGGTGGTGCAGGCGGGCGCGGTCGCCGTTCTGGCATCGCGCCCCGTCGGCGTGCCCGCGATCGTGGTCGAGGACGTCCAGACGGCCCTGGGCGCCCTCGCCCGGTACGTCGTCGCGCGGCTCGGCGCCACCCTCGTGGCCCTCACCGGCTCCGCCGGCAAGACCAGCACCAAGGACCTCATCGCGCAGGTCCTGCGGAGCAAGGCGCCGACCGTGTTCACGCCGGGCTCGCTCAACAACGAGATCGGGCTGCCGCTCACCGCCCTGACCGCCACCGAGGAGACGAAGTTCCTCGTGCTGGAGATGGGCGCCCGCGGCATCGGCCACATCCGCTACCTCGCCGACCTCACCCCGCCGAGGATCGGCCTGGTGCTCAACGTCGGCACCGCCCACATCGGCGAGTTCGGCGGCCGCGAGCAGATCGCCCAGGCGAAGGGCGAACTCGTGGAGGCCCTGCCCGCGGCGGCGGACGGCGGCGCGGCGATCCTCAACGCCGACGACCCATTGGTCCGGGCCATGGCCTCCCGTACCAAGGCGAAGGTGATCCTTTTCGGAGAGTCGGCCGAAGCGGACGTACGCGCCGAGAACGTGCGACTCACGGACACCGGACAGCCCGCCTTCAGGCTTCACACACCCTCCGGTGCAAGCGATGTGACCATGCGCCTGTACGGTGAGCACCACGTGTCGAACGCGCTCGCCACGGCCGCCGTCGCCCATGAGCTGGGCATGTCCGCGGAAGAGATCGCCACCGCGCTCTCCGAGGCGGGCTCCCTCTCCCGCTGGCGCATGGAGGTCACCGAGCGCCCGGACGGCGTGACCATCGTCAACGATGCCTACAACGCCAACCCCGAGTCCATGCGAGCCGCGCTGCGCGCGCTCGCGGCCATGGGCAAGGGGCGGCGCACGTGGGCGGTGCTCGGCAAGATGGCCGAGCTCGGGGACGAGGCGCTCGCCGAGCACGACGCGGTCGGACGGCTCGCCGTCCGGCTCAACGTCAGCAAGCTCGTCGCGGTCGGGGGCAGGGAAGCGTCCTGGCTGCAACTGGGCGCATATAACGAGGGTTCGTGGGGTGAGGAGTCGGTGCACGTGTCCGACGCACAGGCGGCGGTCGACCTGTTGCGCAGCGAGCTGCGCCCAGGAGACGTCGTACTCGTGAAGGCGTCCCGTTCGGTGGGTCTGGAGAGCGTTGCGCAGGCGCTGCTCGACTCCGGTGCCGAGGGTGAGGTTGCCGCCCGATGATGAAGCAGATCCTGTTCGCAGGAGTCATTGGTCTGTTCCTCACCCTGATCGGCACCCCGCTGCTGATCAAGCTGCTCGCGCGCAAGGGCTACGGTCAGTACATCCGCGACGACGGTCCGCGTGAGCACGCCAGCAAGCGCGGTACGCCGACCATGGGTGGTATCGCCTTCATCCTGGCGACGATCGCCGCGTACTTCCTGTCCAAGGTGATCACGGGCAAGCCGCCGACCTACTCCGGCGTGCTGGTGCTCGGCCTGATGTTCGGGATGGGCCTGGTCGGCTTCCTGGACGACTACATCAAGATCGTCAAGCGACGTTCGCTGGGTCTGCGCGCCAAGGCGAAGATGGCCGGCCAGCTGCTCGGCGGTATCGCCTTCGCCGTGCTCTCGCTCCAGTTCGCGGACGCGCGCGGCAACACGCCGGCCTCCACCAAGCTGTCGTTCATCACCGACTTCGGCTGGACGATCGGCCCGGTGCTGTTCGTGGTCTGGGCGCTGTTCATGATCCTGGCGATGTCGAACGGCGTGAACCTCACCGACGGTCTGGACGGTCTCGCCACCGGCGCCTCCGTCCTGGTCTTCGGCGCCTACACGTTCATCGGCGTCTGGCAGTTCCAGGAGTCCTGCGCCAACGCGCAGACCCTGACCAACCCCAACGCCTGCTACGAGGTGCGCGACCCGCTCGACCTCGCGGTCGTCTCCTCCGCGCTGATGGGCGCCTGCCTCGGCTTCCTGTGGTGGAACACCTCGCCCGCCAAGATCTTCATGGGTGACACCGGTTCGCTCGCGCTCGGCGGTGTGCTCGCGGGCCTCGCGATCTGCTCCCGTACCGAGCTGCTGATCGCCATCCTCGGCGGCCTGTTCGTCCTCATCACGATGTCGGTCGTCATCCAGGTCGGCTCCTTCAAGCTCACCGGCAAGCGCGTCTTCCGGATGGCGCCACTCCAGCATCACTTCGAACTCAAGGGCTGGTCCGAAGTCCTTGTGGTGGTCCGATTCTGGATCATTCAGGGAATCTGTGTAATCGTCGGACTCGGCCTCTTCTACGCGGGATGGGCAGCGGACAAGTGACCTCCTCGGTGTCTTCCGGGTCCTACGACTTCCAGGGCAAGCACGTCACCGTCGCCGGGCTCGGCGTCTCCGGCGTCCCGGCGGCCAAGGTGCTGCACGGACTCGGAGCGCGGGTCACCGTCGTCAACGACGGCGACGACGCACGCGCGCGTGCCCAGGCCGCCGAACTGGAGGCGCTCGGCATCACCGTGCGCCTCGGCGACGGGGCGACCCTGCCGGAGGGCACCGAGCTCATCGTCACCGCGCCCGGCTGGAAGCCGGACAAGCCGCTGTTCACGGCGGCGGCCGAGGCGGACGTACCGATCTGGGGCGACGTCGAGCTGGCCTGGCGGCTCCGGGGGCCGGACGCCGCCCCATGGCTGGCCGTCACGGGCACCAACGGCAAGACCACGACCGTCCAGATGCTCGCCTCCATCCTGAAGGCGGCGGGCCTGCGCACGGCCGCCGTCGGCAACATCGGCGTCTCGCTCCTCGACGCCGTCCTCGGCGAGGAGGAGTACAGCGATCTCGATGTACTGGCCGTCGAGCTCTCCAGCTACCAGCTGCACTGGGCGCCGTCCCTGCGCGCCCACTCGGCCGCCGTGCTGAACCTGGCGCCCGACCACCTCGACTGGCACGGCTCCATGGAGGCGTACGCCGCCGACAAGGGCCGTATCTACGAGGGCAATCGGGTCGCCTGCGTCTACAACGTCGCCGACAAGCTCACCGAGGACCTGGTGCGCGAGGCGGACGTCGAAGAGGGCTGCCGGGCCGTCGGGTTCACGCTCGGCACGCCCGGCCCGTCCCAACTCGGTGTCGTGGACGGCATCCTGGTCGACCGCGCCTTCGTGGAGAACCGGCACAAGAACGCTCAGGAGCTGGCCGAGGTCTCCGACGTCAACCCGCCGGCCCCGCACAACATCGCCAACGCCCTTGCCGCGGCGGCCCTCGCGCGTGCCTTCGGGGTGCCCGCCTCGGCCGTACGGGACGGACTGCGGGCCTTCACCCCGGACGCCCACCGCATCGCGCACGTGGCCGACCTGGACGAGGTGGCGTACGTCGACGACTCCAAGGCCACCAACACCCACGCGGCGGAAGCCTCGTTGGCGGCATATGAGTCGATCGTATGGATTGCGGGTGGTCTGGCGAAGGGCGCGACCTTCGACGAGCTCGTCGCCAAGTCGGCGAAGCGGCTTCGCGGCGTCGTGCTCATCGGCGCCGACCGCGCCCTGATCCGCGAGGCCCTCGCGCGACACGCGCCGGAAGTACCCGTCGTCGACGTCGACCGGACCGACACTGGGGCGATGCTCCAGGCGGTGACGGAGGCGAAGCGGCTGGCGGTCGCCGGCGACACGGTGCTCCTCGCACCGGCCTGCGCCTCCATGGACATGTTCACCAACTACAACAAGCGCGGTGACGCGTTCGCGCAGGCGGTTCGCGAACTCGGAGCCTGACCCGGCCGCCCGCCGGGCGACCTCGGGAGGGACGCGTGGGATCGTCAAGTCCGACGTACAGGGGAGGCGACGATGCCCAGTAGCCGGACCGGGGGCCGGGCGCCCGCGCAGCGGGCCGTCAAGCGGCCCGCCGCCCCCCGCCCACCGCGCGACAATCCCCTGCGACGCGCCCTCATCCGTGCCCGCAAGGCCTGGGACCGGCCGCTGACCGCCTACTACCTGATCCTCGGCGGCAGCCTGCTGATCACCGTGCTGGGCCTGGTCATGGTCTACTCGGCCTCGCAGATCACCGCGCTCCAGCTGTCGCTGCCGGGGTCCTACTTCTTCCGCAAGCAGTTCCTCGCGGCGGCCATCGGCGGCGGACTGCTGTTCGCCGCCTCCCGCATGCCGGTGAAGCTGCACCGGGCGCTCGCCTACCCGATCCTGGCCGGCGCCGTCTTCCTGATGGTCCTGGTGCAGGTGCCGGGGATAGGAATGGCGGTCAACGGCAACCAGAACTGGATCTCCCTCGGCGGCTCCTTCCAGATCCAGCCCAGCGAGTTCGGCAAGCTCGCGCTGGTGCTGTGGGGCGCGGACCTGATCGCGCGCAAGCAGGAGAAGAAGCTGCTGACCCAGTGGAAGCACATGCTGGTGCCGCTGGTGCCGGTCTCCTTCCTGCTGCTCGGGCTGATCATGCTCGGCGGCGACATGGGCACGGCGATCATCCTCACCGCGGTCCTGTTCGGCCTGCTGTGGCTGGCGGGCGCCCCGACCCGGCTGTTCGTCGGCGTGCTCTCGGTCGCCTCCGCGATCGGTGTGATCCTCATCAGGACCAGCCCCAACCGCATGGCCCGGCTCGCCTGCATCGGCGCCACCGAGCCGAAGTCCGGCGTCGCCGACTGCTGGCAGGCCGTGCACGGGATCTACGCGCTCGCCTCCGGCGGACTCTTCGGATCCGGTCTCGGTGCGAGTGTGGAAAAATGGGGCCAACTCCCCGAAGCCCACACCGACTTCATCTTCGCCGTCACCGGTGAGGAACTGGGCCTGGCAGGGACGCTGTCGGTGCTCGCCCTCTTCGCGGCTCTAGGCTATGCGGGTATCCGCGTGGCCGGACGCACGGAGGACCCCTTCGTGAGGTATGCCGCGGGAGGCGTGACCACCTGGATCACCGCCCAGGCGGTGATCAACATCGGTGCGGTGCTCGGTCTGCTGCCGATCGCCGGTGTCCCCCTCCCGCTGTTCTCCTACGGAGGATCCGCCCTGCTGCCGACCATGTTCGCCATCGGGTTGCTGATCGCCTTCGCGCGCGACGAGCCCGCTGCGCGGGCGGCGCTTGCCATGCGGCAACCTCGTTTTGGTAGAAAGCGGGGGGCTGGGGGCTCAGTGGTGACACGGGGCCCCCGGAGATGGAACACGATGCGACGGCGTGCCTCAGGGGCGCGTTCGTCCGGAGAGCGGTGAATTTCGGTGCATGTCGTACTCGCCGGTGGGGGGACCGCCGGCCACATCGAGCCCGCGCTCGCCCTCGCGGACGCCCTGCGCAGGCAGGACCCCACCGTGGGGATCACGGCCCTGGGCACCGAGCGCGGCCTGGAGACCAGGCTCGTCCCGGAGCGCGGCTATGAGCTGGCGCTGATCCCGGCGGTCCCGCTGCCCCGCAAGCCCACCCCCGAGCTGATCACCGTCCCGGGCCGGCTGCGCGGCACGATCAAGGCGGCCGAGCAGATCCTGGAGCGCACCAAGGCGGACGCCGTGGTCGGCTTCGGCGGCTACGTCGCCCTGCCCGGCTACCTCGCCGCCAAGCGCCTCGGCGTGCCGATCGTGATCCACGAGGCCAACGCGCGCCCCGGTCTGGCCAACAAGATCGGCTCCCGGTACGCGGCCCAGGTCGCCGTCTCCACGCCCGACAGCAAGCTGCGAGGCGCGCGCTACATCGGCATCCCGCTGCGGCGCTCCATCGCGACCCTGGACCGGGCCGCCGTGCGTCCCGAGGGCCGCGCCCGCTTCGGCCTGGACCCGAACCTGCCCACGCTGCTCGTCTCCGGCGGTTCGCAGGGCGCCCGCCGCCTCAACGAGGTGGTCCAGCAGGTTGCTCCCTGGCTCCAGCAGGCCGGCATCCAGATCCTGCACGCGGTCGGCCCGAAGAACGAACTGCCGCAGGTGCAGCAGATGCCGGGGATGCCTCCGTACATCCCGGTAAGTTACCTGGATCGGATGGACCTCGCGTACGCCGCGGCCGACATGATGCTCTGCCGCGCGGGCGCGATGACCGTCGCCGAGCTCTCCGCCGTCGGACTCCCGGCCGCCTATGTCCCGCTGCCCATCGGCAACGGCGAACAGCGGCTGAACGCCCAGCCGGTGGTCAAGGCCGGCGGTGGCCTGCTGGTCGACGACGCGGAGCTGACGCCCGAGTGGGTCCAGCAGAATGTCCTGCCCGTGCTCGCCGACCCGCACCGGCTGTACGAGATGTCCCGTGCCGCCAGCGAGTTCGGCCGCCGCGATGCCGACGACCTGCTCGTCGGCATGGTGTACGAGGCCATCGCCTCGCGCCGTTAGGACCGTATGACGAAAGGGCAGTGAGCGTGGCCGGACCGACGACCGCCGAGCGCGGTGAACGCCAGCAGGAGTCGTCCGGCCCGCCGCTCGTCCGGCGTTTGAGAAACCCCCGCTTTCGTATGATCGTCATTCTGGCCGTCGCCCTCGTGCTCCTCGGCGGCGGTTCCGTTTGGGTGTTGTACGGCTCCGCGTGGACGCGCGTGGAGCAGGTGGCGGTGTCCGGGACGCGCGTGCTGACGCCGGCGCAGGTGCGCCAGGCCGCCGACGTACCGGTCGGGGACCCGATCATTTCCGTCGACACCGATGCCATCGAGGCCCGACTCCTCCGGAAATTGCCCCGAATTGACGCGGTTGAGGTCGTCCGTTCCTGGCCTCATGGAATCGGGCTGAAAGTGACCGAGCGCACTCCGGTTCTCCTTGTCCAAAAGGATGGAAAGTTCATCGAAGTGGACGGCAAGGGTGTCCGTTTCGCCACGGTTTCGCGGCCGCCGAAAGGCGCCCCGACCCTTGAATTGACCGTGTCCCGCTCGGGTTCGTCCGCCGCGAGCCTGCGGCGTTTCGGGTCGGACCGGCTCGTGCGGGAGGCGGTGCGGGTCGCCCGCGCCATTCCGGCCGCCGTCGCGCGCGACACCCGGGTCGTCAAGGTCCGTTCATACGACGACATCTCGCTGGAGTTGGGCGGCGGCCGCACGGTCGAGTGGGGCAGCGGCGAGAACGGCCACGCCAAGGCCCGGACCCTCACCGCCCTGATGAAAGCTGCGGCGGGCGCACGGCACTTCGATGTCAGTGTCCCCACCGCCCCTGCGTCATCAGCGAGTTGACGCACATCAGCGCAGGCCAGCACCCTGGTTGGGCACCGCTATGGCTGATCACATAGGGTGAAAAGAAAAACGGGAGGTTCGGCGTGTTCGTTGAACGTGCGCCACTTGTCGACTTAGTGTCCTGTTCAGAAGACTTCAAGGAACAGACACACTGGTAACCCTAAACTTCAGCGTTAGGGTTCGGGTCGGCACTCGGACCGTCCCATTCGGCATCAGTCGTCGGAGCGCGGGGACCCGCGAGACGACGGCAACGTAATTCGAGGCGAGAGGCCTTCGACGTGGCAGCACCGCAGAACTACCTCGCAGTCATCAAGGTCATCGGTGTCGGCGGCGGTGGTGTCAATGCCATCAACCGGATGATCGAGGTCGGTCTCAAGGGCGTCGAGTTCATTGCCATCAACACGGACGCGCAAGCGCTGTTGATGAGCGACGCCGACGTCAAACTCGACGTCGGCCGTGAACTCACCCGCGGACTCGGCGCAGGAGCCAACCCGGCCGTCGGCCGCAAGGCCGCCGAGGACCACCGCGAGGAGATCGAGGAGGTCCTCAAGGGGGCCGACATGGTCTTCGTGACGGCCGGTGAAGGCGGCGGCACCGGCACCGGCGGCGCGCCCGTCGTGGCCAACATCGCGCGCACCCTGGGCGCCCTCACCATCGGCGTGGTCACGCGCCCGTTCACCTTCGAGGGACGGCGTCGCGCCAACCAGGCCGAGGACGGCATCGCGGAACTGCGCGAAGAGGTCGACACCCTCATCGTCATCCCGAACGACCGGCTGCTGTCCATCTCGGACCGCCAGGTCTCGGTCCTGGACGCCTTCAAGTCGGCCGACCAGGTCCTGCTCTCCGGTGTCCAGGGCATCACCGACCTCATCACCACCCCCGGACTGATCAACCTCGACTTCGCCGACGTCAAGTCGGTCATGTCCGAGGCGGGCTCGGCCCTCATGGGGATCGGCTCGGCCCGCGGCGACGACCGCGCGGTGGCCGCCGCCGAGATGGCGATCTCCTCGCCGCTCCTGGAGGCCTCCATCGACGGCGCCCGGGGCGTGCTGCTCTCCATCTCCGGCGGCTCCGACCTCGGCCTGTTCGAGATCAACGAGGCCGCCCAGCTGGTCAGCGAGGCCGCCCACCCCGAGGCCAACATCATCTTCGGCGCGGTCATCGACGACGCACTCGGCGACGAGGTCCGGGTGACCGTGATCGCCGCCGGCTTCGACGGCGGCCAGCCGCCGGCCCGCCGGGACAACGTCCTCGGCTCGGCCTCCACCTCCTCCCGCCGCGAGGAGCCGGCCCCGGTGCGGCAGCCGGATCGTCCGTCCTTCGGCTCGCTCGGCAGCGTGACCCCGAAGGAGGAGCCGGAGCCGACTCCGGTCGCGGTCAACGAGCCCCCGGTCCTCCCGCAGGTTCCGCCGCCGGCGCCGCGCAGCTACTCGGACAGCGCGGTCGAGGAGCTGGACGTGCCGGACTTCCTGAAGTGATAGGACAGCGCGACACCGTGAACGGCGCGCACTTCGCCTTCACCGACAGGTGGGGCGGGGTGAGCGCCGTTCCGTACGAGGAGCTCAACCTGGGCGGGGCCGTCGGTGACGACCCCGCCGCCGTACGGGCCAACCGCGAGGCGGCGGCCGGATCCCTCGGGATCGATCCGGGCCGGGTGGTCTGGATGAACCAGGTGCACGGCGCCGACGTGGCCGTGGTGGACGGACCCTGGGGGGACCGGCCCGTGCCGGAGGTCGACGCGATCGTCACCGCCCGGCCCGGTCTGGCCCTCGCCGTCCTCACCGCCGACTGCGTGCCGGTCCTGCTCGCCGACCCCGTCGCCGGGGTCGCGGCCGCGGCCCACGCGGGTCGGCCCGGGCTGGTCGCAGGCGTCGTCCCCGCGGCGGTCCGCGCGATGATGGAACTGGGCGCCGAGCCCTCCCGGATCGTCGCCCGCACCGGCCCCGCCGTCTGTGGTCGGTGTTACGAGGTGCCGGACGTGATGCGCGCCGAGGTGGCCGCCGTGGAGCCGGCGGCGCACTCCGAGACGAGCTGGGGTACGCCGGCGGTCGACGTGAGCGCCGGGGTGCACGCGCAGCTCGAACGGCTCGGGGTGTGCGACCGGGTGCAGTCGCCGGTGTGCACGCTGGAGTCGCGTGACCACTTCTCCTACCGCCGCGACCGCACCACCGGGCGGCTCGCGAGCTATGTGTGGCTGGACTGATGGGGCATGACGGATCGTAAGGCTGAACTCGCCGGAAATCTGGCGAAGGTGGACGAACGCATCGCCGCCGCGTGTGCGGCCGCCGGACGCAAGCGGGAAGAGGTGACCCTGATCGTGGTCACCAAGACCTACCCGGCGAGCGATGTGCGGATCCTGTCCGAACTCGGCGTGCGCCATGTGGCCGAGAACCGGGACCAGGACGCGGCACCCAAGGCCGCCGCTTGCTCGGATCTGTCCCTTAATTGGCACTTTGTCGGTCAATTGCAGACCAACAAGGTGCGATCCGTGGTCGGTTACGCGGATGTCGTGCAGTCCGTCGACCGGGCCCGGCTCGTCGCGGCTCTTTCGAAGGAGGCCGAGCGCGCCGGGCGCGAGGTGGGGTGCCTCATCCAGGTGGCCCTCGACGCGGGCGCGAGCGGGCGAGGGGAGCGGGGCGGCGTGGCGCCCGGCGGAATCGAAGAGTTGGCCGACCTCGTCGCCGACGCCGCGGGACTGCGGCTCGACGGGTTGATGACGGTCGCTCCGCTCACGGGGGAGTACGCGGGACGCCAACAGGCGGCGTTCGAGCGGATGATGGATTTGTCGACCGACGTGCGCCGAGCCCATCCGGCTGCGAACATGGTGTCCGCGGGGATGAGTGCGGACCTCGAACAGGCCGTGGCGGCCGGAGCGACACATGTACGCGTCGGCACCGCGGTACTCGGAGTCCGCCCCAGGCTCGGGTAACGTCGCCAAGAAGTCGGACCACAGCAGAAAATATGGTCAATGCCGCCGAAAGGTGGCGCAACGACCGCGTGGATCGCAGGACTTGGCAGTCGCCAGTCGATCCACCACAGAGCGGAGGACTCAGAGCATGGCCGGCGCGATGCGCAAGATGGCGGTCTACCTCGGCCTCGTGGAGGACGATGGGTACGACGGCCGCGGATTCGACCCCGACGACGACTTCGAGCCCGAACTGGACCCGGAGCCCGAGCGAGACCACCGACGGCACGAGCCGTCACACCAGTCGCACGGTGCACACCAGTCCCAAAGGGGCGAATCGGTGCGAGTGGTACAGCCTCCGGCGCCACGCGAACCGGTGTCGCATTCCGCTTCGCTGCCCGCTGAATCCGGGCGTCCGGCGCGGATCGCGCCCGTGGCGTCCATCACACAAGAACGTCAGTCCCTGGAGAAGAACGCACCGGTGATCATGCCCAAGGTCGTGTCGGAACGAGAGCCGTACCGGATCACCACGCTTCACCCCCGGACCTACAACGAGGCCCGTACCATCGGGGAACACTTCCGTGAGGGCACCCCTGTGATCATGAATCTGACTGAGATGGATGACACAGATGCGAAGCGACTTGTCGACTTTGCGGCGGGATTGGTGTTTGGTCTTCACGGCAGCATCGAGCGGGTGACGCAGAAGGTGTTCCTGTTGTCGCCTGCTAACGTCGATGTCACGGCGGAGGACAAGGCCCGCATCGCAGAGGGCGGGTTCTTCAACCAGAGCTGAGACGCAAGGCCGGAAAAGCACTACCCAGCAGCACGGAAACAGGGGAGAGGGAAGCACGGGTCATGAGCGTGGTCCTGGATGTCATCTACATCGCGCTGATGTGCTTCCTCATCGTGCTGATCTTCCGGTTGGTCATGGACTACGTCTTCCAGTTCGCCCGCTCATGGCAACCCGGCAAGGCGATGGTGGTCGTTCTGGAGGCCACCTACACTGTCACCGATCCACCGCTCAAGCTTCTGCGGCGGTTCATCCCGCCGCTGCGTCTCGGGGGCGTGGCGCTCGACCTGTCCTTCTTCGTACTGATGATCATTGTTTACATCCTGATCTCGATCGTGAGCCGGCTGTGAGCGATGTGAACTACCGTCTTGCCGATGCCGACGACTACGTTGAGGTGAAGAGATGCCGTTGACCCCCGAGGACGTGCGGAACAAGCAGTTCACGACCGTCCGCCTCCGAGAAGGCTATGACGAGGACGAGGTCGATGCCTTCCTCGACGAGGTCGAAGCCGAGCTGACCCGCCTGCTCCGCGAGAACGAGGACCTGCGCGCCAAGCTGGCCGCGGCTACGCGTGCTGCTGCCCAGAACCAGCAGAACATGCGCAAGCCCCCGGAGCCGCAGGACCAGGGACCGGGCATGCCTCAGCAGGGGATGCGAGGTCCCGGCGCTCCGGTGCCCGCCGGCATATCGGGCCCGCCGCAGCAGCAGATGGGTGGCCCCATGGGTGGTCCGCCCCAGCTGCCGAGCGGCGCCCCGCAGCTGCCCGCCGGTCCCGGCGGTCAGGGCGGCCCGCAGGGTCCCGGTCCGATGGGTCAGGGCCCGATGGGTCAGGGTCCGATGGGTCAGGGTCCGATGGGTCAGGGCCCGATGGGTGGCCAGCCGCCCATGCAGCAGATGGGTGGTCCGATGGGCGGCCCCATGGGCGGTCCGATGGGCGGCCCCGGTCAGGGCCCCGGTGGCGACAGCGCCGCCCGTGTCCTCTCGCTGGCCCAGCAGACCGCCGACCAGGCGATCGCCGAGGCTCGTTCCGAGGCCAACAAGATCGTCGGCGAGGCCCGCAGCCGCGCCGAGGGTCTGGAGCGTGACGCCCGCGCCAAGGCCGACGCCCTGGAGCGGGACGCGCAGGAGAAGCACCGCGTCGCGATGGGCTCCCTGGAGTCCGCTCGCGCCACGCTGGAGCGCAAGGTCGAGGACCTGCGCGGCTTCGAGCGCGAGTACCGCACGCGACTGAAGTCGTACCTGGAGTCGCAGCTGCGTCAGCTGGAGACCCAGGCCGACGACTCGCTCGCGCCGCCGCGCACCCCGGCCACCGCCTCCCTGCCGCCGTCCCCGGCGCCCTCGATGGCTCCGGCCGGTGCCGGTGCCCCGTCCTACGGTGGCAACCAGACGATGGGTGGCCCCCCGATGCCGCCGGCCCCGTCGTACGGCGGCCAGCAGCAGATGTCCCCGGCGATGACCCAGCCGATGGCTCCGGTCCGTCCGCAGGGCCCCGGCCCGATGGGCCAGGCTCCCTCGCCGATGCGTGGGTTCCTGATCGACGAGGACGACAACTGACGGCCGGCACGGTCAGTAGTACGCCGTAGGCATCGGCAGCGTTCAGGGCGGGACCCCGGACTTCGGTCCGGGGTCCCGCCCTTTTTACGCGTGTTGCGGCCGATGTCGGCCGGGGCCGGACGCACAGCGCCCCGGGAGCGCCGACCCGGGAACCGTAGAAGCGCAGAAACGGGTCGGGGCCCGGCCCTCGTGAGAGGACCGGGCCCCTAGGAGCCTGGTGACTACGCCTTGCGCAGACGGAACGTGAGCGACAGGCCCTCGTCCGTGAACGTCTCGCCGTAGCTGTCGTCCGCCTCGCCCTGGGCGAAGTCGGTCGCCAGGACCTCGTCGGCGATCAGCTCGGCGTGCTCGCCCAGCGCCGCGACGACCGCCGGGTCCGTGGAGGTCCAGCGCAGCGCGATGCGGTCGGCCACGTCGAGGCCGCTGTTCTTGCGGGCCTCCTGGATCAGCCGGATCGCGTCACGCGCGAGACCCGCCTGGCGCAGCTCCGCCGTGATCTCCAGGTCGAGGGCGACCGTGGCACCGGAGTCGGACGCCACCGACCACCCCTCGCGCGGGGTCTCCGTGATGATCACCTCGTCTGGGGCGAGCGGGACCGTCTCACCGTCGACCTCCACCGACGCCGTGCCCTCGCGCAGCGCCAGGGACAGCGCGGCCGCGTCGGCGGCGGAGATGGCCTTGGCCACGTCCTGGACCCGCTTGCCGAACCGCTTGCCCAGGGCGCGGAAGTTCGCTTTGGCGGTGGTGTCCACCAGGGAACCGCCGACCTCGGACAGCGACGCCAGGGAGCTGACGTTCAGCTCCTCGGTGATCTGCGCGTGCAGCTCGCGGTCGAGGGACTCGAAGCCCGCGACCGCCACCAGGGCGCGGGACAGCGGCTGGCGGGTCTTGACGCCCGACTCCGCGCGCGTGGCGCGGCCGAGCTCCACCAGGCGGCGGACCAGGACCATCTGCTTCGACAGCTCCGGGTCGATCGCCGACAGGTCCGCCTCGGGCCAGGACGCCAGGTGCACCGACTCCGGGGCGCTCGGGGCCACCGGCACCACCAGGTCCTGCCAGACCCGCTCGGTGATGAACGGGGTCAGCGGGGCCATCAGCTTGGTGACCGTCTCGACGACCTCGTGCAGGGTGCGCAGCGCGGCCTTGTCGCCCTGCCAGAAGCGGCGGCGCGAGCGGCGGACGTACCAGTTCGACAGGTCGTCGACGAACGCCGACAGCAGCTTGCCTGCGCGCTGGGTGTCGTACGCCTCCAGCGCCTGCGTCACCTGGTCGGTGAGCGCGTGCAGTTCGGAAAGGAGCCAGCGATCGAGAACGGGCCGCTCGGCCGGGGCCGGGTCGGCCGCGGACGGGGCCCAGTTCGACGTGCGCGCGTACAGGGCCTGGAAGGCGACCGTGTTCCAGTAGGTGAGGAGCGTCTTGCGGACGACCTCCTGGATGGTGCCGTGGCCGACGCGACGCGCCGCCCACGGGGAGCCGCCGGCCGCCATGAACCAGCGCACCGCGTCCGCGCCGTGTTGGTCCATGAGCGGGATCGGCTGCAGGATGTTGCCCAGGTGCTTGGACATCTTGCGGCCGTCCTCGGCGAGGATGTGGCCGAGACACACGACGTTCTCGTACGACGACTTGTCGAAGACCAGCGTGCCGACGGCCATCAGCGTGTAGAACCAGCCGCGGGTCTGGTCGATCGCCTCGGAGATGAACTGCGCCGGGTACCGGCTCTCGAACAGCTCCTTGTTCTTGTACGGGTAGCCCCACTGCGCGAACGGCATCGAACCCGAGTCGTACCAGGCGTCGATGACCTCGGGCACGCGCGTGGCCGTCTTCCCGCAACCGTCATGACGGCAGGCGAAGGTGACGTCGTCGATGTACGGGCGGTGCGGGTCGAGGGCGGACTGGTCGGTGCCGGTCAGCTCGGTCAGCTCCGCGCGGGAGCCGACGACCGTGAGGTGGTCGTCCTCGCAGCGCCAGATCGGCAGCGGGGTGCCCCAGTAGCGGTTGCGGGACAGCGCCCAGTCGATGTTGTTGTTCAGCCAGTCGCCGAAGCGGCCGTGCTTGACCGTCTCCGGGAACCAGTTGGTCTTCTCGTTCTCTTCGAGGAGGCGGTCCTTGACGGCCGTCGTGCGGATGTACCAGGACGGCTGCGCGTAGTAGAGCAGCGCGGTGTGGCAGCGCCAGCAGTGCGGGTAGCTGTGCTCGTACGGCAGGTGCTTGAAGAGCCGGCCGCGCTGCTGGAGGTCCTCGGTGAGCTTTTCGTCCGCCTTCTTGAAGAAGACGCCGCCGACCAGCGGGACGTCCTCCTCGAAGGTGCCGTCCGGGCGGACCGGGTTGACCACCGGCAGACCGTACGCGCGGCAGACCTTGAGGTCGTCCTCACCGAAGGCCGGGGACTGGTGCACCAGACCCGTACCGTCCTCGGTGGTGACGTACTCGGCGTTCACCACGTAGTGGGCGGGCTCGGGGAACTCCACGAGCTCGAACGGACGTTGATACGTCCAGCGCTCCATCTCGGCGCCGGTGAAGCTCTGGCCGGTGCGCTCCCAGCCCTCGCCGAGCGCCTTCTCGACCAGCGGCTCGGCGACGACGAGCTTCTCCTCGCCGTCCGTCGCGACGACGTAGGTGACCTCCGGGTGCGCGGCCACCGCCGTGTTGGAGACCAGGGTCCAGGGGGTCGTCGTCCACACCAGGAGCGCGGCCTCGCCGGCGAGCGGACCGGAGGTGAGCGGGAAACGGACGTACACGGACGGGTCGACGACCGTCTCGTAGCCCTGCGCCAGCTCGTGGTCCGACAGGCCGGTGCCGCAGCGCGGGCACCAGGGGGCGACGCGGTGGTCCTGGACCAGCAGGCCCTTGTCGAAGATCTCCTTGAGCGACCACCAGACCGACTCGATGTACTCGGGGTCCATCGTGACGTAGGCGTCGTCGAGGTCGACCCAGTAGCCCATGCGGGTCGTCAGGGCGGCGAAGGCGTCGGTGTGGCGGAGCACGGACTCACGGCACTTGGCGTTGAACTCGGCGATGCCGTACGCCTCGATGTCCTGCTTGCCGGAGAAGCCGAGCTCCTTCTCGACCGCCAGCTCCACCGGCAGGCCGTGGCAGTCCCAGCCGGCCTTGCGGGCCACGTGGTAGCCGCGCATGGTGCGGAAGCGGGGGAAGACGTCCTTGAAGACACGCGCCTCGATGTGGTGGGCGCCGGGCATGCCGTTGGCGGTGGGCGGGCCCTCGTAGAACACCCACTCCGGGCGGCCCTCGGACTGCTCCAGGCTCTTGGCGAAGATCTTCTGCTCGCGCCAGAAGTCGAGCACGGCGTGCTCAAGCGCGGGCAGGTCGACCTGGGCGGGTACCTGGCGATACGTCGGCGCTGTCATCTGCGAGCTTCCTCCAACGGACTTTCTGCCTTCCGTCGGAGGGACGAGAGCCGTATCTGCTACGTACGCCGTGTGCGGCGCGCTCCCGCGGTACCACCCTCCTTGGCCCGCCGTACGCCGTACGCGCCGGTGAGCCCCCTCATTGGGGTCGCGAAGCCGGTTCTACCGGCCCCCGGGCCTTCCCTGGGGCTTTCTTCCGGCGGCTCCGGGGTGATCTTCGCGTCGCGCTCGCCCCCGGGCTCCCACCGTCCCCGGGTCGCTCTGGGCTGCGTACGCCGCTACTCGTCCCCATCCACGCTTTTCGCTCCGCCCAGTGTACGGCGCGCCGGGGACAGCGGCCGACCGGATTTCCGGGTGCGGGTGCCGGGGAGCCCGGCTGGTGGCAGGATGCCCCAAATGGCGAGGTACGCGTGTTCGGATCCTGGGATGCCGGGCTCGGCGGATTACCCGGCGGGGAGCTGGGCACAACGGATGCAGGCTTGCGGAGCGGCATGCGCGAGCCGGGCGAATCGGGCGGTGCGTCCCGTTGCCGCGGGACTCAAGTCGATTTATCGTCCCAGCACGATTCGCGAGCAAGATCACAATATGTGAAGGGGCCGCGGCCATGGTGGCGAAAAAGACCGCCGTACAGCAGTCGGCGTCCAGCGGGGCCAGGGCCACGGCGGCCTCCGGCGGTGCGGATGCCCCCGGCGCGGTCAAGGACGTAGGGGGGAAGAAGAGCACGGCCCGGTCGGGCGGGAAGAAGAACGCCCGGGCGGAGGGCGCCGTCGCGGAGAGCGCGGCCAAGGGGAACGGCGGCGCCGGGAAGGCCGCAGTGAGGAAGCCGGCGGCCGAGAAGAAGTCCGCCGCCGGGAAGGCGGCCGGGAAGACCGTCGCCGCGGCCACGGCCGCGAAGAGAACCGCGGCGAAGGAGACGGTCGCCAAGGGGAAGGCGGCCGAGGAGACGGTGGCCGAGGCGACGGCGGCGAGCCAGGAGGCCGCCGATCGGAAGGCCGTCCCCAAGAACGCGAAGAGCACCAAGAGCACCAAGAGCGCGAAGAGCACCAAGAACGCCAAGAGCACCAAGAACGCGAAGGACACGAAGAACCCGAAGAAGACGGATGCCGAGGAGGTCGCCTCCGGCGACGGCACCCCCAAGGGCGCGAGCAGGAAGAGCACGGCCAAGAAAGCGGGCGCGGCGCGGGCCGCGAAGCAGACGGGAGCCACGACGGTGGTTGCGAAGAAGACTCCTGGCACGGCCACGGCGGCGAAGACCGCCGTCCCCAAGGCACGGGTCGCCGCGGCGGCGGAGCCCGGCGAGCTCGCGGTGCGCCCGGGCGAGGACCCGTGGACCCCCGAGGAGGTCGAGGAGGCGCGCTCCGAGCTGCTGTCCGAGGGGGCGCGGCTGCGCGCCGAGATCACGTCCTCCGAGGAGTCCATCGCCGGCCTGATGCGGGACTCCGGGGACGGTGCCGGAGACGACCAGGCGGACACCGGTACGAAGAACATCACCCGCGAGCACGAGATGGCGCTGGCGGCCAACGCGCGCGAGATGCTCGTCCAGACCGAGCGCGCCCTGCAGCGGCTGGACGCGGGCACGTACGGCCTGTGCGAGATCTGCGGCAACGCCATCGGCAAGGCCCGTATGCAGGCCTTCCCGAGGGCAACCTTGTGCGTCGAGTGCAAGCAGAAGCAGGAACGTCGCTCCTGAGCAGGTGGGTCGTCCGGGGCGTGCCGTACGCTCGTCCTCAGTCAGGCACCTAGGTTGAGGGACTCACGTGACAGAGGCGGAGCGCATCATCGGTACGCCGGACACCCCGGAGGACAGCGGCGAGCGGCCGGCGGCGGCTGGGGCGGCCTCCGCGTCCGGTGCGGCGTCCGGTGCGGACGAGCGGGAGAGCGCGGCCGAGCGGCCCCGGGGCAGGCGCCGGATCGCGGTGCTGTTCGCGGTGGCGGCCTTCGCGTACGCCCTCGACCTGATCAGCAAGATGCTCGTGGTCGCGAAGCTGGAGCACCACGCGCCGATCAAGGTCGTGGACGGCTGGCTGGAGCTCAACGCCATCCGCAACCCGGGGGCGGCCTTCGGCTTCGGCGAGGCCTTCACGGTCATCTTCACGGTGATCGCGGCGGCCGTGATCGTGGTGATCATCCGCCTGGCCCGCAAGCTGTACAGCCTGCCCTGGGCGATCGCGCTCGGCCTGCTGCTCGGCGGGGCGATCGGCAACCTCACCGACCGGATCTTCCGTACGCCGGGGCTCTTCGAGGGCCAGGTCGTCGACTTCATCGCGCCCAAGGGCTTCGCGGTCTTCAACCTCGCCGACTCGGCGATCGTCTGCGGCGGCATCCTGATCGTGCTCCTGTCGTTCCGCGGGCTCGACCCGGACGGGACCGTCCACAAGGACTGAGGTGTCCGACAAGGACTGAACCGTCCCCCAGGGGCTGAGGGGGGCGGAGGGCGCGTTGACGGTCCGGTCGGACCCGTCCGGCATACTCGTCGGGTGAGCACGATTCCCGAGATCCGTACCCTGCCCGTACCCGACGGCCTGGAGGGCGAGCGCGTCGACGCCGCCATCTCCCGCATGTTCGGCTTCTCCCGTACGAAGGCGGCGGAGCTGGCCGCCGCTGGCAAGGTGCAGGTCGACGGCGCCGTGGTCGGCAAGTCCGAGCGGGTCCGCGGCGGGGCCTGGCTGGAGGTCGAGATGCCGCAGGCGCCCGCTCCGGTGCAGGTGGTGGCCGAGCCGGTCGAGGGCATGGAGATCGTGCACGACGACGATGACGTGGTCGTGATCGTCAAGCCGGTCGGCGTGGCCGCGCACCCGTCGCCGGGCTGGAGCGGCCCGACCGTGATCGGCGGCCTGGCCGCCGCCGGCTACCGGATCTCGACCTCGGGCGCCGCCGAGCGTCAGGGCATCGTGCACCGCCTCGACGTCGGCACGTCGGGCCTGATGGTGGTCGCCAAGTCCGAGTACGCGTACACCTCGCTCAAGCGCCAGTTCAAGGAGCGCACGGTCGACAAGCGCTACCACACGCTCGTCCAGGGCCACCCCGACCCGACCAGCGGCACCATCGACGCCCCCATCGGCCGCCACCCCAACCACGACTACAAGTGGGCGGTCACGGCCGAGGGCAAGCCCTCGGTGACCCACTACGACCTCATCGAGGCCTTCCGCGCCGCCTCCCTGCTCGACGTGAAGCTGGAGACGGGCCGCACCCACCAGATCCGCGTCCACATGTCCGCCCACCGCCACCCGTGCGTGGGCGACCTGACCTACGGCGCCGACCCGACGCTCGCCAAGCGGCTGCGCCTGACCCGCCAGTGGCTGCACGCCGTCCGGCTCGGCTTCGAGCACCCCGGGGACGGGCAGTGGGTCGAGTTCGCGTGCGACTACCCCGAGGACCTGCAGCAGGCGCTGGAACAGGTCCGCGAGGAGACCTGGGCATGAGCGCCGGGTACACGGTCCGGATCGTCGAGGACCTGACCGACCGCGAGGCGTGCTTCGCGGTGCGCAAGGAGGTCTTCGTCGTCGAGCAGAACGTCCCCGAGGACATCGAGTACGACGAGTACGACGCGGTCGCGGTGCACGTGCTGGCGGTCCGGGAGGACGGCGTACCGCTCGGCACCGGGCGGCTGCTGTACGGCCAGGAGGCCGCCGCCAGGACCGGCGGTGACCCCTCGCTGGGCGCCCTGGGGCGGCTCGCCGTCACCCCAAAGGCGCGCGGACTGGGTGTCGGCGTCGCCCTGGTGCGGGTCATCGAGGCGGCGGCCCGCGCGCGTGGCCTGACGGCGGTCGACCTCCACGCCCAGACGCAGGCCCTGGGTTTCTACGAGCGACTCGGCTACGAGGCGTACGGCCCGGAGTACCCGGAGGCGGGGATCCCGCACCGGGCGATGCGCCGCGCCCTGTAGCGGCGGCGCCGAAAGGGCCGGTCAGAAGGGTCGCGTGGCAGGCTTGAGGCCTGCTGTGTGACCCGTCGACTCCCGGAGCGCCCGCCGTGGATCAGCTGGCCCTGTTGTTCGTGTTGCTGCTCGGGGCCCTGATCAGCGTGCCGGTGGGGGACCGGTTCGGACTGCCCGCGCCGGTGCTGATGACGCTGTTCGGGATCGTTCTCGCGGTGCTCGACTTCGTGCCGAACGTGAACATCCCGCCGGAGCTGATCCTGCCCACGCTGCTTCCGCCGTTGCTCTACGCGGCGGTGCGGCGCACCTCCTGGCGTCAGTTCGCCGCGAACAAACGGCCGATCTTCCTGCTGGCCGTGGCCCTGGTGTTCGTCACCACGATCTGCGTGGCGGCCGTCGCCCACGCGATCGTGCCCGGGCTGCCGGTCGCCGCCGCCGTGGCGCTGGGCGCGCTGGTCGCCCCGCCCGACCCGGTCGCCGCCACGGCCGTCGCCGGGCAGCTCGGGCTGCCGCGCCGGTTGGTGTCGATCCTGGAGGGCGAGGGGCTGTTCAACGACGTCACGGCGATCGTGCTGTACCACGTGGCGATCGCCGTCGTCGTCAGCGGCTCGTTCTCGCCCTGGCAGGCCGGACTGGACCTGGTGCTGTCCGCGGTGGTCGCGCTCGCCGTGGGGCTCGCCCTCGGCTGGGGCGCGAACAAGCTGCTGGACCTGTTGGACGACGCGACCCTCCAGATCGGCCTGACCCTGCTGGTGCCGTACGTGTCGTACGTGATCTCGGAGGAGCTGCACGGGTCCGGGGTGCTCGCCGTGCTCACCACGGCGCTGTTCCTCGCCGAGTACGCCCTCGACGCCGACGACGTGATGACCCGGCTCGCCGGGCACGCCTTCTGGGACATCGTCGACACGCTGGTCACCGGCGTGGCGTTCGGGCTGATCGGGCTCGAACTGCACAACGCGATCCGGACGGCCTCCGGGCGCTGGCCCGACCTGCTCGGCTGGGCGGCCACGATCGTCGTCGTGGTGCTGCTCGTACGGCTGGTGTACCTGCTGCCCGCGACCTGGCTGACCAAGCGGCTGCACGCCCGGCGGGACCACGACGAGGACATCCCGATGAGCTGGCGGGAGACCGTCGTCATGTGGTGGGCGGGGATGCGCGGGGTGGCCTCGGTGGCGCTGGCGCTGGCCATTCCGCTGCGGACCTGGGACGGGTCGCCCTTCCCGGACCGCGACGAGATCGTGTTCATCGCCTTCGGGGTGATCATGTCGACGCTGGTGCTCCAGGGGCTGACTTTGCCGTGGCTGGTGAAGCGGCTGCGGGTACGGGCCGACACCGAGCGGGAGAAGGAGTTCGAGAAGGAGCTGGCGGTGCGGGCGGCGAAGGCGGCGCGGGGGAGGCTGACGGAGATCGAGGAGGTCGAGGAGCTGCCGGAGGAGCTGTCCGAGCAGATGCACCGGCGGGCCTTCGACATCGGCCTGCGGATCAGCCCGGACCTGGGCGAGGAGGAGCGGCGGGAGGCCCATCAGCAGCGGGTGCGGCGGCTGAGGCGGGTACGGCAGATCCAGAACGAGATGCTCAGCGCGGCGCGGCACGAGGTGCTCGCGGCGCGGAGCGAGCCGGGGGCGGATCCGGAGATCGTGGACCGGGTGCTGCGGCATCTGGACGTACGCAGCCTGAAGTGAGCTCGGGTGAGTTCGCGTGATCTCCACCGTGACCCTGCGGGGCGGCGGTCATATGAACACATGGCGGTTGTGGATATCCGCAGGCCCGGTCCGCGTTCCGCTCGTACTCTCGGATCATGGCTCGCAACATTGTGATCAGTGGTGGCGGTACGGGAATCGGGCTGGCGGCCGCGCAGGCGTTCGCGGCGGACGGGGATCAGGTGCTGCTGCTCGGGCGGCGCGCCGAGGTGCTGGAGAAGGCCGGGGTGCCGGGGGCGCTCACCCGTGCGGCCGACCTTCGTGACCCGGCGGACGTGCGGGGCGTGGCCCGGTTCGTCGCCGAGCGGCTCGGCACCGTGGACGTGCTCGTGCACAGCGCCGGGGGCAACGGAGGCCTCGAACCCGAGGACGGCGGCGAGGACGCGCTCGACGCCGTCGCGCACGACTGGACGGTCAACTTCCGGCTCAACACCCTGACCTCCGTGCTGCTCACGGAGGCGCTGAAGGAGCGGCTGGCGGAACCGGGCGGCCGGGTGCTGTTCCTGAGCTCCATAGCGGCCTACCGCGGGTCGGGCAGCGGGGCCTACGCGGCGTCCAAGGCGGCCCTCCATCCGTATGCCCATGATCTGGCCCGGCAGCTGGGCCCGCGCGGCATCACCGTGAACGTGGTGGCGCCGGGGTACATCGAGGACACCGACTTCTTCGGCGGCCCGATCGAGGAGGCGCGGCGGGAGCGGCTCGTCGACGAGACCGCGACCGGCCGGGCCGGGACGCCCGGGGACGTCGCCGCCACCCTGCACTGGCTGGCCTCCCCGGGCGCCGGGCACATCACCTCGCAGATCATCCAGGTCAACGGCGGAGCCGAACGAGGGCACTGACGAGCGGCGGGGTCAGCCCCGGCCCGTCCGGGGCTGCTCGGGCAGGCGCCGCGTCCCCGCGCCGTCGAGGGAGGGGAGGTGGCCGGGCGGCAGCACCGCGTCCGCCGTGTTGACCCGGGGCAGGGCGTAGGGATGCTCCGCGCACAGCCAGCCGATCATCTGTTCACGGACCGTGACCCGGACCTTCCACACGTCGTCCGCGTCCTTGGCGGTGACCAGCGCGCGGACCTGGAGGGTGTTCGGCGTGGAGTCGGTGACCGCGAGCCCGTAGTCGCGGCCGTCCCAGGCCGGGCACTCGCGCAGGAGGTCCCGGAGCTTCTCGCGCATCAGCTCGATCGGCGCGGTGTGGTCGAGGTGCCAGTAGACGATGCCGGTCATCTGCGGGGTGCCGCGCGACCAGTTCTCGAAGGGTTTGGAGGTGAAGTACGACACCGGCATGGTGATCCGGCGCTCGTCCCAGGTCCGTACGGTCAGGAAGGTCAGCGTGATCTCCTCGACCGTGCCCCACTCGCCGTCCACCACGACGGTGTCGCCGATCCGCACCATGTCGCCGAAGGCGATCTGCAGCCCGGCGAACAAGTTGGAGAGCGTGGACTGGGCGGCCACACCGGCGACGATGCCCAGGATTCCGGCGGAGGCCAGCAGGGACGCGCCGGCCGCGCGCATCGCCGGGAACGTCAGCAGCATCGCCGCGGCGGCGACCACGCCGACGACCGCCGCCACCACGCGCATGATCAGCGACACCTGGGTGCGGACCCGGCGGACTCGGGCCGCGTCGTGGTGGACACGGGCATAGCGGGTGTACGTCGTCTCGACGATCGCCGCCGCGATCCGGATCATCAGCCAGGCCACCGACCCGATCAGCACCAGTGTCAGCGTCCGGCCGATGCCGACCCGGTGGGCCTCCAGCAGCTGCGCCTGGTCGTAGGAGCCTCTGAGCAGGGCCGCGCACAGCATCAGCTGGTAGGGGATCCGGGCGCGGCGCAAGAGGCCCCACAGGGGCGTCTCGTTGTGCCGTTCGTCGGCCTTGCGCAGCAGCAGATCGGTGGCCCAGCCGATGAGCAGCGTGAGGACGACGGCACCGCCGACCACGACGAGAGGGCGCAGTACGTTCTCCATGCCTCCGAACGTAACCGGCATCGGGCGGTGATGAACATGTGTGTTCGCGAGCGGAGTGGGTACGGCCGCGGTGCGGCACTGACGTATCCGGCTGGCACCATGGCCCCATGAACATCATGCTCTTTCACTCGACCTATGGCCTCAGGCCCGCGGTGCGCGCCGCGGCGGACCGGTTGCGGGCCGCGGGCCACGAGGTGTGGACGCCGGACCTGTTCGCGGGGCGCACGTTCGAGACGGTCGAGGACGGCATGGCGTTCAAGGACGAGATCGGCAAGGACGAACTGCTGAAGCGAGCCGTCCTGGCGGCGGCGCCCTATTCGGAACGGGGGCTGGTGTACGCGGGGTTCTCGCTCGGTGCCTCCGTCGCGCAGACCCTGGCGCTCGGCGACGAGAAGGCGCGCGGGCTGCTGCTCCTGCACGGCACGTCGGACATCGCGCCGAACGTCTCGGTGGACGACCTGCCGGTCCAGCTGCACGTGGCCGAGCCGGACCCGTTCGAGACGGACGACTGGCTCGGCTCCTGGTACCTGCAGATGGGCAGGCTGGGCGCGGACGTCGAGGTCTACCGGTACGCCGGGGCCGGCCACCTCTACACCGACCCCGAGCTGCCGGACTACGACGAGGAGGCCGCCGAGGCCACCTGGCGGGTGGCACTCGGCTTCCTCGACAGTCTGCGGACCGCCTAGCGCGGACCCCCTGGCGCGGACCGGCTGGTCGGCGGCTGCCGCCGGCTCAGCCCGGGAAGCACTCCTTGGGGTTGTGCACCAGCGACATGAAGTGCCCGGAGTACACCCAGGACGTCGGCTTCGAGTCGTAGATCCGGAACCACAGGGCCCCCGAGGGGGTGTGGCGGGTCGAGCACTGGATGCGCAGGGTCGTGTTGAACGGCTCCGTACGGAACTTGTGCGACGAGGAGTTGGGCTCCGCGTAGATGGGGGCACCGCCCCTGTCCAGCACGGTCAGATTGACGAAGGCCGGTGCTGCCGAGGCCTCCGTCGCCTGAGCGACGGAGGCGAGTCCGGCGAGCGTCATGGCAGCGGCAATCGTCGCGGTCTTCTTCAAGACACCTTGGGGGGTGGCCATGTGACTCCAATCATGAACAGACCTGGCGGGCCGCCAGGTAGGGCGACCCGCCAGTGTGTTCGACGCCGGAAAGATCTTCTCGGTTGCTCCGGGCGTTGATCTCTTTACACAGGGTTGTAAGTACGCTCGACCTTCTGCGTGCCGCTGCGCGTACTGTACGAACGCGACCAGGACGAGGTGGCGTTCGGGTTCGTGCGGTCGGACAGGACGTAGTAGTCCATCTGCGCGCGGTCGGCGGTGATGTCCAGGACGCCGTAGCCGTGGCGGTCGGTGTCGACCCAGTGGACGTGCCGGTTGGCGGCGCGGATGAGCGGCGAGGCGATCGCGGTGAGGGTGCCCTCGGGGACCTTGACGATGTCGTCGAGGTTGTCGGAGGTGACCGAGGTGACCACGAACTCCGTGGCGGCCGAGGCCGAGAACGGGTAGGTGCCCGCGTCCACCGGCACGTCGTTGGCCCACGCCATGTGGATGTCACCGGTCAGGAAGACGGTGTTGCCGATGGCGTTGGAGCGCAGGTGGGCCAGCAGCTCGCGGCGGTCGTCGGTGTAGCCGTCCCACTGGTCGGTGTTGGCGGCGATGCCCTCCTGCGGCAGCCCGAGCAGCTTGGCCAGCGGCTTGAACAGGTCGGCGGAGAGGGAGCCGAAGGAGAACGGCGAGATCATCACCGAGTTGCCGACCAGCCGCCAGGTGGTGTCGGAGGCCTTCAGGCCGGCCTTCAGCCAGTCGAGCTGCGCGCGCCCCGTGATGGTGCGCTCCGGGTCGTCGACCGAGCCGTTGCCGACCTTGACCTGCTGGGAGCGGAAGGACCGCAGGTCCAGCAGCGAGAGGTCGGCGAGCTTGCCGAAGCGCAGCCGGCGGTAGGTGGTGCCGGCGATCGCCGGGCGGACCGGCATCCACTCGAAGTAGGCCTGCTTGGCGGCCGCCTGACGGTCCTTCCAGGCGCCCTCGGCGCCCTCGGTGTGGTTCTCGGCGCCGCCGGACCAGGAGTCGTTGGCGAACTCGTGGTCGTCCCAGATCGCGATGACGGGCGCCTTGGTGTGCAGGGCCTGCAGGTCCGGGTCGGTCTTGTACTTGCCGTGCCGGGTGCGGTAGTCGGCGAGCGTGAGGATCTCGTGGGTGGGCGCGTGCTGCCGCACGACGGTGTCGCGCGTGCCGTACTCGCCGGTGCCGTACTCGTAGATGTAGTCGCCGAGGTGCAGCCAGGCGTCGAGGTCGCCCCGGGCCGCGAGGTGGCGGTAGGAGGAGAAGTAGCCGGCCTCCCAGTTGGCGCAGGAGACCACGCCGAAGCGCAGGCCCGACACGGCCGCGTCCGCCGCCGGCGCGGTGCGGGTGCGCGCCACCGGGGAGTCCGTGCCGCCTGCCGAGAAGCGGAACCAATAGGTGGTGGCCGGGGCCAGGCCGCGTATGTCGGCCTTGACCGTGTGGTCGGAGGCGGCCTTCGCGGTCGTGGAGCCCTTGGCGACGACGTTCGTCAGCGCGTTGTCCGTGGCGACGACCCAGCTCACCTCGGTGTCCGGGCCGAGCCCGGAGCCGGGTATCGCCTCGGCGGTGGGGGTCACGCGGGTCCACAGCAGGATGCCGTCGGGCAGCGGGTCGCCGGAGGCGACGCCGTGCAGGAAGGCGGGGGCCTGGCCGACGGCGCGGGCGGGCAGCGCGGCGGCGAGCGGGCCGGCCAGAACAGCGGTCGCCGCCGCGGCCTTGACGACCGTACGGCGACGGGGCGAGAGGGAGTTGATGCCCTCGGAGGATCGGTTTCGACTGGTCACGACCGATCAGGTTACTGATCGGTATGATCGAGAGCGGGCGAACTCGTAAAGTTCGCCCGCTCTTCATTCGACGGTGGGTATCTGACCCGTTGTCAGCCCTTGAGGGCCGCGTTCACCGCCGAGTTGAACTCGGAGACCGTCCAGGGCTGGTTGGGGTCCGAGGTCGTGAGCGTCTTGCCGTCCATGACGAAGCTCGGGGTGCCCGTGACGCCGTCCTTGTTGGTGTCCCAGGTCTTCGACATCGCCAGTGCCCAGGCGTCGTAGGTGCCCTTCTTCACCGCGGTCTGGAACGCGGTGTTGTTCTTCAGGGCGGGGACGGTGTTCGCGATCTTGATGAGGTAGTCGTCGCTCTTGAACTTGTCGTCCGTCTCCTCCGGGTGCCACTGCTTCGAGTACAGCGCCGTCTTGTACTCGAGGAATGCCTCCGGGCTGACGTTCAGCGCGGCGCCCATGGCGCTCGTCGCGTTCTTGGAGCCCTCGCCGCGCGAACCGATCTTGCCCTTGCTCAGCGAGTCACCGTCGAGGAACGTACCGCCGATGTACTGGATCTTGTACTTGCCGTCGTCGATGTCCTTCTTCACCGTCGAACCGACGGTCTGCTCGAACGCGGCGCACACCGGGCAGCGCGGGTCTTCATAGACCTTGAGGGTCTTCTTCGCGGTGTCCTTGCCGATGACGACGGTGGTGCCGTCGGTGCCCGTGGTGTGGGCCGGAGCGACGACCTTGTCGCCCTTCAGCCCCTCCCAGTAGCTGGGCTTGTTGGCCTGGACGACGGCGTAGCCGATGCCGCCCGCCGCGGCCAGGACGGCCACGACCGAGGCGGCCACGATGACCTGCCGCTTGATCTTGGCGCGCTGGGCCTGCTTCTCGCGCTCCAGGCGCAGCCGCTCACGGGCCGCCGTCTTCGCCGCCTGGCTGTTCCGCTTGCTCATATTCGTGATCTCCATATGGGACGCGCACATGCCGTACGCGGGATACGTGTGGGGGACTGGTCTTGCTCACTGCGCTCGCCCCGAAAGGGGGCCGGCGGAACCGCTCAGGCCGGGGCCAGGGCGGGGGAGCAGGAGCACGGCGGTCCACGCCGTCCCAGGGAGTGCACGAGGATCAGTTCGCGGGCGGCGGCGGTGCGCGGCGCGAAACGCGGCAGCCGGCGCACCGGGGCCGGCCGGACCGCCGCCACGGCGGCCACCGCCACCAGCAGCGGACGGAAGGTGGTCGCGGCCATCGCACGCAGCAGCTGGGTCAGCGCCCGCTCGCCGCGACGCAGCCAGACGGCGGCGAGCAGGCCGACGCCGACGTGCGCGGCGAGCAGCAGCCAGGCGGCGCCCGGGTCGGCGTGCGCCAGCAGCGTGGGGACGCGGCCGCCGCCGGTCACCTGGGCCAGCGGGGTGCCCACCGAGCCGCCCCGGCACAGCACGTCGAGGCCGACCGCGCGCAGGGGGCCGGCGATCGGGCCGCCCGCCCTGCCGTAACAGGCGTGCTGGCCGGTGGTGAACACGGTGTCGGCGGCCAGCTCCAGCGGGATCAGCAGCACCGCGATGCGGCCGAAGCCGCGCTCGCGGCCCGCCAGTGCGTACGCCGTGACGAAGACGCCGACGGCGACCGCGGCCACGGTCGTCAGCGGCAGCGGAGCCCGTGACAGCAGGACGTGCGACGCGGTGCTGAGCGTCACGACGAAGGCCGTGAACAGCGCCGCGCGCACGGCTCTGAGCTGGGTTCCGGATATGTCCATGGCGTGGAGAGTCTGTCACGGACTCGGGTAAGGCTCCCTTAAAAGGTCCCTGCGAGTCCGGGACGGCCCGAGTCCGGGGCGGTCACAGCCCCGGAATCCGGCCGTTGCGGAACAGGTCGAGGAAGATCTGGTGGTCGGCACGCGCGCGTGCGCCGTAGCTGTGCGCGAACTCGGTCAGCAGGTCCGCGAAGCCCTCCTCGTCGGCCGCGATCGCCGCGTCGATGGCGCGCTCCGTGGAGAACGGCACCAGGGACTCGCCGGAGGTGTCGTCCGCCGCCGCGTGCATGGTGGCGGTGGCCCGGCCCAGGTCGGCGACGACGGCCGCGATCTCCTCCGGGTCGTCGATGTCGCCCCAGTCCAGGTCCACGGCGTACGGCGAGACCTCGGCGACCAGCTGGCCGGCGCCGTCCAGCTCGGTCCAGCCCAGCCACGGGTCGGCGTGCGCCTGCAGGGCGCGCTGGGAGATCACCGTGCGGTGGCCCTCGTGCTGGAAGTACTCCGCGATCGCCGGGTCCGTGATGTGCCGGGAGACGGCCGGGGTCTGGGCCTGCTTGATGTAGATCACGACGTCGTTCTCCAGGGCGTCGCTGTGGCCCTCCAGGAGGATGTTGTACGACGGCAGGCCCGCCGAGCCGATCCCGATCCCGCGGCGCCCCACGACGTCCTTGACCCGGTAGGAGTCCGGGCGGGCCAGGGAGGTCTCCGGCAGCGTCTCCAGGTAGCCGTCGAAGGCGGCCAGCACCTTGTAGCGGGTGGCGGCGTCCAGCTCGATGGAGCCGCCGCCCGGCGCGAAGCGGCGCTCGAAGTCGCGGATCTCGGTCATCGAGTCCAGCAGCCCGAACCGGGTCAGCGAGCGGGCGTCACGCAGCGCGTCCAGGAGCGGACCCTGCGCGGTGTCCAGCGTGAACGGCGGCACCTCGTCCCTCTTGGCGCCGGTGGCCAGCGCGTGGATGCGCTCGCGGTAGGCGCCCGCGTACACCCGCACCAGCTCGGTGATCTGCTCGTCGCTGAGCGCCTTCGCGTACCCGATGAGGGCGATGGAGGCGGAGAAGCGCTTCAGGTCCCAGGTGAAGGGGCCGACGTACGCCTCGTCGAAGTCGTTGACGTTGAAGACCAGGCGGCCGTTGGAGTCCATGTACGTGCCGAAGTTCTCCGCGTGCAGGTCGCCGTGGATCCACACGCGCGAGGTGCGCTCGTCCAGGTACGGGCCGCCGCGCTTCTCGGCGTCCGCGTCGTGGTAGAAGAGGCACGCCGTGCCCCGGTAGAACGCGAAGGCCGAGGCCGCCATCTTCCGGAACTTCACGCGGAACGCGGCCGGGTCGGCGGCCAGGAGCTGGCCGAAGGCGGTGTCGAAGACGGCGAGGATCTCCTCGCCGCGCTGCTCGTCGTTGAGCTGGGGTGCCGACATCGCTGGGTGCCTCCTGGTGCGGATGGTGCTCGGATGGTGCGGGACAGGTGGGGCGGACGGGGCGTCAGACCGCACGGGTCGTCCGCTTTCCTCCAACGCATGAAGGTACGCGCGAGTGCCCGGCGAGTGTCAGTGCCGGGGCATAGACTTCGACGCTGTCCCCCAGACTGTCCGCAGTCGGTCCACAGCCGGTCGGAAGATCGTCGACGCACGTTTCCTTTGGAGGCCGAAACCGTGTCAAAGCCGCCCTTCACGCACCTGCACGTCCACACCCAGTACTCGCTGCTGGACGGTGCCGCGCGGCTCAAGGACATGTTCAACGCCTGCAACGAGATGGGCATGACGCACATCGCCATGTCCGACCACGGCAACCTCCACGGCGCGTACGACTTCTTCCACACCGCCCAGAAGGCCGGAATCACCCCGATCATCGGGATCGAGGCGTATGTCGCGCCCGAGTCCCGGCGCAACAAGCGCAAGATCCAGTGGGGCCAGCCGCACCAGAAGCGCGACGACGTCTCCGGTTCGGGTGGTTACACCCACAAGACGATGTGGGCCGTGAACAGGACGGGCCTGCACAACATCTTCCGGCTCTCCTCCGACGCCTACGCCGAGGGCTGGCTGCAGAAGTGGCCCCGGATGGACAAGGAGACCATCGCCCAGTGGTCCGAGGGCATCGTCGCCTCCACCGGCTGCCCCTCCGGCGAACTCCAGACCCGGCTGCGCCTCGGCCAGTACGACGAGGCCCTCAAGGCCGCCGCCGACTACCAGGACATCTTCGGCAAGGACCGCTACTTCCTGGAGCTGATGGACCACGGCATCGAGATCGAGCACCGGGTCCGCGACGGCCTGCTGGAGATCGGCAAGAAGCTCGGCATCCCGCCGCTGGTGACGAACGACTCGCACTACACGTACGCGCACGAGGCGGGCGCCCACGACGCCCTGCTGTGCATCCAGACCGGCAAGAACCTCTCCGACCCGGACCGCTTCAGGTTCGACGGCACCGGCTACTACCTGAAGTCCACGGACGAGATGTACGCCATCGACTCCTCGGACGCCTGGCAGGAGGGCTGCGCCAACACGCTCCTCGTGGCCGAGATGGTCGACACCACCGGCATGTTCGAGAAGCGCGACCTCATGCCCAAGTTCGACATCCCCGAGGGCTACACCGAGGTCACCTGGTTCAAGGAGGAGGTCCGCCGGGGCATGGAGCGCCGCTTCCCCGGCGGCATCCCCGACGACCGCCAGAAGCAGGCCGAGTACGAGATGGACGTCATCATCTCGATGGGCTTCCCCGGCTACTTCCTCGTGGTCGCCGACTTCATCATGTGGGCCAAGAACAACGGCATCGCCGTCGGCCCCGGCCGAGGTTCCGCGGCCGGCTCGATCGTCGCCTACGCCATGGGCATCACCGACCTCGACCCGATCCCGCACGGCCTGATCTTCGAGCGGTTCCTCAACCCTGAGCGCATCTCGATGCCCGATGTCGACATCGACTTCGACGAGCGTCGGCGCGTCGAGGTGATCAGGTACGTGACCGAGAAGTACGGCGCCGACAAGGTCGCCATGATCGGCACCTACGGCACCATCAAGGCCAAGAACGCGATCAAGGACTCCGCGCGCGTGCTGGGCTACCCGTACGCGATGGGCGACCGCCTCACCAAGGCCATGCCCGCCGACGTCCTCGGCAAGGGCATCCCGCTCTCCGGCATCACCGACCCGCAGCACCCGCGCTACAGCGAGGCCGGCGAGATCCGCGGGATGTACGAGAACGAGCCGGACGTGAAGAAGGTCATCGACACCGCGCGCGGTGTGGAGGGCCTCGTCCGGCAGATGGGCGTGCACGCCGCCGGCGTGATCATGTCCAGCGAGACCATCACCGAGCACGTCCCGGTCTGGGTCAGGCACACCGACGGCGTGACCATCACGCAGTGGGACTACCCGAGCTGCGAGTCGCTCGGCCTGCTGAAGATGGACTTCCTGGGCCTGCGCAACCTCACGATCATGGACGACGCCGTCAAGATGGTGAAGGCCAACAAGGGGATCGACATCGACCTCCTGGGCCTGCCGCTCGACGACCCGACGACCTTCGAACTGCTGCAGCGCGGCGACACCCTCGGCGTCTTCCAGTTCGACGGCGGCCCCATGCGCTCGCTGCTGCGTCTGATGAAGCCCGACAACTTCGAAGACATCTCCGCCGTGTCGGCCCTGTACCGCCCGGGCCCCATGGGCATGAACTCCCACACGAACTACGCGCTGCGCAAGAACAAGCAGCAGGAGATCACGCCGATCCACAAGGAGCTGGAGGAGCCCCTCGAAGAGGTCCTGGCCGTCACCTATGGCCTGATCGTCTACCAGGAGCAGGTGCAGAAGGCCGCGCAGATCATCGCCGGCTACTCGCTCGGCGAGGCCGACATCCTCCGCCGCGTCATGGGCAAGAAGAAGCCCGAGGAACTGGCGAAGAACTTCACCATCTTCCAGGCCGGCGCCCGCAAGAACGGCTACAGCGACGAGGCCATCCAGGCCCTGTGGGACGTCCTGGTCCCGTTCGCCGGCTACGCGTTCAACAAGGCGCACTCGGCCGCGTACGGACTGGTCTCGTACTGGACCGCCTTCCTGAAGGCGAACCACCCCGCCGAGTACATGGCGGCCCTGCTGACCTCGGTCAAGGACGACAAGGACAAGTCGGCGATCTACCTCAACGAGTGCCGCCGCATGGGCATCAGGGTGCTCCCGCCGAACGTCAACGAGTCCGAGGCGAACTTCGCCGCCCAGGGCGACGACGTGATCCTCTTCGGCCTCTCCGCCGTCCGCAACGTCGGCACGAACGTCGTCGAGTCGATCATCAAGAGCCGCAAGGCCAAGGGGAAGTACGCCTCCTTCCCCGACTACCTCGACAAGGTCGAGGCGGTGGTCTGCAACAAGCGCACCACGGAATCGCTGATCAAGGCCGGCGCCTTCGACGAGATGGGGCACACCCGCAAGGGCCTCACCGCGCAGTACGAGCCGATGATCGACAACGTGGTCGCGGTCAAGCGCAAGGAGGCCGAGGGGCAGTTCGACCTCTTCGGCGGGATGGGCGAGGAGACCACCAGCGAGCCCGGCTTCGGCCTCGACGTCGTCTTCGGCGAGGACGAGTGGGAGAAGACCTACCTGCTCGCCCAGGAGCGGGAGATGCTCGGTCTCTACGTCTCCGACCACCCGCTCTTCGGCCTGGAGCACGTGCTGTCCGACAAGGCCGACGCGGGCATCTCCCAGCTCACCGGCGGCGAGCACGCGGACGGCGCGGTGGTCACCATCGGCGGCATCATCTCCGGCCTGCAGCGCAAGATGACCAAGCAGGGCAACGCCTGGGCGATCGCCACCGTCGAGGACCTCGCGGGTTCCATCGAGTGCATGTTCTTCCCGGCGACCTACCAGCTCATCTCGACCCAACTCGTCGAGGACGCGGTCGTGTTCGTCAAGGGCCGCCTCGACAAGCGCGAGGACGTACCGCGGCTCGTGGCGATGGAGCTGATGGTTCCCGACCTCTCCAACGCGGGCACCAACGCCCCCGTGATCCTGACCATCCCGGCCACCAGGGTCACCCCGCCCATGGTCAGCCGCCTCGGTGAGATCCTCAGCCACCACAAGGGCGACAGCGAGGTCCGCATCAAGCTCCAGGGCCCGCGCAAGACGACGGTGCTCCGCCTCGACCGGCACCGGGTGAAGCCGGATCCGGCGTTGTTCGGTGACCTGAAGGTCCTCCTCGGACCCTCCTGCCTGGCGGGCTGACCCGCACCGACACCGAGGGGCGCACCTTGAGCGGGTGCGCCCCTCGGCTGTGCCTGGGCTTCAACAGCCCTGCCGGACTACGGGAGTCCGAACGCGCGGGCCTCAGTTGTGGCCGAAGCGCTTCTGCTGCTTACGAGCAACATCCGCCGGGCTGCCCTGCGAGTGCGTGATCGGGGACTCGTGGGCCTCCGTCGACGACCGGTGCGCCTGCTCCTGAGCCTGCTCGGCCTGCGAGGCGCGGTTCTGCGGGCCACCCTGCTTGCGGTTCTTGTTCTTGGCCATGGTGATCTGCCTCCTGAGGGGGATCTAGGGGCCAGGGCCGCCATCAGATTCACATAGCCTGACTAGTGTCGCATGTCGGATAATTACCCTCTGTGACAGGGTTGGTCGAAGAGTGGGCCCCGGAAACGCCACGCCGAAGATCGAGTTCGGGCCGTTAACCCCCGCGTGGTCGGGCAGACTCGAAGCAAGCCCGAAGCAAACCTCCCGGGAAGAGGGTGAGTCGTGTGGACCGCTGCATCGTCCTGGTGGACGCCGGGTATCTGCTGGGGGCCGCCGCCAGCCTCCTCGCCGGTGAGCCCTCACGCTCGCGCATCACCGTCGACCACACCGCGTTGATCCAGGCGCTGCGCGAACGCGCCGAGGCCGACACGGAGCGTCCGCTGCTGCGCATCTACTGGTTCGACGGCGCCCCGGACCGCGTCCCCCAGCCGGAGCACCGCCGCCTGCGTGTGATGCCCCGGGTCACCGTCCGGCTCGGCGCCCTCACCCGCAGCGACGGACGCTGGGCGCAAAAGGGCGTGGACGCCGCCATGCACGCCGAGCTGACCGAGCTGGCCCGCAACCGTGCCTGCTCGGACGTCGTCCTCGTGACCGGCGACGGCGACCTGCTGCCCGGCATGATGGCCGCCAAGGAGCACGGCGTCGCCGTCCACCTGTGGGCCGTACAGGCCGCCGACGGCGACTACAACCAGTCCGAGGACCTGGTCGCCGAGGCCGACGAGCGGCGCGTCCTGGACCGTACATGGATCACCCAGGCGGTCCGGGCCAAGGAGCTCACCGGCATCTGCGCGCCGCCGCCCGTGCCGCGCCCGGAGATCGCCGCGATCCTCTCCGCCCCGCTGCCCGAGTCCGCACTCGGCACCGCCACCGAGCGGCCCGCCGAGGAGGGCGAGCACGCGCCGGCCGCCGCCGGGTCGCAGAACGGCGCCCAGCAGCGGATGCCCGCGCCCAAGGGCGTGCCCACCCCCAAGGACCTCGCCGCGCTGCGCGCCCCCGGCGCCCAGCCCGTCCAGCACCCCGCGACCGCCACCCTGCGCTGGTCCTCCGACAAGGGCTGGGTGGACCGGCCCGGCGTGCCCGCCGAGCCGCCGGAGGCCGCCTCCATGCCGACGCTGGCCCAGCTGACCACCGCCGAGCAGCGGTGGGCCGACCGGGAGGAGGACATCACGACGGTCGGCGGCGACCCGTACGAGGTGGGGCAGGTCTTCGCGCGGCGCTGGATCTCCCGGCTCGGCGACCAGAGCCATCTGCAGCGGCTGTCCGCCATGTACCCGCGGATCCCGCACCGCATCGACGGCGAGCTGCTGCGCTATGCCGCCCGCTTCGGCCTGCTCGCCCACAAGGACGACCAGATCGACGAGCACGACCGCTATGCCATCCGCGCGGGTTTCTGGCGCGAGATCGACGTACCCACGGCAGCGGAACAGGCCCCCGCCGGGGAGTGAACCCTCCTGGGCGCCCCCAAGGGCGAGTAAAGGTCCCGGACCCCGTACCCTCGTCCTTTGTGAGTACGCGCGCGGCACAGGCACTTCGGCAGTCCGGGGACGTCGTGTGCGCGGTGCGCGGACTGACCAAGACCTATCCGGCCGTCAAGGCCCGGCGCGGGGCGCCGGGGGCGGCCGAGGTGTTGGCCACCGACGCGGTGGAGCTGGACGTCGGGCGCGGCGAGATCTTCGGACTGCTCGGACCGAACGGCGCCGGCAAGTCCACCCTCGTACGGCAGCTGACCGGGCTGCTGCGGCCGGACCGCGGCAGTGTCGAGATCCTCGGCCACGACATCGTGCGCCACCCCGAGCGGGCCGCGCGCCTCCTCGCCTACCTCGGCCAGGAGTCCACCGCCCTCGACGAGCTGACCGTGTCCCTGGCCGCGGAGACCACCGGGCGGCTGCGCGGACTGGACCTCCGGCAGGCGCGAGCCGAGCGGGACGCCGTCCTCGACGAACTGGGCCTCACCCCGATCGCCGGGCGCGCCCTGAAGAAGCTGTCCGGCGGACAGCGCCGGCTCGCCTGCCTCGCCGCCGCCCTGGTCGGCGAGCGGCCGCTGCTCGTGCTCGACGAGCCGACCACCGGCATGGACCCGGTGGCCAGGCGCGCGGTGTGGGCGGCCGTCGACCGGCGGCGGGCCGAGCGCGGGACGACCGTGCTGCTGGTCACCCACAACGTCATCGAGGCCGAGACCGTCCTCGACCGGGTCGCCGTCCTCGACCGGGGCCGGGTCATCGCCTGCGACACCCCCGCCGGGCTGAAGGAACGGGTCTCCGGCGAGGTGCGTGTCGAGCTGGTCTGGCGGGAGGGGCCGCCGCTGGACGTCCCCGAGGTCGCCGTGCTGCGGGACCGCGCCGTTCAGGCCGGACGGCGCTGGACGTTGCGGCTCGCGCCCGAGGAGGCCCGCGCCGCCGTCGCCACGGTGACCGGCGGGGCCGCGTTCGCGGCCCTGGACGACTTCACGCTCGCCACGCCCAGCCTGGAGGACGTCTACCTGGCGCTGGGTGGCGCGGCACGACAGGGACTGGTGAAGGCGTGAGCGCACGGATCGCCGGATGCGTAGGGGACGGTGTGAGGGCCGTACGGAAGAGGAGCAGCTCCAGGTGAGTGTCGTACCCGCCGAGGTTCTGCCGGGCGGCGCCCTGGCCGTGGAGGACGCGGCCGGCGGCGCCGCCGAGCTCGCGCCGGCCGCCCGGTTCTGGCCGTCGCTGGTGGCCGTCTACCGTGCGCAGCTGTCGCGCGCGCGGGTGGCGCGGATCCCGCTGCTGTTCGTGGCGACCTTCCAGTCCGTCGGAATCATGATCATGATGCGCGGGGTGGTGGACACCCGGCCCGAGGCCCAGTCCGTGGTGGCGGGGTCCTCGGTCGTGGTCGTCGCGTACGTCGCGCTGAACCTGCTCGCCCAGTACTTCGGGCAGCTGCGGGCCAGCGGCGGGCTCGACCACTACGCCACGCTGCCGGTGCCGCCGGCCGCGGTGGTGCTGGGGGCGGCGGGGGCGTACGCCTCCTTCACCGTGCCGGGGACGCTGGTGACGGCGGTCTTCGGCTGCGTGCTGTTCGGGCTGCCCCTGACGAACCTGTGGATCCTCACCCTGGTGATCCCGCTCGCGGGCGCCGCGCTCTCCGGCCTCGGAGCGGCCTGCGGGCTGCTCGCGTCGCGGCCGGAACTGGCCACGCTGCTCGGCCAGTTGGGCATGTCGGCGGCGCTGCTGCTGGGCGTGCTGCCGCCCGACCGGATGCCGGAGCCGGTGCGCCTGGCCCGGGACCTGCTGCCCTCCACCTACGGCGTGGAGGCCTATGCCCGGACCTTCGGGGCGCGGCCCGACTGGGCGTTCGTGGGTGCTGACCTGGGTGTGTGCGCGGGAGTCGGAGTGGTCTCGCTGGCCGTGGCGACCTGGGCGTACCGGCGGGCCGCCGTCCGGTGACGCGCGGCACCGGCCGACCTGGCACGATGTCAGGGTGACCGCACCGTTGACTCCGCCACCGCCGCCGCATGACCAGACCCCGCAGCAGGACTGGCAGGCGCCGCCGCCCGCCGGCGTGCACGAGGGCGCGTACGAACAGGACGGTCCCGGGATGAAGACGGAAGTGCGGGAGGCCGCCGTGATCACGATCGCGGTGGCGCTCGGCGGAGCGCTGCTCGGGCTGCTGTGGGTGTGGCTGGCTCCCCGTGTGCCGCTGGTCGGGGACCAGGTGGGCAACGGCTGGGTCGTCTACATCAAGGACACCGAGGGGGAGCAGGCGATCGGGGTGGACGGAACGTTCACGCTGCTCGCGCTCGGCTTCGGCGTGGTCAGCGCGGTCGTCGTCTTCCTCGCGCGGCGGCACGGGGGTGTGCCGCTGGTGGTGGCGCTGACGGCCGGCGGACTGCTCGGCTCGCTCCTCGCCTGGCGGATCGGGGTGTGGCTCGGCCCGGCCCAGGACGTCATCGCCCACGCCAGGGCCGCCGGCAAGGGCGTGACCTTCTCGGCGCCGCTCAAGCTCGGCGCCAAGGGAGCGCTGCTCGCGTGGTCGGTGGCCGCGCTGCTGGTCCACCTGGGCCTGACGGCCCTGTTCGGCCCCCGCGACCCGGACCCCTACGACCAGGGCCCCTACCCGCGGGACGGGTACGGCGCGCCGCTGGCCTGAGATTGCGTAGAAGCCCGGGACGGCTACGACCTCCCTGAGGGTCTGTCCTCCCGGTCATGTCGGCGTGGGCGCGGCCCTACGCCGGTCGCCTCCCGTGGTTCGAGCGGCCCTTCTTGACGCGCCACTTGCGTTTCCGGGTTTTCTTCGACATGTCCCTCGTAATTAACCGAGGACCGGGCGTTCGTCGAGGGGTCACGCACGCCCGATGGGGGCCAACACCGCCTGGGTGAGCGTGGCGAGGTCGCCGGGGGAGAGCTCGACCTCCAGGCCGCGGCGGCCCGCCGAGACGCAGATCGTCCCGTGCGCGGACGCCGACGCGTCCAGGACCGTGGGGAGCTTCTTGCGCTGGCCCAGCGGGGAGATGCCGCCGCGCACATAGCCCGTGGTGCGCTCCGCGAGCGCCGGATCCGCCATCGCCGCGCGCTTGCCGCCGACCGCCGTCGCGAGGGCCTTGAGATCGAGGGAGCCGGCCACGGGGACCACGGCCACGGTCAGCGCGCCGTCGACGTCCGCCACCAGCGTCTTGAAGACGCGGTCGGGGGAGACGCCCATGGCCTCGGCCGCCTCCTCGCCGTAGGAGGGATGGCCGGGGTCGTGGTCGTAGGCGTGGACCGTGTACGCGACGCCGGCCGTCGTCAGGGCCACCGTCGCGGGCGTGCCGCCGGCCTGCGTCTGCTTCTTCGACTTCTTCGCCACGGGGATCCGGCCTCAGTTCAGACTCGTCGGGCCGCGCGTCAGGTCCGACGCGGGCAGGGACGGCAGGTTACGGATGATCGCCGTCTCCGCGCGAAGGAGTTTCAGCGCGTCCCGCAGCCGCGAGGCCGTGTCGGGGGCCTGGAGCAGCCGCTGCTTCGTCGGCGTGTCCAGCATCATCGCCGCCGCCACCAGGTAGGAGACGACCGCCGGTTCGTCGGGCAGCTCCGCGCCCGTGGTCAGCGAGCGCTCCCGCGCACCGGCCAGCCGCTTCTGGTACTGGCGGAACGCGCGCAGCACGCCCTCGGCCAGCGCGCCCGCCCCGTCGCCCGGGGCCTCCGGCAGTTCCTCCAGCTCCGCCGTCAGGAACGGGCCGGACGTGTCCACCGACAGCAGCCGTACCCGGGTCGTCCCGGTCGCCAGCACCTCGAACGTCCCGTCGGCCCGCTCACGGATGGTCGCGGCGTCCGCCACGCAGGCCACCCCGTGGAAGGCCCGCAGGGGGTCGGCGCCGAAGCCGGCGGCCGGGCCGCGATCGGGCACGGCCGTCGGATCCGGCATGCCCGGCGCGCTGGGCGCCACCTCGTGGCCGTCGCGGATCGCCACGACGGCGAACCGGCGCGGCTCGTCCTCGGGGGTCTTCAGGAGTTCGCGCATCATGGCGCGATAGCGCTCCTCGAAGATGTTCAGCGGCAGCACGAGCCCCGGGAACAGCACCGAGTTCAGCGGAAAGAGCGGGAGACGGGCGGTGGTCACGGCGCCACAGCCTAATGGTCACCGGCGCGGACATGTCCGCCGTGCTCGGTCCGTGGTCGCCTCGGGGCCGGTACGGGGGCGCCGGGGGCCGCCGTCGTGAGCGCCTCACGCACCCGCAGGAAGTGTCCGAGCGGGTCGTCGGAGTCCCGGTCCCAGGGGAAGGACGTGGCGTACGGGCCGATCAGACGCAGCTGGGTGCGGGCGTCCTCCCAGCGCTCCAGGCGTACGAGGACGTACATCAGCTTGTTACGGATCGCGGCCGGGCAGGGGTCGGCCGCCGGGAACCGCGCGGAGAGCGCGATGGCCCGGTCGGCCGCCGCGTCCAGCCGGTCCCGCGGCACCTCGGGGCCGCAGCCGTCGGTCAGATAGCCGAGGGCCGCCCGCGCCGGCAGTGCCTGGATGAGCGAGTCCGCCGGGGCGTCCTGGGCGGCCAGGTCGGCGAAGTCGAAGCACGCGTGGTGGGAGCCGTGCCAGGAGGCGGCCAGGTAGCGCAGGGCGGCCACGTGGCAGCCGTAGTGGTGCGGGGCACGGCGGATCGCCGCCTCCCACAGCTCCTCGAAGTACTTGTGCCCGGCCTTCGAACCGCGCGCGTGGTCCAGGGCGATCCGCCACGGCACCGGGTCGAGGCCGTCGGCGCGCGCGGCGGCGGTGATGAGCGGGTTCAGCTCGCGCAGCAGCTCGGCCCGCGCCGGGGACCCCCAGGCCCGGTCCACCGCGAGCTGGGCGGTGACCAGCAGGACGTCCGGGTCGTGCGGGTCGGCGGCGGACCACCGGTCGAGCCATTCGGCGCGCGAGCGGGCGAACGCGGCGAGCCGCAGCACGTAACGGTCGCGGTTCTCCCACTCGGCGGCCGCCCGGACGCCCGAGAGCAGTTCGGCGGCCGGCCCGTGGTCGCCCCGGCCGGCCGCGACCAGCGCGGGGGCCAGACGGTCGTCGGGCGCGTCGAGAAACACCTCGTCACCGGCGGGGGGCGCGGCGAGGCGCAGGGGGGATGACGCCTTCCGTGCCAGGCGGAAGAGCGCGCGCAGCAGAGCCATGGTGTCAACCATTGAAAGACCGCAGGTCGGGGACGCGCCAGAGGGCAGAGGCAACCTGCGGAAAGTTGTACGTGCGGCGGTCAAGGCCGGGTAAAACGTGATGGTTCCACCACTGTTGGGTACCTGTCAGGCATGGGCGTACGGCGCGACCGAGTTCCTAGTTTCGCCGCAGCAGCCGCGTCGCCCCCGCCGCCACCGCCGTCGCCAGGATCCAGCCCAGCAGGATCAGCGCCGTGGACAGCCACTGCCAGACGGAGCTCATCTGCCACTGGCCCGCCTGGCCCAGGTCGATGACCGGCAGCAGCAGGTCCAGGGCGAGCAGTGCGGGGCTCCAGGGCAGGTGCGAGTCGCCGTTCGCCGGCGAATGCCCCGCGTGCGTGAAGGCGAACGCGCTCGTCGCCCACAGCACCGCCATCCACACGGCGGCCCGGCCCGGCCGGTACCCGTAGGCGACCACCATGTCCTGCAGATACCCCCAGACCTTCGGGACCAGCGGCAGCGTCTCGCGGCGGCGGCGCTGCTTGGCGAGCAGCACATGGCGCGCGTCCTCGTCCTCGCCGGCCGCCCGCAGCACGGTGGCCAGGCGCTCGTACGGCTCCGGGTTGTACTCGGCGGTGGCCGCCGAGACCCAGTCCAGGCGACGGGACAGCGGGAACGGCCCGTGCGGCACGAGGTTCTCGTAGGAGAAGCCGAGCATGTGCAGATTTCCGGGGTCCGGCCAGCTGTCCGCCCGGTCCACCAGGTTCACCACCCGCGCGCCCGACAGGACCACCTTGCCGCGCTGCGGCTTCTCCCCGAGGAAGCGCAGCTCGGGCACCTGTACACGGCGCATCGCCAGTTCCTGGTCGTCGGTGAAGGCGAACCGCGCCCGTTCGAGGTCGATCGCGTCGCCGACCCGCCCGTCGTCGAGCCGCACACCGCCCTGGCACTCGAACCGCTGGACGCGTGTCCCGCGCGCGGGTGTCGTGTTGCCCGCCATCGGGTTGCCCACGCCGGCCGGGGACAGGTACAGCGTGCGCCCGACGGTCAGCTGGGGGGCGTTCAGGGCCCGCCGGGTGTACGGGCTGGCCAGCCGGGCGCCGCGCAGGCTCAGCGAGACGCCGATCTTGGCGCTGCGCAGGCTCACCTCGCCGTGCGCCTCCAGCATGTCGGCCTGCAGGTCGTACCCCACGGTCAGGCCGTCCGCGCCGATCGAGCGGCCGTAGCGGTCCCGGTAGACGACCGCCTGGTTGATCAGCAGATCCGTGCCGATGTGCGCGTCGGTCAGCCGGATGCCGTTCTGGAAGCGGCAGCGCGGCAGGTGCAGGTCGCCCTCCGTGGTCACCCGGGCGGCCTCCAGGCGCGGCACGGAGCAGTTGACCATCCGTACGGTGTGGAAGCGCGCCTCGGGAAAGAGGACCTCCTTGTCGAAGCGGCAGCCCCGCAGCTCCAAGTACGGCACCACCGAGCCGCCCGCCAGGTCGAGGACGTCGGTGATCCGCGCGCCGACCAGCTTGAGGGACGCCACTCGGCCCGGGAGCGGCGGCGGCCCGTCGAGGAGCAGCCAGGCGACGATGCGCGCCCGCACGGTGCGCTCGGGTCCCCAGTCCTGTCCGCCGTGCGGATCGTCGGCGACGGCGTCCCCGGTGCTCAGGTCGTACACGCTGCCGTTGCGGAAGGCCTGCCACATGCCCGCCTCGGCGGCGGTCAGGTCGTCCGGCAGTTCTCCGGCACGGATGCCGGCCCCCTCGGTCACGGCTCCCCCTTCTTCCCCGTCTACTCGCGGGTTCGTCCGTCGGTACAGCGGTTCATGCCCGCTGTGTGACGCCGTGAACGCATGAGGTGAGGGAGATCTTCCGGGTTCCCGGCAGCGCTCGCCTGTTCCTGTCAGCGCCCGTCCACGTTCTGTATCAGCCATTGATACGCGCGGACGGTGCCGGACGCCGGTCTGAGAGAATTGGGCCTGTGATCTCCCGAATCGATCTGCGCGGCGACGCCCTTCCCGAGGGCCCCGCCCTGCGCGACCTGCTGCCCCGAGCCGACTTCGACGTATCGACCGCCCTGGAGAAGGTGCGTCCGATCTGCGAGGCCGTGCATCATCGGGGCGACGCGGCGCTGATCGACTTCGCCGAGAAGTTCGACGGGGTGCGGCTGGAATCGGTCCGGGTCCCGGCGCGGGCGCTGACCGACGCCCTGGACGGGCTCGACCCGGCCGTCCGCGCGGCTCTGGAGGAGTCCATCCGCCGCGCCCGCATCGTCCACCGCGAGCAGCGCCGTACCACCCGTACGACGCAGGTCGTGCCCGGCGGCTCCGTCACCGAGAAGTGGGTGCCGGTCGAGCGCGTCGGCCTGTACGCGCCCGGTGGCCGCTCGGTCTACCCCTCCTCCGTGATCATGAACGTGGTGCCCGCGCAGGAGGCCGGCGTCGAGTCGATCGCCCTGGCCTCCCCCGCCCAGGCGCCCGCTTTCGAAAATGATCCGGCCGGCGGACTGCCGCACCCGACGATCCTCGCCGCCTGCGCGCTGCTCGGCGTCGACGAGGTGTACGCCGCGGGTGGTGCCACCGCCGTAGCGATGTTCGCGTACGGCACGGAGTCCTGCCCGCCCGCCCGCATGGTCACCGGCCCCGGCAACATCTGGGTCGCCGCCGCCAAGCGCTTCTTCACCGGGAAGATCGGCATCGACGCGGAGGCCGGCCCCACCGAGATCGCGATCCTCGCGGACGAGACGGCCGACCCGGTGCACGTCGCCGCCGACCTGATCAGCCAGGCCGAGCACGACCCGCTGGCGGCGGCCGTGCTGGTCACGGACTCGACCGAGCTGGCCGACGCGGTGGACAAGGAGCTGGAGCCGCAGGTCGCGGCCACCAAGCACATCGAGGACCGCATCCGCCCGGCGCTCAGCGGCAGGCAGTCCGCGATCGTCCTGGTCGACGGCCTCGACGAGGGCCTCAGGGTGGTCGACGCGTACGGCGCCGAGCACCTGGAGATCCACACCGCCGACGCCGCCGCGGTCGCCGACCGGGTGCGGAACGCGGGCGCGGTCTTCATCGGCCCCTGGGCGCCGGTCTCGCTGGGCGACTACGCGGCCGGCTCCAATCACGTCCTGCCCACCGGCGGCTGCGCCTGCCACTCCTCCGGCCTGTCCGTCCAGTCCTTCCTGCGCGGCATCCACATCGTCGACTACACGAAGGACGCCCTGGCCGAGGTCGCGCACCACGTGGTGACGCTGGCGGAGGCGGAGGACCTGCCCGCGCACGGCGCGGCCGTCAAGGCGAGGTTCGGCTGGAAGGTACCGACGAGCAAGTGAGCTTCGGAATCGACGATCTCCCCGTACGGGACGAGCTGCGCGGCAAGTCCCCCTACGGCGCGCCCCAACTGGACGTTCCCGTACGGCTGAACACGAACGAGAACCCGTACCCGCTGCCCGAGCCGCTGGTCGAGCGGATCGCGGAGCGGGTGCGCGAGGCCGCCCGTGACCTGAACCGCTATCCCGACCGGGACGCGGTCCAGCTGCGCACCGAGCTGGCCAAGTACCTGACGAAGACCGGCAAGCACCCGCTCGGCATGGAGAACGTCTGGGCGGCCAACGGCTCCAACGAGGTCATCCAGCAGCTGCTGCAGACCTTCGGCGGACCGGGCCGTACGGCGATCGGCTTCGAGCCGTCGTACTCGATGCACGCGCTCATCGCGCGGGGCACCGGCACGGCCTGGATCTCCGGCCCGCGCGGCGAGGACTTCACGATCGACCTGGCGGCGGCCCGCCGGGCCGTCGAGGAGCACCGGCCGGACGTCGTCTTCATCACCACCCCCAACAACCCCACGGGCAACTCGGTCCCGCCCGAGACGGTCCTCGCGCTGTACGAGGCCGCGCAGGCCGTGAAGCCGACGATGGTGATCGTCGACGAGGCGTACATCGAGTTCAGCCACGGCGACTCGTTGCTGCCGCTGCTCGACGGACGGCCGTACCTCGTCGTCTCGCGGACCATGTCGAAGGCGTTCGGGGCGGCGGGCCTGCGCCTCGGCTACCTCGCCGCGCACCCGGCGGTCGTGGACGCCGTACAGCTCGTACGGCTGCCGTACCACCTGTCGGCGATCACCCAGGCGACCGCCCTGGCCGCCCTGGAGCACACCGACACGCTGCTGAAGTACGTCGAGCAGCTCAAGGCGGAGCGGGACCGGCTGGTGAGCGAGCTCAGGTCCATCGGCTACGACGTCACCGAGTCCGACGCGAACTTCGTGCAGTTCGGGCGGTTCGCGGACGCCCACGCCGCCTGGCGGAAGATCCTCGACCGGGGTGTCCTGGTCCGGGACAACGGCGTACCCGGGTGGCTGCGGGTCTCCGCCGGAACCCCGCAGGAGAACGAGGCGTTCCTCGACGCGGTACGTGACTTGCAGTGTTTTGTGGGGGACACCCCCACTCCCCCGAAGGAGCTGGACGCATGAGCCGCGTTGGACGCGTGGAGCGGACCACCAAGGAGACCTCGGTCCTCGTCGAGATCGATCTCGACGGCACCGGCAAGACCGACATCGCGACGGGCGTCGGCTTCTACGACCACATGCTCGACCAGCTCGGCCGGCACGGTCTGTTCGACCTGACCGTGAAGACCGACGGCGACCTGCACATCGACTCGCACCACACCATCGAGGACACGGCCCTCGCGCTGGGCGCCGCCTTCAAGCAGGCGCTCGGCGACAAGGTGGGGATCTACCGGTTCGGCAACTGCACGGTGCCGCTGGACGAGTCCCTCGCCCAGGTGACCGTCGACCTGTCCGGCCGCCCCTACCTCGTGCACACCGAGCCCGAGAACATGGCGCCGATGATCGGCGAGTACGACACGACGATGACCCGGCACATCCTGGAGTCCTTCGTCGCCCAGGCCCAGATAGCACTGCACGTGCACGTGCCCTACGGGCGCAACGCGCACCACATCGTGGAGTGCCAGTTCAAGGCGCTGGCCCGAGCGCTGCGCTACGCCAGCGAGCGCGACCCGCGCGCGGCAGGCATCCTCCCCTCCACGAAGGGCGCGCTGTAACCCATGAACGGTCTGTCCACCGTCCTGATCGTCGTCGGCCTCTTCCTCGTCGGCGGCATCATCTCCTTCGTGAAGCAGAAGATGCCGACGAGCCTGATCGTGCTGCTCTCGATCGGCGCCGCGATGTGCCTCGTCGCGGGTGTCATGCGGCTGGAGGTGTGGAATTGAGCGCACCCAAGAACGTCGTGGTCTTCGACTACGGCTTCGGCAACGTCCGCTCCGCCGAGCGCGCCCTCGCGCGCGCGGGGGCCGACGTCGAGATCACGCGTGACTTCGACAAGGCCATGAACGCCGACGGACTGCTGGTGCCGGGCGTCGGCGCCTTCGCCGCCTGCATGCGCGGCCTGCGCGAGGCCCGCGGCGACTGGGTCATCGACCGCCGGCTGTCCGGCGGCCGCCCGGTCATGGGCATCTGTGTCGGCATGCAGATCCTGTTCGCCCGCGGCATCGAGCACGGTGTTCAGACCGAGGGCCTCGACGAGTGGCCCGGCTCGGTCGAGCCGCTCCAGGCCGACGTCGTGCCCCACATGGGCTGGAACACCGTGGACGTGGCGGCCGGCTCCGAGCTGTTCGCCGGCCTCGACACGGACGCGCGCTTCTACTTCGTGCACTCCTACGCCGTCCACGACTGGACCCTTCAGACGCACAACGCGGCGATGCGGGCCCCCAAGGTGACCTGGTCGACGCACGGCAAGCCGTTCGTGGCCGCCGTGGAGAACGGCGCCCTGTGGGCCACGCAGTTCCACCCCGAGAAGTCCGGCGACGCCGGAGCCCAGCTCCTCACCAACTGGATCGGAACCCTGTGAGCAAGCTCGAACTCCTCCCCGCCGTCGACGTCCGCGACGGCCAGGCCGTCCGTCTCGTGCACGGCGAGTCCGGGACGGAAACGTCGTACGGCTCCCCGCTGGAGGCCGCCCTCGCCTGGCAGCGCTCGGGCGCCGAGTGGCTGCACCTGGTCGACCTGGACGCCGCCTTCGGCACCGGTGACAACCGCGAGCTGATCGCCGAGGTCGCGGGGGCGATGGACATCAAGGTGGAACTGTCCGGAGGCATCCGCGACGACGCCTCCCTGGCGGCCGCTCTGGCGACGGGCTGCACCCGGGTGAACCTGGGCACCGCCGCCCTGGAGACCCCGGAGTGGGTCGCCAAGGTCATCGCCGAGCACGGCGACAAGATCGCGGTCGGCCTCGACGTGCGCGGCACGACCCTGCGCGGCCGCGGCTGGACCCGGGACGGCGGCGACCTCTACGAGACGCTGGAGCGCCTCGACAAGGAGGGCTGCGCGCGCTACGTCGTCACCGACATCGCCAAGGACGGCACGCTCCAGGGCCCCAACCTGGAGCTGCTGAAGAACGTCTGCGCCGTGACCGACCGTCCGGTCGTGGCTTCCGGCGGCGTGTCGTCCCTGGACGACCTGCGCGCCATCGCCGAGCTGGTACCCCTCGGTGTCGAGGGCTCCATCGTCGGGAAGGCCCTGTACGCGAAGGCGTTCACCCTGGAAGAGGCCTTGGAGGCTGTGTCGTCATGACGTCCGATGCCGTACGGCGTGTGCAGAGCGGAAGTCCCTGGGAAGAGAGCTTCGGTTTCGCGCGCGCCGTCGCGGCGGGCGACCGTGTGCTGGTGGCCGGCACGTCGTCCTTCAAGGGCCGCGTGCTGTACGGCGAGGGCGACCCGTACGAACAGGCGAAGGTGGCCTTCGCCGCCGCGCTCGACGCGATCGCCGAGTTCGGGCTCGGTCCGGAGTCGGTGATCCGGACCCGGATGTACCTGTCCCATCTGAGGGACGTCGACGAGGCGGGCCGCGCCCACAAGGAACTGTTCGACTCCGTGCGCCCCGTCTCGACTTTGCTGGTCGTGGAGGGGTTCGTCGACCCGCGCATCCTGGTCGAAGTGGAATTGGAAGCCTTCCGGGGCTAGAGGCATTCAGAGGCATCGAAGGAGCCGTGGATTCATGACCCTGGCGGTCCGAGTCATCCCCTGCCTGGACGTGGACAACGGCCGGGTCGTCAAGGGCGTCAACTTCCAGAACCTGCGCGACGCGGGCGACCCCGTCGAGATGGCGAAGGTGTACGACGCCGAGGGCGCCGACGAGCTGACGTTCCTGGACATCACCGCGTCCTCGGGCAACCGTGAGACCACCTACGACGTGGTGCGGCGCACCGCGGAGCAGGTGTTCATCCCGCTGACGGTCGGCGGCGGCGTACGCACCGCCGAGGACGTCGACAAGCTGCTGCGCGCGGGCGCGGACAAGGTGGGCGTGAACACGGCCGCCATCGCCCGCCCCGAGCTGATCCGCGAGATCGCCGAGCGCTTCGGCCGTCAGGTGCTGGTGCTGTCGGTGGACGCGCGCCGCACCCCTTCCCACGACGGCTCGTCCGGCTCGTTCGAGGTGACCACCCACGGCGGCCGCCGCGGCACCGGGATCGACGCGGTCGAATGGGCGCACCGGGCGGCCGATCTGGGCGCGGGGGAGATCCTGCTGAACTCCATGGACGCGGACGGCACGAAGGACGGCTACGACCTGGAGATGATCGCGGCCGTGCGGGGGCACGTGAGCGTCCCGGTCATCGCCTCCGGTGGCGCGGGCCGGCTCGCGCACTTCCCGCCCGCCGTCGCCGCCGGCGCCGACGCGGTGCTCGCGGCCTCCGTCTTCCACTTCGGCGACCTGCGGATCGGCGAGGTCAAGCAGACGCTGCGGGAGGCGGGCCACCCGGTGCGCTGACGCCGCGCAGGGCCCGGGCCCCGGTCACCGGTGGTGGCCGGGGCCTTTTCGCGGGCGGATGCGAAAGGAAAGTTGCGCAAAATTCGTTGCGCAACACTTCTTTCGTATCTAGTCTCGGGGCATGGCGAGCGAAGAGAACCGTCGGATCACCGACGTGGGGACGCTGAAGGCCCTCGCACATCCGTTGCGGGCGAACCTGTACCGGCTGCTGTGCGTCGAGCGGGTGGCCACGGCGTCACAGCTCGCCGAGCACGTGGACGAGGCCGTGTCCCTGGTCAGCTACCACCTGCGCAAGCTCGCCGAGCACGGGCTGATCGAGGAGGCGCGGCCGCAGACCGCGGACGGACGAGAGCGCTGGTGGCAGCCCGCCTCGGACGGGGTGAGCATCCGCAACGAGGACTTCCGGGGCGAACCGGCGAAGGCCGCGGCCCACCTGGCGGCCACCCGCCTCTTCCACGACCAGCGCGCCGACCGCTACCACCGCTACCTGGACGAGCGCCCCACCTGGCCCGCCGAGTGGAACACCGCGTCCGTGGACAACGAGTCCTGGATGCGCCTGACCCCCGCGGAACTCACCGCGCTGAAGCGGGAGCTGGAGGCGCTCCTGCGCAAGTACGACGAGCAGGGCCGGGCCGCCGAAGAAGCGGGCGGCACCGAAGCGCGCCAACACGTCGCGCTGTACGTGTACGGGTTCCCCTTCCGCGTCTGAGAGAGGCCACCACCGTGACCGCCGTGTCCGAGACACCCGTCATACCCGTCGGACAGCACGCCCCGCACCGCCCCGCCCACCGCGACCCCAACGTGCTGCGCTGGCTCGGCGCCTACGCCTCCTCGATGGTCGGCGACAACGTCTACTACCTCGCCCTGGCCTGGGCCGCCGTACAGGCCGGGTCGCCCGCGCAGGCCGGGATCGTGATGTCGGTCAGCGCGCTGCCCCGGGCCGTGCTGATGCTGGCCGGGGGCGTGATCGCCGACCGGTGGGGGCCGCGCCGGGTCGTCATCGGCAGCGACGCGGTGCGTTGCGCGGCCGTCCTCGCGGTGGCCGCGCTGCTCTTCCTCACCAGCCCCGGCCTGTGGCCGCTGGCCCTGCTCGCCCTGGTCTTCGGCACCGTCGACGCCGTGTTCATGCCCGCCGTGGGCGCACTCCCGGCACGGATCACCGGCACGGACCAGCTGGCCCGCGTCCATGGCATGCGCGGCCTCGCGATCCGCTTCGCGAGCATCGTCGGCGCCCCACTCGGCGGCCTCGGCGTGGCACTCGGCGGCGCGGCGAGCGCGTTCGCCCTCGCGGGCCTCCTCATCTCGATATCGGTACCGCTGCTCATGTCGGTACGCGTCCGCGACCTGCCCGCCGCAGACGCTGCCGCCGCCCCTCGCGGCACCCCCTGGAGCGACCTGGCCGCCGGGCTGCGGTACATCCGTGGGCACCGGGTACTGGCACCGCTCATGCTGGCCATCGCCCTCGGTGACTTCGGGTTCGTCGGTCCGCTGAACGTCGGGCTGACCCTGCTGGCGGACCAGCGGGGCTGGGGCGCCTCGGGGATGGGCGCGGTGCTCGCCGGGTTCGGCGCCGGGGCCGGCGCCATCTCGCTGCTGCTGACCGTCCGGGGGCGGCTCCCGCGCGCGGGACTGGTGGCCGGGTACGCGATCCTCACGGGCTCCGTCGCGATCGGCGCCCTCGCCTTCGTCCCCTCACTCGCCGCGGCCGTCGGGGTCGCCCTGCTCGTCGGACTCCTCGCGGGCCTCAGCGGCGCCATGTGCGGCGCCCTGCTCCAGACCCAGTCCGACGCCGCCTACCTGGGCCGCGTCACCGCCGTCTCCGGCCTGGTCAGCCTCGGCCTCGCCCCGCTGAGCATGCCCGTCGCGGCCGCCGCGATCGAGGCCTGGGGACTCGGCCCGGTCTACGTCGTCAGCGCCGCCGTCTGCGGGCTCGGCGGCGTCGTCGCCCTGGCCGTCCCGGCCCTGCGCCGCGCCGAGCTGCCGCACTGACGCTCACCCCTTGGGCTGAGCCAGCTGCACCAGGTTGCCGCAGGTGTCGTCGAGCACGGCCGCGATCACCGGACCTTGCTCCTGCGGCTCGTGGGTGAACCGCACTCCCAGGCCCCGCAGCCGTTCGTACTCCGCACGGATGTCGTCCACGGAGAAGACGATGCACGGCAGCCCCGCCTCGTACAGCGCCCGGCGGTACGGCTCCGCGATGGGGCCGTCGCCCGGCTCCAGCAGCAGCTGGAGGTCCGGCTGGGCCCCGCCGGACGCGCCGACCGTGATGAACAGCGTGCCGCCGCCCAGGTCCAGACGAGTGCGGGTCTCGAAGCCGAGCACGTCCGTGTAGAAGGCATGGGCCTTCGCCACGTCGTCGACGTACACGCCGGTCATCGCGACCTTGATCATGGGGAGTCCTCTCAGATGCCCAGCTGCTTCGACTCGTGCAGCTTGGCGATCGCGTTCTCGTCGCCCTCCAGCTCCACCTTCGCCGCGTTCTGCCGGCCGAACACGAACAGCAGCAGCTCCGACGGCTCGCCCGTCACCGTCACGACCGGCGAGCCCCGGTGCGCGACGGCCGTCTGACCGTCCGGGCGCCGCAGCACCAGACCCGTCGGGGAACGCCGGCCCAGCAGGCGGGCGGTGCGCTCCAGACGGGACCACAGGGCGTCCTGGAAGACCGGGTCCAGCTCGCGAGGCGTCCAGTCGGGGTGGGCGCGGCGGACGTCCTCGGTGTGGACGTAGAACTCCACCGTGTTGGTCGCCTCGTCGATCTGCTTGAGCTGGAAGGGCGAGAACCGCGGCGGGCCGGTACGGATCAGCTGGATCAGCTCCTCGTACGGCTTCGCCGCGTACTCCTCCATCACCTTTTCGAGGCGCGGGGCGAGCGGCTTGATCAGAGCGCCCCCGGCGGCGTCCGGCCGGCGCTCGCGCACCACCACGTGCGCGGCCAGGTCACGGGTCCGCCAGCCCACGCACAGGGTCTCGGCGTCGGGGCCGGCGGTTTCCAAGAGGTCGGCGAACAGGAGCCGTTCACGCTTGGCGAAGGTCGACATACCGTCAGCCTACGACCAGGCCCCGGGTCCGCCCAGCGACACGGTGCCGTCCGCGCGGCCCCGGGTCCGCCCTGTGGACACGTCCGTCACTGTCGGTGCGGCGCGGCACAATGGCACCCATGACCAGTACGACCGGTACGCCCCGGCCCAGCAGCCTCGACCCGGAGATCGCCGTGCGCCTCACGCGCAGCGCCGACGGACTCCTCCCCGCCATCGCCCAGCAGTACGACACCGGAGAGGTGCTCATGCTCGGCTGGATGGACGACGAGGCGCTGCACCGCACGCTCACCACCGGCCGCTGCACGTACTGGTCGCGCAGCCGCCAGGAGTACTGGGTCAAGGGCGACACCTCCGGGCACGTCCAGTGGGTCAAGTCCGTCGCCCTCGACTGCGACGCCGACACCGTGCTGGTCAAGGTCGACCAGGTGGGCGCCGCCTGCCACACCGGCGCGCGCACCTGTTTCGACGAGGACGTCCTCCTCAAGGACGCCGATTCCGGCCCGGCCGCCCAGGATCAGTAAGGTCAGCCGCCATGGACCTCGAAGCGTTCCGCAAGCTCGCCACCGACCGCCGGGTCATCCCGGTCACCCGCAAGCTCCTCGCCGACGGCGACACCCCGGTCGCGCTGTACCGCAAGCTCGCCGCCGAGCGCCCCGGCACCTTCCTGCTGGAGTCCGCGGAGAACGGCCGCACGGCGTTTCAATGGTCTCGCTACTCCTTCATCGGCGTGCGCTCCGCCGCGACCCTGACCGCGCGGAACGGCCAGGCCCACTGGCTGGGCGCCCCGCCCGTCGGCGTCCCCGTCGACGGCGACCCGCTGGCGGCCCTGCGGGCCACGATCGAGACGCTGCACACCCCGCACCAGGAGGGCATGCCGCCCTTCACCGGCGGCATGGTCGGCTACCTCGGGTACGACATCGTGCGCCGCCTGGAGAAGATCGGCCCCGGCGAGCGGGACGACCTGAAGCTCCCCGAGCTGACCATGCTGCTCACCAGCGACCTGGCCGTCATGGACCACTGGGAGGGCTCCGTCCTGCTGATCGCCAACGCGATCAACCACAACGACCTCGACACCGGCGTCGACGAGGCGTACGCGGACGCCGTGGCCCGCCTGGACGCCATGGAGGCGGACCTGTCCCGGCCCGTCGCCCAGCCCCCCGCCGTCCTCCCGCCCTCCGAGCTCCCCGCCTACACGGCGCTGTGGGGTGGCCCCGACTTCCAGGAGGCCGTCGAGGACATCAAGGAGCGCATCCGCGCGGGCGAGGCCTTCCAGGTCGTCCCGTCCCAGCGCTTCGAGACGCCGTGCACGGCGAGCGCGCTGGACGTCTACCGGGTCCTCAGGGCGACGAACCCCTCCCCGTACATGTACCTGTTCCGCTTCGACGGATTCGACGTCGTCGGATCGTCCCCCGAGGCCCTCGTCAAGGTCGAGGACGGGCAGGCCATGGTCCACCCCATCGCCGGCACCCGGCACCGCGGCGCCACCCCGCAGGAGGACCAGGCCCTCGCCGACGAACTGCTCGCCGACCCCAAGGAGCGCGCCGAGCACCTGATGCTCGTCGACCTCGGCCGCAACGACCTCGGACGGGTCTGCGAGCCAGGCTCGGTCGAGGTCGTGGACTTCATGTCCATCGAGCGGTACTCGCACGTCATGCACATCGTCTCGACGGTCACCGGGCAGGTCGCCGCGGGCCGCACCGCCTTCGACGTCCTCACCGCCTGCTTCCCGGCGGGCACCCTCTCCGGCGCCCCCAAGCCCCGGGCGATGCAGATCATCGACGAACTCGAACCCTCCCGGCGCGGCCTGTACGGCGGCTGCGTGGGCTACCTCGACTTCGCGGGCGACTCCGACACGGCCATCGCCATCCGTACGGCCCTGCTGCGCGACGGCACCGCCTACGTCCAGGCGGGCGCGGGCATCGTCGCCGACTCCGACCCGGTCGCCGAGGACCAGGAGTGCCGCAACAAGGCGGCGGCGGTCCTCAGAGCCGTGCACACGGCCAACCGCCTGGGCACGTCGGGCCGGTAGGGCGAGTCTCACGCGAACCCCGGGTGACGGTTCGCCCGGGGTTCAGGCGATAGTGGACTACGTGACTGCTGTTCCTCACCCCCGTTCCGAAGCCGCTGGACCCGCGCGGGCCGGCCGCCGCAGCCTCGCCGTCGCCCTGTTGTGCGGTGCGCTCGGCGCGGCCGTGGCGCTGCTGGCCACCCGGCAGCGCTGGTCGGAAGGCACCGCGACGGTGGCCGGCGGCGCCTTCCCGCTGACCGCCAAGGGCAGCGACGTCACGGGCGTCCCCGCGGCCCTCGCCATAGTGGGCCTCGCCGCGCTCGTCGCCGTCTTCGCCGTCCGCCGGGCCGGCCGCCTCCTGGTCGCCGGGCTCCTCGCGCTCAGCGGCGTCGGCATCGTCGCCGCGGCGTTGACCGGCGCCTCCGACAGCTCCGCGCTGGACGACAAGGCCGCCCGGACCACCGGTGACACCTCCGCCACGGTCGCCGCGCTCTCCCACACCGCCTGGCCCTACGTCACGGCGGCCGGCGGTGCGCTGATCCTGCTCGCCGGGCTCCTCGCGCTGCGCTACGGCCGCCTGTGGCCCGCCATGTCGGGCCGCTACGAGCGCGGTACCACGCGCCCGCGCCGGACGGCCGCGGCCGCCGCCGACCCCGACCGCCCCGAGGAGCTCTGGAAGGCCCTGGACCGGGGCGAGGACCCGACCGGGGCGTGACCGCCGGGTCGCGGTCCGGTCGAGGTCCGGTCGGGATCCCGATGTGGCGAAACAGACGCGACCCGAGCTCACGGCAGCCACTCGCGTACTGGACAATGGACCGTGAGCGTCCGGCTCACACACGCAAAGCAACGAGCACGCAATCTGCACTGAGGAGCAAGCAATGGCGGGCAGCAGCCACGGACACACCCCGGCCGCCTGGACCGGTGTCACCATCGCCTTCATCGGTTTCTGCGTCGCGGGCGCGTTCATGGTGATGGCCCAGCCGCTGGGCTTCTGGGCCGGCATGGTCATCGTCGCGCTCGGCGGTGTCGTCGGCGCCGCCATGCGCTCCATGGGCCTCGGCCAGCCGAAGGAGGCCCACACCGCGGGCCACGTCGCGCCGGCCGCCACGCCGGAGCCCGTCGGCGTCGAGGGCTGATCGGTACGTCTTCCGCCTGAGGGGCGGTCCGGCACCACCGGGTGCCGGGCCGCCCCTCACGCGCGCGTGCGGCGGGTACGGGGCAGAATGCGAGGCGTGAACGCCGACAGTGCTCAGGGAGTGAGATCCCCCGCCGCCCTCGCGGGGCGGCTCGCCGTCCCCGTCGGCCTGCTCGCGGCCGCCGCCGGGGCCTTCGCGTACGTCGGGACCGTCGACCCCAACGAGCCCGGCCACTACCCGGTGTGCCCCCTGTACGCCTACACGGGCCTGTACTGCCCCGGCTGCGGCGGACTGCGCAGCGCGCACGCCTTCGTCCACGGGGACCTCCTCACCGCCCTCCAGGACAACGCGGCGGCCGTGGCCGGCTTTCTCGGCGGCGCGGTGCTCTGGACCGTCTGGGTGGTCGCCGCGGTCCGTGGCCGTCGGCCGCGGTTCACGCTCGATCCGGTGTACCTGTGGAGCCTGGGAGCGTTGTTCCTGGCCTTCACCGTTGTCCGGAACCTGTCCTTCGGTGGCTGGCTGCATCCTTGATCACCTAGCGAATGTCCAGGTAGTGGGACCGCCGTCGGCCGGATGCGAAGCGAGCCCCGTCCTGCGGATACCATGACTTGACCATGGGTTTTCAACCCTGAAAGAACAACCGTCTGGAAGGGGGCCGCTCGCGTGAGTGTGCTCGACGAGATCATCGACGGAGTCCGTGCCGACCTTGCGGAACGGCAGGCGCGCGTCAGCCTCGACGAGCTCAAGGAGCGCGCGGCGAAGGCTCCCGCCGCCAAGGACGGGTTGGCCGCGCTGCGCGGTGACGGCGTCAAGGTGATCTGCGAGGTCAAGCGCTCCAGCCCGTCCAAGGGCGCGCTGGCCGCGATCGCCGACCCGGCGGGACTCGCCGCCGACTACGAGGCGGGCGGCGCCGCCGTCATCTCCGTGCTGACCGAGCAGCGGCGCTTCGGCGGCTCGCTGGCCGACCTGGAGGCTGTCCGCGCCCGCGTGGACATCCCGGTGCTGCGCAAGGACTTCATCGTCACGTCGTACCAGCTGTGGGAGGCCCGGGCGTACGGCGCCGACCTCGCGCTGCTGATCGTGGCGGCCCTCGACCAGGCGGCGCTGGAGTCGCTGATCGAGCGTGCCGTCTCCATCGGCCTCACCCCGCTCGTAGAGGTGCACGACGAGGACGAGGTCGAGCGCGCGGTGGACGCGGGCGCCAAGGTCATCGGCGTCAACGCGCGCAACCTGAAGACGCTGGAGGTCGACCGCGGCACCTTCGAGCGCGTCGCGCCGGAGATCCCCGCCGGCATCATCAAGATCGCCGAGTCCGGCGTCCGCGGCCCGCACGACCTCATCGCCTACGCCAACGCGGGCGCCGACGCGGTTCTGGTCGGCGAGTCCCTCGTCACCGGGCGCGACCCGAAGACGGCGGTCGCCGATCTGGTGGCCGCGGGGGCGCATCCCGCGCTGCGACACGGGCGCAGCTGATCACCCGGTAGGCTTGGGCCCGATGACTCCCACGACGACCGACCCGGCCCCCCGGGACCCGTACGCCCGCCTCGCCCGAGGCTGCCGCCCCCGCGGCTGCCGGGCCCCGGCGCGACGCGTCCACGGGCGGCGGGTCCGGTACGTCATAGGGGACGAGCCGGGCCAGGTCAACGGCATGCGATGGCGCGCACCCGCGTGCGCGTGCCCTGCGGCAGGCTGAGCCGTCTCTCCCACGGAGCGTTCCGACCGTGACCGTTCACCGTCACGCCGGAGGAACGACCGGGGCGAAGGCGTGCCCACCGCGGAGCGGCGCCTGCGGCGCACGGGCCCGGCTGCGGCGAGGATCGCCTGCGGCGCCTGATCGGCTGAGGCGGATGCGTGCCTGCGGTGGGGAAATAGTGGTTCGCTGCGGCGGAGGGCTGTCGGCTGCGGCGGATGTTCGGCTCCGGCCGAGCGCTCCACCCGGACGGTACCCACGTCACCGGCTCTGTCGGCCCCCATGGCACCGACCGTTCCCGACGGCACCGGCCCCACCAAGGGCACTGGGCTGACGGACGGCGCCCATGGCAGCCAACGGCTCCGACCGGCGCCTGCGGCTCCGACGGCACCCGTTGCAGCGACGGCGTCACGGCACCGGCCCACCAGCGCCAACGGCACCAGCCCGCCAATGCCACCAACGGCACCGGCCCACCATCGGCACCGACGGCACCAGCCGCCGACGAAGCCCACGGCACCGGCCAACCGGCGGAGCCCACCGCGGTGTCGGCCCGGTCGAGGCAGTGGTTCCTCGCCTCTGCCGGCGCTGCGGGTGGGCGGGCGAACGCCCCAGGGACAGCACGCGCACGCAGACGAGTCACCCCAAGTCGACACCAACCCCGGGGCCACGCCCCTGCGAGGTAGAGGTATCCGTATGCCCAGCGAGTTCTTCATCCCCGACCCGGAGGGTCACGTCCCCAGCGCCGAGGGCTACTTCGGCGCGTACGGCGGCAAGTTCATCCCGGAGGCCCTCGTCGCCGCCGTGGACGAGGTCGCCGTCGAGTACGACAAGGCGAAGGCCGACCCCGAGTTCGCCCGCGAGCTCGACGACCTCCTCGTCAACTACACCGGCCGCCCCAGCGCCCTGACGGAGGTGCCGAGGTTCTCCGAACACGCCGGCGGCGCCCGGGTGTTCCTCAAGCGCGAGGACCTCAACCACACTGGCTCGCACAAGATCAACAATGTGCTCGGCCAGGCCCTCCTCACCAAGCGGATGGGCAAGACCCGCGTCATCGCGGAGACCGGCGCCGGCCAGCACGGCGTCGCCACCGCCACCGCCTGCGCGCTCTTCGGCCTCGAATGCACCATCTACATGGGCGAGATCGACACCCGGCGCCAGGCGCTCAACGTCGCCCGCATGCGCATGCTCGGCGCCGAGGTCGTCGCGGTGAAGTCCGGCAGCCGCACGCTCAAGGACGCCATCAACGAGGCGTTCCGCGACTGGGTCGCCAACGTCGACCACACCCACTACCTCTTCGGGACCGTCGCCGGCCCCCACCCCTTCCCGGCCATGGTCCGCGACTTCCACCGCGTGATCGGCGTCGAGACCCGCCGCCAGCTCCTGGAGCGCGCCGGCCGCCTCCCCGACGCCGCGATCGCCTGCGTCGGCGGCGGCTCCAACGCCATCGGCCTCTTCCACGCCTTCATCCCGGACACCGGCGTACGCCTCATCGGCTGCGAACCGGCCGGGCACGGCGTCGAGACCGGCGAGCACGCGGCCACCCTGACCGCGGGCGAGCCCGGCATCCTGCACGGCTCCCGGTCCTACGTCCTGCAGGACGAGGAGGGCCAGATCACCGAGCCGTACTCGATCTCGGCCGGTCTGGACTACCCGGGCATCGGCCCGGAGCACTCCTACCTCAAGGACAGCGGCCGCGGCGAGTACCGCGCGATCACCGACGACGCCGCGATGCAGGCCCTGCGCCTGCTCTCGCGCACCGAGGGCATCATCCCGGCGATCGAGAGCGCCCACGCGCTCGCCGGTGCCCTGGAGGTCGGCAGGGAGCTGGGCAAGGACGGGCTGATCGTCATCAACCTGTCCGGCCGCGGCGACAAGGACATGGACACGGCCGCGCGCTACTTCGGCCTGTACGACAACGGCGTGGACGCCGAGGTGGCCGCCGACGCGGACAGCGACACCGCCGAGATCGAGGGGGACGCCAAGTGAGCGGGAACATCAACCTGTTGACCGACACCCTCGCGGCCGCGAAGGCCGAGGGCCGGTCCGCGCTCATCGCCTACCTCCCGGCCGGGTTCCCGACCGTGGACGGCGGCATCGAGGCGATCAAGGCCGTCCTGGACGGCGGCGCGGACGTCGTCGAGGTCGGGCTGCCGCACAGCGACCCGGTCCTCGACGGCCCGGTCATCCAGACCGCCGACGACATCGCCCTGCGCGGCGGAGTCAAGATCGCGGACGTCATGCGCACGGTCCGCGAGGCATACGAGGCGACCGGCAGGCCGATCCTCGTCATGACGTACTGGAACCCGATCGACCGCTACGGCGTCGAGCGCTTCACCGCCGAGCTCGCCGAGGCGGGCGGCGCGGGCTGCATCCTGCCCGACCTGCCGGTGCAGGAGTCGGCGCTGTGGCGGGAGCACGCCGAGAAGCAGGGGCTCGCGACGGTCTTCGTGGTCGCGCCCAGCAGCAAGGACGAGCGGCTCGGCAAGATCACCGCGGCGGGCAGCGGCTTCGTCTACGCCGCCTCGCTGATGGGCGTCACCGGCACCCGCGAGTCGGTCGGCGCGCAGGCGCAGGACCTGGTGCGGCGCACCCGGGCGACCGGCACCGACCTGGCCGTCTGCGTCGGCCTCGGCGTCTCCAACCGCGCCCAGGCCGCCGAGGTGGCCGGCTTCGCCGACGGCGTGATCGTCGGCTCGGCCTTCGTGAAGCGGATGCTGGACGCGCCGGACGACGCGGCCGGCGTGGAAGCGGTCCGCGAGCTGGCCGGAGAACTGGCGAAGGGCGTGCGCGGCCAGGCGTAACGGCACAGCACGGGATCATTCGGTCACTCGAACGAGTGGACCTGGGACCGGGGAGGCGCGCTGCGCCTCCCCGGTTCGTTCTGGGGGTGTGAGCGAGAAGAACCGTGACGAAAAGCGCACCGCCCGGGAGCGGCTGGCGGTCGAGCGCGAGAAGCAGAAGGCCGCGGAGAGGCGTCGGCGCACGCTGATCGTGGGCGCGAGCGTCATCTGCGTCCTGGGCCTCGCGGCGGTGATCGGCGTGATCGCCGCGAACGCGGGGAAGAAGAGCGGCTCGGGCCCCGCCGTGGCGCCCTCGGGCGCGCAGGGCAAGGACGGCCTCGCGATCCCGGTCGGCGAGGACGGCGCCAAGTCGACGCTCACCGTGTGGGAGGACTTCCGCTGTCCGGCCTGCCAGGCCTTCGAGACGGCGTACCGCCCGACGCTGCACGAGCTGACCGACGCCGGCAAGCTCAGAGTGGAGTACCACCTGGTCCGGCTCATCGACGGCAATCTCGGCGGCACCGGCTCCCTCCGCGCGGCGAACGCCGCGGCCTGCGCCCAGGACGCCGGAAAGTTCCGCGACTTCCACGACGTGCTGTACGCGAACCAGCCCAAGGAGACGGACGACGCCTTCGCGGACAATGCCAAGCTGATCGAGCTGGCGGGCAAGGTCCCGGGCCTGGACACCCCGGCCTTCCGCGGCTGTGTCAACGACGGCAAGCACGACAGCTGGGTCGACAAGTCCCAGGCGGCCTTCCGGACCGGCGGCTTCAGCAGCACGCCGACGGTGCTGCTGAACGGGAAGGATGTCTACCGGGAGCTGACCCCGGCGAAGCTGAAGCAATTGGTCGAGCAGGCCGCCCAGGGGTAAGTGAATCTCACGTTCCCGTTATGGACCCGTTGCCGGGCTGCTTGCCGTCTGTCCGGCCCGGCACGGTAGCGTCGACCTTGCCATGGAACTTGCCTACATTCCCAGCCCGTCGCGCGGGGTCCTGCACCTCGGCCCGATTCCGCTGCGCGGCTACGCCTTCTGCATCATCATCGGTGTCTTCGTCGCCGTCTGGCTCGGCAACAAGCGCTGGATCGCGCGCGGTGGCCGGGCCGGCACGGTCGCGGACATCGCGGTCTGGGCCGTGCCCTTCGGCCTGGTCGGCGGCCGGCTCTACCACGTCATCACGGACTACGAGCTGTATTTCAGCGAGGGCCGTGACTGGGTCGACGCCTTCAAGGTGTGGGAGGGCGGCCTCGGTATCTGGGGCGCGATCGCGCTCGGCGCGGTGGGCGCCTGGATCGGCTGCCGGCGCCGGGGCATCCCGCTGCCCGCGTACGCCGACGCCATCGCGCCCGGCATCGCCTTCGCGCAGGCCATCGGCCGCTGGGGCAACTGGTTCAACCAGGAGCTGTACGGGCGCGAGACGCACGTTCCCTGGGCGCTGCACATCACCTCCTCCGAGGGCGGCCGGGTGCCGGGCTACTACCACCCGACCTTCCTCTACGAGTCCCTGTGGTGCGTCGGCGTCGGCTTCCTGGTGATCTGGGCCGACCGCCGCTTCAAGCTGGGCCACGGCCGGGCGTTCGCCCTGTACGTCGCCGCGTACTGCGTGGGCCGCGGCTGGATCGAGTACATGCGCGTCGACGACGCCCACCACATCCTGGGCCTCCGCCTCAACGACTGGACCGCGATCATCGTGTTCCTGCTCGCGGTGACCTACATCGTGGTGTCGTCGAAGAAGCGGCCGGGCCGTGAGGCCGTGGTCGAGCCGGGTGCCGCCGACGGCGAGGCGGTGACCGGGTACGGGGACGACACCGCGCCGGAGCCGCAGGACGCCACGGACGAGCCCGCGGCCGAAGCCGACACGGCATCCGACGCGGGATCCGACCCGGAAGCCGACGGGGACGCCGCGGACGCCGCCGAGGCGAAGGACGAGGCCGGCTCGGCGAGCAAGAAGAGCTGACCGCCGGCTCCCGTACGACGGCGAGGGCGCCCGGTGTGTTCCGGGCGCCCTCGCCGTATGTCCTGGCCCTGTACGGGGCCGCGGGGCCGGGAGGCTCAGTCGCGGCGGGTCAGGGACAGGGTCCGCTGGGCCGCCGCCACCACCGCCGCGTCGATGAAGCGTCCGTCCGGCAGGGCCTGGGCGCCCAGTTCCGTCGTCGCCGCCTTGATGATCGTCTCAGCCTGTTCGATCTCCTGTTCCGTGGGGAGGTAGGCCCGCTCGATGGTCGGGAGCTGCCGGGGGTGGATGGCGGCGCGGCCGAGGAAGCCGAGGGCGCGGCCGCGGGCGCAGGAGGCGGCGAGGCCCTCCAGGTCGCGGATGTCGGGGTGGACGGACTGCGGCGGCGGGGCGAGCCCGGCCGCCCGCGCGGCCACCACGACCCGCGAGCGGCACCAGTCCAGGCCGGCCTCCTCCCGTACGCCCAGGTCGGCCCGCAGGTCCGCCTCGCCGAGGGAGATGCCCCGCAGGGCCGCGTGCGCGGAGGCGATGGCGTAGGCGTGCTCGATGCCCAGGGCCGATTCGAGGAGCGCGTACAGCGGGAGCCCGGTGCTCTCCGCGACGCGCACCACCTCGGCTGCGGCCGTCACCTTGGGCAGCCGCAGCCCGGACACGCCCGGCAGCGCGGCCATGGCCAGCAGATCGTCCGCCGCCCACGGCCCGTCCAGGGCATTGACCCGGACATGGACCCGGGCCGGCTGCCGCTCGGCCAGCAGTTCCGCCGTCGCCGCGCGGGCGTACGCCTTGCGGTCGGGGGCGACCGCGTCCTCCAGGTCGATCACCACGACGTCCGCACCGCAGGCCAACGCCTTGGCGACCACGTGCGGGCGGTCGCCGGGGACGTACAGCCAGGTCAGCGGGAAGGGGATCACAGGGCGCCCTCCGCGCGCAGGGCGGCGAGGTCCGCCGGCGTCAGGCCCAGCTCGGTCAGGACGGCCTCGGTGTCCGCGCCGTGCGGGCGGCCCGCCCAGCGGATCGCGCCGGGCGTGGCGGACAGCCGGAAGAGGACGTTCTGCATGCGCAGTCGGCCCAGCTCGGGGTCGTCGACGGCGGTGACGGTGTCGAGGGCCTGGTACTGCGGGTCCGTGAGCACGTCCCGTACGTCCTGGACGGGGGCCACGGCCGCCTCCGCCTTCTCGAAGGCCGCGAGGACCTCGTCGCGGGTGCGGGTGGCGATCCAGCCGCCGACCGCCTCGTCGAGGACGTCGGCGTGCGCGGCCCTCTCGGCACCCGTCGCGAACCACGGCTCCTCGGTCAGCTCGGGGCGGCCGACCAGGTGCATCACGCGCTCGGCGATCGACTGCGCGGACGTGGACACGGCGACCCAGGTGCCGTCCGCCGTGCGGTAGGTGTTGCGCGGGGCGTTGTTGGCGGACCGGTTGCCGGTGCGCTCCTGCACGTAACCGAGCTGGTCGTACCAGGTCGGCTGCGGGCCGAGGACCGTCAGGATCGGCTCGATGATCGCCATGTCGACGACCTGTCCCTCGCCGGTGCGCTCCCGGGCGGCGAGCGCCGTCATCACCGCGTAGGCCGTGGCCAGGCCCGCGATGGAGTCGGCGAGCCCGAAGGGCGGCAGCGTGGGAGGCGCGTCCGGCTCCCCGGTGATCGCCGCGAAGCCGCTCATCGCCTCGGCCAGGGTGCCGAAGCCGGGGCGGTGCGCGTACGGGCCGAACTGACCGAAGGCGGTGACCCGGGTCAGGATCAGCCGCGGGTTGGCGGCGGACAGTTCCGCCCAGCCCAGGTCCCACTTCTCCAGGGTGCCGGGCCGGAAGTTCTCGACGATCACGTCGGCGGTGGCGGCCAGCCGCAGCAGGGTGGCGCGGCCGCCGGGCTTGGACAGGTCGAGGGTGATGGTGCGCTTGTTGCGGCCGAGCAGCTTCCACCACAGGCCGATGCCGTGCTTCGAGGGGCCGTGGCCGCGGGACGGGTCGGGCTTGGCCGGATGCTCGACCTTGATCACCTCGGCGCCGAAGTCGCCGAGCAGGGTGGCCGAGAGGGGACCGGCGAAGAGCGTGGCGAGATCCAGGACGCGCAGGCCGCTGAGGGGCTGTGGGGTGCTCATGCGGTGTACAGCGCCTCGATCTCCGGGCGGTACGGCATCGACACCGACGCCCCCTCCCGCTGTACGGAGATGGCGGCCGCCGCGGCCGCCCAGTGCAGCGCCTCCCGGATCGGCCGCTCCTCGGCGAGCGCCACCGCGAGCGCGCCGGCGAAGGTGTCGCCCGCGCCCGTCGAGTCCACGGCGTCCACCTGCGGCGCCGGGCAGACGAGCGGTTCGGTGCCCCGGGCCAGATAGAGGCTGCCGGTCGGGCCGAGGGTGACGACCACCTCCGGCACCTGGACGAGCAGGACGGCCGCCGCCTCGCGCGGGTCGAGGGCGCCGCTGAGGGCCGCGGCCTCGTGCTCGTTCGGGACCAACAGGTCCGTGACGGCGAGGAGTTCGGGCGGCAGCGGACGGGCGGGGGAGGGCGTGAGGACCGTACGGACGCCGTGCCGGCGCGCGGCCTCCGCGCCCGCGACGACCGCGGCCATGGGGATCTCCAGTTGCAGGAGCAGCATGTCGGCGGAGGCGATCACGCCCTCGTCGCCGGGGGAGAGGTGGTCCACGGTGCCGTTCGCGCCGGGGATCACCACGATCGAGTTGCCGCCCTCGTCGTCCACGACGATGTGCGCGGTGCCCGAGGGGCCCGGCACCGTGCGCAGCGAGTCGGTGTCCACGCCGGAGTGCTCCAGGGTGTCGCGCAGCCGGACGCCGTAGGCGTCGTTGCCGACCGCGCCGATCATCGAGACCGTCGCGCCCGCCCGGGCCGCGGCGATCGCCTGGTTGGCGCCCTTGCCGCCGGGGACCGTACGGAACTCCCGTCCCGTCACGGTCTCCCCGCGCTGCGGAGCCCTCTCGACGTACGCGACGAGGTCCATGTTCAAGCTGCCGAGTACGGCGATATGGGTCATGGGCGGGTCGCCTCCAGGTGCGTGAGGTGGGCGAGGGTGTCGAAGCCGGTGCCGTCGAAGTCGGCGACGGAGGTGGCCAGCCGGTTCTTCAACGGGGTGGTCCAGCGGTCGGGCAGGGCGGCGGGCGACCCGGCGAGGAGGCCGGCGACGCTGCCCGCCGTGGCGCCGTTGGAGTCGGTGTCCCAGCCGCCCGACACCGCACGGCAGACGGACCCGGTGAAGTCGCCGTCCGCGTGGGTGAGGGCGGCGGCGATCAGGGCGGTGTTGGGGACGGCGTGGACCCAGTGGTGGGTGGGGGAGTGGCGGGCGTGCAGCGCGTCCACCACGTCGTCGAAGTCCTCGTGGGCCCGGGCCAGTTCGACGGCGTGGTCGACGGCCGCGGCCAGGCGTGAGCGGGGCGGGATCACCGTGCGGCCGGTGCGCAGGCAGGCGTGCACGTCCTGGGTGCCGGTGGCCGCGACGGCGATGGTGGCCGCGACGAACATCGCCGCGTAGACGCCGTTCGCGGTGTGGGTGAGCGTGGCGTCGCGGTGCGCCTGTTCGGCGGCGGCCGCCGGGTCGCCCGGGTTGGTCCAGCCGTGCACGTCCGCGCGGATCAGGGCGCCGATCCATTCCCGGAAGGGGTTGCGGTGGCGGGCGGTGCGCGGGGGCTCGATGCCGGTGAGGAGGTTGCGGTAGGCGATGCGCTCGGCGGTGAAGGCGCGGCCCGCCGGGAGCTCGTCGAGCCAGAGCGCGGCCACGTCGGTGGTGGTGAAGTGCCGGCCGTGGCGGCCGAGCAGGAGGAGGTTGAGCAGGGGGTAGTTGAGGTCGTCGTCCTCCGGCATGCCGTCGATGTTCTCGGCGAGGGAGGTGGCCGCCGAGCGGCGGTTCCAGGGGTGGGCCGCGAGGAGCTCCCCGGGAACGCCGCGGGCGGTGAACCAGGTGGTCAGGGGCCAGTTCCCGGCGGCGCGGGCGAGCGCGCGGATGCCGTCCAGCGGGAGTTTCTCAACCGGTTTGCCCAGCAGACAGCCGGCCGCCCGGCCGAGCCAGGCGGCTTCGAGGGCGCGGGGGCCGGGGACCTCACGGACGGCGGCCGCCTCCGGCCAGTCCGGACACAGCGCCTTGATCCGCGCCAGGCTCGTCGGCTCCCGCTCGGACAACGTGCCGGGCAGGTCGACCAGTTCGTCCAGCAGGTCCTCCGCCAGCAGCCGCAGATAGGGTGACGCCCGCCGCGCCGAGGCTCCCGCCCGCTCCGGAGCCTCCTCGCCGCCCGCCGCCCGCCAGCGCGCCGCGATCGCCGAGGGCTCGCGGCCGTCCTGGCGGGCCTGGCGCAGTTCGTGGCCCACGAGGTCCTCCGGCTGGACCCACGTCAGGCGGAGCATGCGGGACCCCCGAGCCGCTCGACGGCCCGCTCGTGCGTGCGCCGCCGCCGTACGTCCCGCTCGAAGACCTCCCGAGTGACCTCGGTGAGGACGCGCGCGGGCTCCCACAGATCCAGGCGGCTCGCCTCGGCCACCGTCTTCGACCAGTCCTCCGGGACCGGGGAGCCCAGGGCGCCCGCCAGAGCCCCGGCCATCGTCGCGGTCGAGTCGCAGTCCCGGCCGTAGTTGACCGCCCCGAGGACCGCCCGGCGGTAGTCGCCGCCGGAGACGAGCAACATGCCGAGAGCGACGGGGAGTTCCTCGATCGCGTGCAGGCGGGAGGGGCGGCGGGCGGCCAGGGAGGGGGCGCGGTAGTCGGGGCCGACCGTGTCGTAGGGGGCCACCGCCTCGCGCAGCGGCGCGAGCGCCGACTCGAACTCGGTGTATCCGGCGGCCACTTCGCAGACCCGCTCGATGGCCGACCGGGTCCCGTCCTTCGCCAGGGACAGACACGCGGCCACCACCGAGTCCGGCGTCGCGTCCGGCGTCGTCGCCGCCGCGACCGCCGCCGCGAAGACGCCCGCCGCCTCACGGCCGTACGACGACTGGTGCGCGCCCGCGACGTCCAGCGCCTCGGCGTACGCGCCCGCCGGGTTGGCCGCGTTGACCAGGCCGACGGGGGCCATGTACATCGCCGCGCCGCAGTTGACGATGTTGCCGGTGCCGGCCTCGCGGGGGTCCAGGTGACCGTACGCCAGCCGCGCCACCAGCCACTTCTCGGCGAGGAAGATCCGCTGCAACGGGAGTGCCTCGGCCTGAAGTTCCGGGATCCAGCGTGGGTTCGTCATCAGGTCCGGGACCAGGTGGTCGGCGATCGCGTAGGCGTCGAGGTGGTCGCGGACCCGCGCGTACACCCGGACCAGCGCGTGGGTCATCAGGGTGTCGTCGGTGACGTGGCCGTCGCCCTTGTGGTACGGGGCGATGGGGCGGGCCGTGCGCCAGGCGTCGCCGTTCCAGGGGCCGACGATCCCGGTGACACGACCCCCGTGGCGTTCCAGGATCTGGTCGGGGGAGTAGCCCTCGACGGGGCCGCCGAGGGCGTCGCCGACGGCCGCTCCGACGAGTGCTCCGGTGATCCGTTCGTCCAGGCCGGCGCCGCTTTTTTCTTGTGCTTTGGGCGTCATGCCCCGAATCATCCTCCTGGTCGGGCCGGTTGTGTGGCTTCCAGGAGTTCGGCGAGTTCCACCAGGTCGGTGCCGGTGAGACGGGGGAGTGTGCAGCCGGAGAGGGTGCGGCAGGCGTCCCGCCAGGCGGACGGGATGGAGGCGCCGCCGCCGAGCGCTCCGGTGAGGGCGCCCGCGAGGGCGGGGGCGGAGTCGGCGACCCGGGACAGGCAGGCGGCGGCGGGCACGGCCTCGGCGATGCGGCCGCCTGCCGCGGTGGCCAGGGCGAGGGCGACGGGGACGGTTTCGGCGGCGGCGATGCCGTAGCTGTAGACGTGGTCGACGATCTCGTGTTCGAGGAGGGGGATGAGGGCGAAGGAGCTCTCGGCGGCGTGCGCGAGCTGGAGCGCGCGGCGGGCGTTGCGGCCGATCTCGGTCTCCTCGGGCAGCTCGGCGAGCGCGGCCGTGACGCAGGCGCCGACGTCCGTTCCGGCCAGGGCGAGCGAGAGGGCCGCCGCCATGGCTCTGGCGCCGTGCACGCCGTCGCCGTCCTGGGTGTAGCGGGCGTCGAACTCGGCCAGTTCGGCGGCGCGGCGGGGGTCGCCGGGGTGGGCGACGGCCAGGACGCAGGCCCTGACGCAGGCCGCGTCGTCGAAGTAGTGCGGGTTGTCGTGGCCGGTGGCGGGCGGGCGCAGGCCGGTGGCGAGGTTGCCGAGTCCGGCGCGGACGGAGATGCGGGCGCGCAGGGGCAGGACCGCGGACTCGACCTCGGGGGCGCGTTCGGCCGCGGCGGCGACCTCGGAGGCCACGGCGCTCCAGGTGAGGTCGATGGCGGCGCGCGTCCGGCGCCCCCGGCTCAGGTCTCCGAGCACGGTGTCGTCACCGGCGCGCAGGACCGCCTCCGCGGCGAACACCGCCCACTCGGCGTCGTCGGAGGGGCCGAGGCGCAGCGGCTCCGGGGGCTGGTTGAGGGCGATAGGGACGGGCAGGGTGGTCGTCGCGTTCTGCTCGGCGAAGGTGTCCAGCTCGCGGGTCAGCCTGCGCGTCCACTCCGGCATCCGCGCGGCCCGGTGCCGCCCGGCGGGCCACCCGGCGGCGTCGCCCGCGGCGAGCCCGAGGAGTAGTCCTTCGACGCGACGGCTCGCCGTGGGGCGGGTGTCTGCAGGGTGGGTGTCCGTGGGGCGGGTGTCTGCACGGCCGGTCTCTGCCGGGCGGGTCTTTGTCCGGTGGGTCTCCGCACGGCAGGTTTCGCTGCCGACGGCTTCGGCAGGACCGGCTGCCGCGATACGCCAGGTTTCGATGGGGCGGGTCATGGCTGCACCTCGTCGTCGATGTCACCGGACACGGCAGGAGCCACCAGGGGACTCCGCCCCCTGACCCCCCGAACCTTCACCCACCCACCCCCCGACTCACCCGACTGAGCCCCGGCCCCACGACGCCCCGCCCGCGGCCCCCCACTCCGCTTGCCGGGAGAGGGATCCCGCACGGCATCCGGAACGCACTCCCGCCCCGGATCCGGCACCGACTCCCGTCCCCCGCTGGACACGGTGTTCCCCTCGGCCGTACCCGCCCCCGCCCTCTCCCAGGCCGGGCCCCGTGTCGCCGTGGGGAGGAAGGCCGGGTGCACCACGTCCGCTCCCCATTTGCCGCCCTCTCCCGGTACCAGGAGTTCGGCCACGTCCAGGACGTGGTGGCCGGACATGGAGGGGAGGCAGGTGCCGCGGGCCGGGCCGATGGCGGCGGCCCAGTCGGGAGGGATCGCCGTGATGCCCTGGGTGGCGCCGGCCAGGGCGCCGGCCACCGCGGCCGTGGTGTCGGCGTCGCGGCCCATGTTCACCGCCGTGAGGACGGCCTGCCGGAAGTCGCCGTCGCAGGCCGCGTACGCGCCGAAGGCGAGCGCCACCGCCTCGGGCGCGAGGTCGGTCCAGGGGTAGCCGCCGATCACGACGGCGGAGCGGACCGCCCGCTCGCCCCGATGGGCCACCGCCACCGCCCGGCGCAGCGAGCGGGCCGTCCAGGAGTCGTCGGGGACCACCGCAAGCGCGGAGGCGACGACCACGCTGGGCGGAGCGCCCGCCATCGCCGCCGCCACCCCGGCCGCGACCGCCTGGCCGCCGTAGATGCCCTCGCCGTCGTGGCTGACCGAGCCGTCGATGGCCACCAGCCGGGCCGCCTCGGCGGGGCGGCCCGCCGCGAACACCCCGAAGGGGGCCGCGCGCATGGCCAGCCCGTCGCTCCAGGCGTGCCGGTGCTGGGCCGAGATGGGCGCCGCGAGACCCCGGCGCAGGTTCTCCAGCGTGCCGCGCTCGCTGAAGCCCGCGCCCCGGAAGGGGCCCTCCTCCCGGTCGGCGATCCACTGGTGCCAGGCCGCCTCGACATGGCCCGGTGTCAGCGCCGAGCCGTGCCGGGCCAGCAGCAGCCCGGAGAAGATCGCGTACTCGGTGTCGTCGGTGCCGGACGGCTTCTCGGCGACGTACCCGGTGATGCGGCCCCAGCGGGCCCGGATCTCGGACGGTCTCAGGTTCTCGGCGGGTGCCCCGAGCGCGTCCCCGACGGCCAGTCCGAGCAGCGCGCCACGCGCCCGTTCACGGAGTTCGGCGGCGTCCCCGGGTGCCGGGACCGACGGAATGCCGGCGATCGATGCCATACGGGGATGTGTCCCACGGGAGCGCCGCCGGAGAGCCTGTCGGCCCGCAGCGTCACCCGGTCGACATGTGTGCAGTCCTCTACTCGGATGAGCAAAGCCAGGTAAAACCGCAGGTTAGCCCAGCCTTTCCTTGCTGGCGCGAAGGAATTTCGGAGCGTACGTTCAGTGTTGTCGAAAAGTAGAACACGTCCAAAAGTTAGCTTTGCCTAAGCATTCCTGGGGGATCCCTGTGGCCATCATCGACACCGAGGCCGCGCTGCACGAGGCGCACCGCGACAACCACACGCACCGTGACGTGAACGGCGGCTGGCTGCGCCCCGCCGTCTTCGGCGCGATGGACGGCCTGGTCTCCAACCTCGCCCTGATGACCGGCGTCGCGGGCGGCGCCGTCGGTCACCAGACCATTGTGATCACCGGGCTCGCCGGCCTCGCGGCGGGTGCCTTCTCCATGGCCGCCGGTGAGTACACCTCCGTCGCCTCGCAGCGCGAACTCGTCGAGGCCGAGCTGGACGTGGAGCGGCGCGAGCTGCGCAAGCACCCGCAGGACGAGGAGGCGGAGCTCGCCGCGCTGTACGAGGCCCGGGGCGTGGAGCCCGCGCTGGCCCGCGAGGTGGCCCGGCAGCTGTCCCGGGACCCCGAGCAGGCCCTGGAGATACACGCCCGCGAGGAACTCGGCATCGACCCCGGTGACCTGCCGTCCCCGCTGGTCGCGGCCGTGTCGTCGTTCGGCTCCTTCGCGCTGGGCGCCCTGCTGCCCGTACTGCCGTACCTGCTGGGCGCGGCCGCGCTGTGGCCCGCCGTGCTGCTCGCGCTCGCCGGGCTGTTCGGCTGTGGTGCCGTGGTGGCCAAGGTGACGGCGCGCACCTGGTGGTTCAGCGGTCTTCGGCAGCTCGCGCTCGGCGGTGCCGCGGCCGGTGTGACGTACGCCCTGGGCAGCTTGTTCGGAACGGCCGTAGGATGATCTCGATGCTACCTATGCGTTGGGCCGTATAAGTAGCCGTTACTCGCTGGTTTCAAACGCTTAACCACGGGGCATGAGCCGTAAGCGCTGCGGGCAATGAGGCCTGCCGTGCACCCGCGGGATGGGCGACACGCTCCTCCCGCCCCCCTCGCGGGCCAACCGGTGCCGATCTGATCGATCTTGTCCGGCTCGGTCCCCACACACTTTCAGCCGCCCGCGTGCGGCACCCTGCCGTCACCCACGGCACCCTGCCGCGACCCGGCGGCGTCCGCATGTTGGAACGGAGTATCCGGTTCCCGAGCATCGCTCCATCATGTAACCTGCACGAAATTTAGCCACACAGCAGAGGGCCAACGTCGTCCCTCGGCACTTGCCACATGCCACATGACGACGACGGGAGAGCCGATGCGTACGCCGCGCCAGCCGTCCCAGCATTCCGCGAATGGCCAGAACTGGTCGTTCATGGATGCTCGCCCTGCTGCGCAGGGTATGTACGACCCCCGCAATGAACACGACGCCTGTGGCGTCGGATTCGTGGCCACCCTGACCGGTGAGGCGAGCCACGCGCTGGTCGAACAGGCCCTCACGGTTCTGCGCAACCTGGAGCACCGCGGCGCCACCGGCTCCGAGCCCGACTCCGGCGACGGCGCGGGCATCCTCTCGCAGGTCCCGGACACCTTCTTCCGCGAGGTGGCCGGCTTCGACCTCCCCGCGGCGGGCTCCTACGCCGTCGGTATCGCCTTCCTCCCGGAGGAGGACACCGAGGACTCCGTCTCGAAGATCGAGACGATCGCGGCCGAGGAGGGCCTCACCGTCCTCGGCTGGCGCGAGGTCCCGGTCGCTCCCGAGCTGCTGGGCGCCACCGCCCGTTCGACCATGCCGACCTTCCGGCAGGTCTTCGTCGCCGACGGCGCCAGCGAGGGCATCGCGCTGGACCGCAAGGCGTTCGTCCTGCGCAAGCGCGCCGAGCGCGAGGCCGGTGTCTACTTCCCGTCCCTCTCGGCCCGCACCATCGTCTACAAGGGCATGCTGACCACCGGCCAGCTGGAGCCCTTCTTCCCGGACCTGTCCGACCGCCGCTTCGCCTCGGCCGTCGCGCTCGTCCACTCGCGCTTCTCCACGAACACCTTCCCGTCGTGGCCGCTCGCGCACCCCTACCGCTTCGTCGCGCACAACGGTGAGATCAACACCGTCAAAGGCAACCGCAACTGGATGCGCGCCCGTGAGTCGCAGCTGGTCTCCGACCTCTTCGGTGACCGGAACCTGGACCGCGTCTTCCCGGTCTGTACGCCGGACGCCTCCGACTCCGCCTCCTTCGACGAGGTGCTGGAGCTGCTGCACCTGGGCGGCCGCTCGCTGCCGCACTCGGTGCTGATGATGATCCCGGAGGCGTGGGAGAACCACGACTCCATGGACCCGGCCCGGCGCGCCTTCTACCAGTTCCACTCCACGATGATGGAGCCCTGGGACGGCCCCGCCTGCGTTACCTTCACCGACGGCACCCAGGTCGGCGCCGTGCTCGACCGCAACGGTCTGCGCCCCGGCCGCTACTGGGTCACCGACGAAGGCCTCGTGGTCCTCGGCTCCGAGGTCGGCGTCCTGGACATCGACCCGGCCAAGGTCGTCCGCAAGGGCCGCCTGCAGCCCGGCAAGATGTTCCTCGTCGACACCGCCGAGCACCGCATCATCGAGGACGACGAGATCAAGGCGACCCTCGCCGCCGAGCAGCCCTACGCCGAGTGGCTGGAGGCCGGCGAGATCGAGCTGGGCGACCTGCCCGAGCGCGAGCACATCGTCCACACCCACGCCTCGGTCACCCGCCGCCAGCAGACCTTCGGTTACACCGAGGAGGAGCTGCGCGTCATCCTGGCGCCCATGGCCAAGGCCGGCGCCGAGCCGATCGGTTCGATGGGCACGGACTCCCCGATCGCGGCCCTCTCCGAGCGCCCGCGGCTGCTCTTCGACTACTTCACCCAGCTGTTCGCGCAGGTCACCAACCCGCCGCTGGACGCCATCCGCGAGGAGCTCGTCACCTCGCTGCGCTCCTCGCTCGGCCCGGAGGGCAACCTCCTGGAGCCGAACGCGGCCTCCTGTCGCAGCGTGACCCTGCCCTTCCCGGTCATCGACAACGACGAGCTGGCCAAGCTCATCCACATCAACGCCGACGGCGACATGCCCGGCTTCAAGGCCGCGACCCTCTCGGGCCTGTACCGGGTGAGCGGCGGCGGTGACGCCCTCGCCGCGCGCATCGCCGAGATCTGCGCCGAGGCCGACGCCGCCATAGAGAACGGCGCCCGCCTGATCGTCCTGTCGGACCGCCACTCGGACGCCGAGCACGCGCCGATCCCCTCGCTGCTGCTCACCTCGGCCGTCCACCACCACCTCATCCGCACCAAGCAGCGCACCCACGTGGGCCTGCTGGTCGAGGCCGGCGACGTCCGCGAGGTCCACCACGTCGCCCTGCTCATCGGCTTCGGCGCCGCCGCGGTCAACCCGTACCTGGCCATGGAGTCCGTCGAGGACCTGGTCCGCGCGGGCACCTTCCTGCCGGGCATGGAGGCCGAGAAGGCCATCCGCAACCTGATCTACGCCCTCGGCAAGGGCGTCCTGAAGGTCATGTCCAAGATGGGCATCTCGACCGTCGCCTCCTACCGCGGCGCCCAGGTCTTCGAGGCCGTCGGCCTGGACGAGGGCTTCGTGGAGAAGTACTTCAACGGCACGGCCACCAAGATCGGCGGCGTCGGCATCGACGTCGTCGCCAAGGAGGTCGCCGCCCGCCACGCCAAGGCCTACCCGGCCTCCGGCATCGCTCCCGCGCACCGTGCGCTGGAGATCGGCGGCGAGTACCAGTGGCGCCGCGAGGGCGAGCCGCACCTGTTCGACCCGGAGACGGTCTTCCGCCTCCAGCACTCCACGCGCACCGGCCGCTACGACATCTTCAAGAAGTACACGGACCGCGTGAACGAGCAGTCCGAGCGCCTGATGACGCTGCGCGGCCTGTTCGGCTTCACGTCCGACCGGCAGCCGATCTCCATCGACGAGGTCGAGCCGGCGAGCGAGATCGTCAAGCGCTTCTCCACCGGCGCCATGTCGTACGGCTCCATCTCCAAGGAGGCGCACGAGACCCTCGCCATCGCCATGAACCAGCTGGGCGGCAAGTCCAACACCGGTGAGGGCGGCGAGGACCCGGAGCGTCTGTACGACCCGGCGCGCCGGTCCAGCATCAAGCAGGTCGCCTCCGGCCGCTTCGGTGTGACCTCCGAGTACCTGGTCAACGCGGACGACATCCAGATCAAGATGGCCCAGGGCGCCAAGCCCGGCGAGGGCGGCCAGCTGCCCGGCCACAAGGTCTACCCGTGGGTGGCCAAGACCCGGCACTCGACCCCGGGCGTCGGCCTGATCTCCCCGCCGCCGCACCACGACATCTACTCGATCGAGGACCTGGCGCAGCTGATCCACGACCTGAAGAACGCGAACCCGCGGGCGCGGATTCACGTGAAGCTGGTCTCCGAGGTCGGCGTCGGCACGGTCGCGGCCGGTGTGTCCAAGGCGCACGCGGACGTGGTCCTGATCTCCGGTCACGACGGCGGCACCGGTGCGTCCCCGCTGACCTCGCTCAAGCACGCCGGCGGTCCCTGGGAGCTCGGCCTCGCCGAGACCCAGCAGACGCTGCTGCTCAACGGCCTGCGCGACCGCATCGTCGTGCAGACCGACGGCCAGCTGAAGACCGGCCGTGACGTCGTCATCGCCGCGCTGCTCGGCGCCGAGGAGTTCGGTTTCGCGACCGCGCCGCTCGTCGTCTCCGGCTGCATCATGATGCGCGTCTGCCACCTGGACACCTGCCCGGTCGGCGTCGCCACCCAGAACCCGGTGCTGCGCGACCGCTTCACCGGCAAGGCCGAGTACGTGGTGAACTTCTTCCAGTTCATCGCCGAGGAGGTCCGCGAGATCCTCGCCGAGCTGGGCTTCCGCTCCATCGAGGAGGCCGTCGGCCACGCCGAGGCGCTCGACGTCACCCGGGCCGTCGACCACTGGAAGGCGCAGGGCCTGGACCTGGAGCCGCTGTTCCACGTGCCCGAGCTGCCCGACGGCGCGGTCCGCCACCGGATCGTCGAGCAGGACCACGGTCTGGAGAAGGCGCTGGACAACGAGCTGATCAAGCTCGCCGCCGACGCCCTGGCCGCCGACTCGGCGACCGACGCCCAGCCGGTGCGCGCCCAGGTCGCGATCCGCAACATCAACCGCACGGTCGGCACCATGCTCGGCCACGAGGTGACGAAGAAGTTCGGCGGCGCGGGTCTGCCCGACGACACCGTCGACATCACCTTCACGGGCTCGGCCGGCCAGTCCTTCGGCGCCTTCCTGCCGCGCGGCGTCACGCTGCGCCTGGAGGGCGACGCCAACGACTACGTCGGCAAGGGCCTGTCCGGCGGCCGTGTGATCGTCCGCCCGGACCGGGCCGCCGACCACCTCGCCGAGTACTCGACGATCGCGGGCAACACCATCGCGTACGGCGCGACCGGCGGTGAGCTGTTCCTGCGCGGCCGCACTGGCGAGCGGTTCTGCGTCCGCAACTCCGGTGCGACGGTGGTCTCCGAGGGCGTGGGCGACCACGGCTGCGAGTACATGACCGGCGGTCACGCGGTGGTCCTCGGCGAGACGGGCCGCAACTTCGCGGCCGGCATGTCCGGTGGCGTCGCCTATGTCATCGACCTGAACCGCGACAACGTCAACGTCGGCAACCTGGAGTGCGTCGAGGCGCTCGACGACGCCGACCGGCAGTGGCTGCACGACGTGGTGCGCCGGCACCAGGAGGAGACGGGCTCCACCGTCGCCGAGAAGCTGCTCGCCGAGTGGGACACCGCCGTGCAGCGCTTCAGCAAGATCATCCCCAGCACGTACAAGGCAGTGCTCGCCGCCAAGGACGCCGCCGAGCGAGCCGGTCTCTCCGAGACCGAGACCCACGAGAAGATGATGGAGGCGGCGATCAATGGCTGACCCGAAGGGCTTCCTGAACCACGGCCGTGAGGTCGCGCAGACCCGTCCCGTCAGCGAGCGCCTCAAGGACTGGAACGAGGTCTACGTCGCCGGATCCCTGCTGCCGATCATCAGCAAGCAGGCCAGCCGGTGCATGGACTGCGGCATCCCGTTCTGCCACAACGGCTGTCCGCTGGGGAACCTGATCCCCGAGTGGAACGACTACGCCTACCGCGAGGACTGGGCGGCCGCCTCCGAGCGCCTGCACGCGACCAACAACTTCCCGGAGTTCACCGGTCGCCTCTGCCCGGCCCCCTGCGAGTCGGCGTGCGTGCTCGGCATCAACCAGCCCGCCGTCACCATCAAGAACGTCGAGGTCTCGATCATCGACCAGGCGTGGGAGACCGGGGACGTCGCCCCGCAGGCGCCCGAGCGCCTGTCCGGCAAGACGGTCGCGGTCATCGGCTCGGGCCCGGCGGGCCTGGCCGCCGCCCAGCAGCTGACCCGGGCGGGCCACACCGTCGCCGTCTACGAGCGCGCGGACCGCGTCGGCGGCCTCCTGCGGTATGGCATCCCCGAGTTCAAGATGGAGAAGCGGCACATCAACCGCCGCATCGAGCAGATGCGCGCGGAGGGCACCCGCTTCCGTACCGGCATCGAGATCGGCCGCGACCTCAAGGCGACCGACCTCAAGAAGCGGTACGACGCGGTCGTCATCGCCGCCGGTGCCACGACCGCCCGTGACCTGCCGGTCCCCGGCCGCGAGCTCAAGGGCGTCTACCAGGCGATGGAGTACCTGCCGCTGGCCAACAAGGTCCAGGAGGGCGACTACGTCACCGCCCCGGTCTCGGCCGAGGGCAAGCACGTCGTCGTCATCGGCGGCGGCGACACCGGCGCCGACTGCGTGGGCACCGCCCACCGTCAGGGCGCGGCCTCCGTCACGCAGCTGGAGATCATGCCCCGCCCGGGCGACGAGCGGAACAACGTCAGCCAGCCGTGGCCGACCTTCCCGATGCTCTACAAGGTCACCAGCGCCCACGAGGAGGGCGGCGAGCGGGTCTACTCCGTCTCGACCACGCACTTCGAGGGCGACGAGGACGGCAACGTCCAGTGGCTGCACCTGATCGAGGTCGAGTTCGTCGACGGCAAGCTGACCCAGAAGCCGGGCACGGAGCGCAAGATCCCGGCCCAGCTGGTCACCCTCGCGATGGGCTTCACCGGCACCGACCGGGAGAACGGCCTGGTCGAGCAGTTCGGCCTGGAGCTCGACGAGCGCGGCAACATCGCCCGCGACGCCGACTTCCAGACCAACGTGCCGGGCGTGTTCGTCGCCGGTGACGCCGGCCGCGGCCAGTCGCTCATCGTGTGGGCCATCGCGGAGGGCCGCTCGGCCGCCCGCGGCTGCGACCGCTTCCTGACCGGTGCCAGCGACCTGCCGGCCCCGATCCGCCCGACGGACCGCGCACTGACGGTCTGACGGCGACAACGGGAACCTGACGTTCCCTCATACAACGTCCCGTACAAAGGCGTACGGAACACCGACGGCGCCTGCCCCACTGTCCCCGACCGGACGACCGGGCAGGCGTCGGCGCATGTGCGGACCCCTCAGCCCGAACCGGCCCGCAGCCCCTCGAACTTGACGGTGGCGTCCTCGGTGTACGCCCCCACCCGGCCCCGGTTGTAGGGGCGTTCGGTGTCCGTGAAGGTCACCAGCGGCTTCCCGTCCACCGACACCGCGAGCACCGCGCCCTGCTGCTCCACGCGCACCGTGTACCAGTCACCCACGGGGTACTTCGTGCGCCCCGTCGCCAGGAAGCGCTGGCCGCCCGGATAGGCGGGGTCCCGCTTGCCCAGCTCCCAGCCGTTGGGCTTGAGGGTGATGTAGTAGAAGTGCTCCGGATCGGTGTACGCCCACACCAGCCACGGCACCTCCCACGGGTTCGGGTCGGGATCCCGCAGCTGCCGCACCGTCCGTATCCGGGCCTCGTACCGCACATCGGTGTACGAGGCGATGCTCACCACCAGCCCCGCGTGCGTGGTGCCCGGGTCCTCCGCGGCCCTGGGGGACAGCGACAGGGAGTCGTCGTCGCCCACGTTCGTGCCGTGGCCGTTGAACACCGACAGCCAACGGCCGTGTGTCGAGCCGTCGATCCAGGGCGCGGGAGGCGGCGCGTCGTCGCCCCGGCACTGGGTGAGGGTGACCGACAGCAGGGCGGTCAGCGTGAGGACCAGGGCCAGGGCACTGAGCAGGCGGCCCCTGCGCCCCGGCGGGATCAGTGGGATCCGGCGGACGGGGCGCAGGGGTGTCTGAGTCATGCCGTCGAGTATGGCCCGGAGGCGGTGAGGCCGACCGGCACATCGGCGGCGAAGTCCTCGGCCAGTTGGGCGAGTACGCGCGTGGTGGCCCGTCCGTCGCCGAACGGGTTGCCCGCGCCGGCCATCCTGCGGTACTCCGCCGGATCGTCCAGCAGCCGCTCGGCCCAGGTCACGATGGCCTCCGGATCCGTGCCGATCAGCCGGGCGGCGCCCACCTCGACCGCCTCCGGGCGTTCGGTGGTCGTACGCAGCACCAGCGCGGGCTTGCTCAGGCTCGGCGCCTCCTCCTGGATGCCGCCGGAGTCGGTGAGCACGAGGTCGCACTCGGCCAGCGTGGCCGCGAAGTCCAGGTAGTCGAGCGGTTCGACGAGCGAGATGCCGGCGTGGCCGTCGAGTTCGGGCAGCAGCGCGTCCCGCACGGCCGGGCTCTTGTGCAGCGGCAGCACGATCTCCACGTCCCCGCGCCCCGCGAGCCGGGTGAGCGCCCGGCCCATGCCGCGCATCCGTTCGCCCTGGTTCTCCCGGCGGTGCAGGGTGACGAGGATCCGTTTGGCTTCGGTGCGGAACGCGGAGGTGCCGGTGCCCTCGGCCAGCACCCACAGCAGGTTGTCGATCACGGTGTTGCCGGTGGTGAACACCTGCTCCACCGGGACGCCCTCCTCGGTCAGGTGCCGGGCCGCGGCCGGGGTCGGCGCGAAGTGCCAGCGGGCGATGCGGCCGATGAGGCTGCGGTTGAGCTCCTCCGGGAAGGGGTTGTCGATCACCCCGGTGCGCAGCCCGGCCTCGACATGGGCGACCGGGATCTTCTCGTAGAACGCGGCCAGCGCGCCGGCCAGCGCGGTCGTGGTGTCCCCCTGCACCACGACCAGGTCCGGCCGCTGCTCCCGCATGACCTCGCCGAGCTCGCCGACCAGACGGGCGGTCAGTTCGGACAACTGCTGGCGGCTGCGCATCACGTCGAGCGCGATCCGTACATCGACGCATAGCAGGCCGAGCATCTGGTGGAGCATCTCGCGGTGCTGTCCCGTGGTGACGACGATCGGCTCGAACTGCGGGCTGTCGGCCATCGCCCGCGCCACCGGCGCCAGTTTGATCGCCTCCGGCCGGGTGCCGAGGACGAGCATGGCGCGTACGGGCATGACTGAGACAGGTGTGGACATGGAAGGCCCCCCTAGGGCACGCGTGGTCGTCGCAGGACCGCGCGAGAGCGTGAGCGGTGCGGAGAAGAGATGAGAGAGAAGGTGCGATGAGAGCGATGAGAGCGATGAGAGAAGGTGAGACGAGAGAAGGCGCGGCGGGTACGTCGCGAGCGCGGGACGGACGTCCTCAGGTGCGCGCGGTCTTCAGCCAGGTCTGCTTGCCGGTGAGCATCCGCCAGAACCCCCACCAGCCGGCGGCGAACCAGATGTAGCCGTAGAAGACGAAGACGTGGGCGAGGAGCACACAGCGCACCAGTCCCAGCCGGCGCTCACGCTTGAAGTACACGAAGCCGTACGTGTAGGCGGCCGTGAACGAGAGCACATAGGGCCCGAGCAGCCACATGGGCGACACGAGCGCGTGTCCCACCTGGACGGAGGCCACCACGGTGGCGCCCAGGGCGACCAGGAAGGAGACGGGCAGCAGCGAGGTCAGCAGGATCAGCACCGGGCTGGACAGGTGGTAGAGCATGTCCAGCGCGGGCCGGGTCGGCACGTCCCGCAGGATGAGCGGGACGAGACCGGCGGACTGCAGATGTCCCTGGAACCAGCGGGATCGCTGCCGGACCAGGCGCCGCAGACTGAGCACGGCCTGCTGGGACACCGCGGCGGTGGTGCAGTGCATGTTGGTCCAGCCCTTGGCGATCAGCCGCACCCCGAGGTCGAGGTCCTCGGTCAGGCTGTCGCTCCACGGACCGTTCCCGTCCAGGGTGTTGAGCGCCGACAGCCGCATGAACTGCCCGTTCCCGCCCATGCCCACGCTGCCTATGAACCGGCGTGCGCTCTGGAACACGTCGCCGTAGACGACGAACTCCATGTCCTGCATGCGCGCGAGGAGCCCCTGGTGACGGTTGTACATACGGACGCAGACCTGAACCGCGCCCGTACGAGGGTCGTCGAAGTAGGGGTCGACCGACTGCACGACGTGCGGATCGAGCCGCCCGTCGGCGTCGACCACGCACAGGACCACGTCCGCCGGGTCGTACCCGGCGAGCAGGCCGGACTCCCTGAGGTGCCGCACCCCGTCGTTGAGTGCGGCACCCTTGCCCCGGCGGCAGTCGGGTGGTGTGCGCCGGTGCACATGAACGAGGTTCGGGTCGGCGGCCCGGGCGATCTGATAGGTGCGATCTTCCGAGCCGTCATCGATCACCAGTGCCATGAAATTCCCGACGGGCAGCGAGGTGATGCGCGCCAGGCTTTCGGAAAGGACTTTTTCCTCGTTCAGGCATGCGATGAGAAATACGTAGAAGCGTTCTCTCCGGTCGGTCCGGGAGCGGCGAATTCTGCGCCGCGAGAGAAGGAATAGGCTCGTGTTGTAACAGCCGGCCATCACAATGAGAGTGATGCTCGACCACAGGAGCAACTCAACGATCACGACTGCCCCCGGTATGCATCCGCATCCTGGTCGCCTGCCGACGCAGATGTACCCGGGCCAGCAGTATCAGGCAGGCCGTGAGGCAATAGAACAGGAATCCGGCCCCGGCTATCGCCTGTAGCGCTTTGGCCAAAGGTAGGCCGGGTATTGCTTCTGGTGCGGCCATCGCCCCGGCAAGAGGCAGCAGTGCCCCCAAGGCGGGTCGTCCGTACATTTTCCCCCCACATTTCGATGCGCGTCCCCAGCGCGCGAAGGTGAACGTAGCAGACCTCCATGAGGCCTACGAAGCGAAACCGGAAAAAGGCCATGTGGGGGCTTCCGGCGGTGTCTGATGGTCCGGCGGGAATTCACCCTTCTGCCCATTGACACCCTTCGTGCACCGCCAGAAGAATCAGTGCCTTCTTGCCAGCAAAAGCCTTTGCCAATGATTGGCAAAGTGGGGGGAAGATCGTGAGACCTTTCAACTCGTCCCGGAGGCGGGGAACCTCCAGGATGTCCGTCGCTCTGCTGCTCGTCACCGCCGTGTTCAGCGGCACGTTCCTGGCCGCCGGCGCCCAGGCGGCCGGGGAGCAGCAGCCCCGCCCCGGCGAGGCCGGCGGCACCGCATCAGGACTCAGCCGCGTCGACCTCAAGGGCTGGGCGCAGTCCCAGCTCACGGCCGACGAGGCCCGCCACGACCGACCGCAGACCACAACCACCCTCGCGACCGCGGCCGGCCTCCCGGTCCGCACCGCGAGCGCCGTGACCCAGCAGGCGGCCGCCCTGCTCGCCCCGGCGGACGCCGCGGCCGCCGCCGACCCGTCCGCCCTCGTGCTCTACGACACGGCCGGCCCCTACGGACAGCTGGGCGAGCTGTACGCGATGGCCACGGCCAACCTGACCGGCCACTTCGGCACGGTGACGGCCAAGCCGGTCCAGCAGTACACCGCCGGGATGATCGACTCGTACTCCACGGTGATCTACATCGGCTCGACCTACTACGGCGGCACCGTCCCGGACGCCATCCCGGCCGCCTTCTACCAGGACGCCTCCACCAGCACGAAGCCCGTGATCTGGATGGGCGCCAACATCTGGGGCATGGCCAACGCGGTGGGGGACACCCAGTTCACGCAGAAGTACGGCTGGGACCCGACGACGTCGTACTACGAGGACGGCGGCACGGTGGGCAACGTCACGCAGGTGACGTACCGCGGTCAGACCCTGACCCGCACCATCCCCGCCGGGCAGGACGGCGGCGTGCTGCGCCCCAACGTCCTGGCCGGCACGGGATATCCGGCCGTCACCCGGCTCGCGGAGGGCCTGGACAGCTCCAACGGACACACCTTCGGCTGGGCGGTCCGCTCGTCCAACCTCACCTACATCGGTGAGATCCCCTTCGCCTACGTCTCCGAGAGCGACCGCGTCATCGCCTTCGAGGACCTGCTCTTCGACGCCCTCGCCCCGGCCACCGCCGAGCGGCACCGCGCCGTGGTGCGCCTGGAGGACATCAGCCCCGACTCGGATCCCACCGAGCTCCGGGCGATGGCCGACTACCTCTACTCGCAGCACATCCCCTACGGCATCAACGTGATCCCCGTCTACACGGACCCCAACGGCGCCTACAACAACGGTGTCCCGCAGACGGTCACGCTCGTCCAGCGCCCGCAGGTGGTCAGCGCACTCAAGTACATGCTGAGCCGGGGCGCGGTCCTGATGGACCACGGCTACACGCACCAGTACGGCAACGTGGCCAACCCCTACAACGGGGTGACCGGTGACGACTTCGAGTTCTACCGGGCACACGTCGACGCCGCGAACAACGTCGTCTACGACGGGCCCGTCGCCGAGGACTCCGCCCTGTGGGCGCAGACCCGGGTGACCAGCGCGCTCACCCAGTTCCTCCTCGCGGGCCTGCCCCGGCCGACCCTGTGGACCACCCCGCACTACGCGGGCTCGGCGGCCGACTACAAGGTCTTCAGCTCCAACTTCTCGGCGCGGCTGGAGCGTTCGCTCTACTTCGCCGGGACGCTGAGCGGGAGCTCGTCCGACCCGAACCGGTTCATCGGGCAGTTCTTCCCCTACGTGGTGAAGGACGTGTACGGCACCAAGGTGCTGCCCGAGAACATCGGCAACTACGAGCCGGAGGCCTACAACAACCACCCGGCCCGGCTGCCGGCCGACCTCGTCGACTCGGCCCGGGCCAACCTCGCGGTCCGCGACGGCGTCGCGAGCTTCTTCTACCACCCCTACTACCCGGTGCAGCCGCTGAAGGACACCATCGACGGCATCAAGGCACTCGGCTACACCTTCGTCAGCCCGGCGGCGCTGTGACGGCGACTGCCCTCAAGAGGAGGACCGTCGCCGTCATGGCGGCGGTCCTCCTCGCCGTCACCGGCTGCTCGTCCACCGGCCCGGCCGCGGCCGGCCACGGCGGCACCGGGGCCTCCCGCTCCCATCCCGCCGCCCCGACGATGCGCGGCATCACCCTGCCCTCCTGGTACCGCACCGACTACGACAGCCCGGCCGCGCCCCGCTATCTGCGCGGCATCCGGGCCGCCGGGGCCCGCTGGGTCACCTTCACCCCGACCTGGTACCAGGACCGGGTCACCGACGCCTCCGCGCACCGGACGGAGGAGACCGCGAGCGACGCGAGTCTGCGCCGGATCGTGAAGCGGGCCCACGCGGCCGGCCTCAAGGTGATGATCAAGCCGCACGTGGACCTGCCCGGCGACATCGACCGCGCCGAGATCCGCCCCCGCGACCGGGCCGCCTGGTTCGCCGCGTACCGCCGCTTCATCACGCACTACGCCGGCCTCGCCGCCGCCACCGGCACCGAGCAGTTCGCCGTCGGCACCGAACTCGCCGGGGTCTCCGGCGACACCGCCGCCTGGACGAAGCTGATCGAGGCGGTCCGGGCCCACTACGACGGACCGCTGACCTACGCCGCCAACTACGACGAGTACCAGCACATCCGGTTCTGGAAGCGGCTCGACGTCATCGGCATCGACGCCTACTGGCCCCTGTCGGACCGGCCCACCACCGACAGCGCCCGCCTCGCCAGGGCCTGGACCCCGATCCGCACCCGTCTCGCCGCCTTCGCCGCCCGGCAGGACCGGCGCATCCTGTTCACCGAGGCGGGCTACGTCAGCCAGCGCGGCTCGACCACCGCCCCCTACTCCTGGACCGTCAGCAAACAGGCGGACACCGCCGAACAGGCCGCCGCCTACCGCGCCCTGCTCGACTCCTTCGAGGGCCGCAGGTGGTGGGCCGGGGTGTGCTGGTGGATGTGGGACGATTGGCCGAACAGCGGCGAGACCCCGACCGGCCTGTCCTACACCCCCCGCGGCAAGCCGGCGGAGGAGGTGCTACGCCAAAAGTGGTCCCCCTGACCACCCACCCACCCACCGGACCCACCCGAACCGGGCGAGCCACGGACGACAACATCGCCCCCTCGCCCGGCTTCGCGTGCTCGCCGGGCCCGGCTACCCGGCGCCGCCCGTCAGTTCCGTGGCCTTGGTGATCGTCAGGATCACCAGCAGCGCGAGCATCGCCACGCACACCGTGGCCTGGATCAGGGCCCGGCGGGGGCCCCGGGGTACGTACGCGTAGGCCAGTGTCACCGCGGCGCCCGTCAGTAGGCCGCCGAGGTGGCCCTGCCAGGACGTGGCCCACGCGGAGATCACCAGCCACAGCAGCAGGCCCGCCATGAAGCGGTTGACGGCGTTCATGTCGGCGCCCAGGCGGCGGGCCATGACGTAGTACGCGGCACCCAGCCCGAAGATCGCGCCGGACGCGCCGAGCGTGGGTGTCTCGGGCGCGATCAGCAGCACCAGGACCGAGCCGCCGAGCGCCGACAGCAGATACAGGGCCGTGAACCGCACGCGGCCCAGCTGCGCCTCCACCACCCGGCCCAGGTTCCACAGCGACACCATGTTCATCACGATGTGCAGGATGCCGAACGTGCCCTCGGTGGGCGGCAGGTGCAAGAACGCCCCGGTCAGCAGCCGGTACCACTCCCCGTGGGCCACGCCCTCCGGCAGATAGCCCGCGGGCACGGTCCCCAGCATGTCGAACCGGTCCACCACCGAGGGGCGCGCCAACTCGGCGAGATAGGCGAGCACATTGAGCCCGATGAGGACGTACGTCACCATCGGCACGGCCGTGATCCGGCCGCCGAACGCGGTGCGCGCCTGCCGTACCGACCGGGCGCCCTCCCGCACGCACTCCACGCACTGGTGACCGACGGCCGCCTCGCGCATGCAGTCGGGGCAGATGTACCCGTCGCAGCGGGTACAGCGGACGTGGGACTCCACCTTGGGATGGCGGTAGCAGGTAGTGACGGTGGACTCGGGGGATTCGGCATCCACGGCCGGCTCCTCGGAAGGGGTGGGGACAGGGGGTGAGAGCCGGTGGGGACGGCGGCGAACAAAATAGCGAACTGGTGTGACAGCGGAGAGAGGAGGGGCACCTGATCACGTACTCTCGGTCTCCGGAACGGGAGCGAGGGGGAGTCCTGATGGCCGCGATCAGTCTCAGCAAGCTGGAGGAGACCGCGCCCGCGCTGGTCGGCCCCTACCGCACCGCCGGTGTGTCCCTCACCAAGCACGGGCTGGACGGCCTGCGGGCCGCCGTCTACCTGGTGGTCGACTACTCCGGCTCGATGAAGCCGTACTACAAGGACGGCAGCGTGCAGGCGCTCGCCGACCGCGTGCTCGGTCTGTCCGCGCACCTCGACGACGACGGCCGGGTACCGGTGGTGTTCTTCTCGACGGACATCGACGCCGTCACCGACATCGCCCTCGCCGATCACCACGGCCGTATCGACCGGATCGCGGCCGGGCTCGGGCACATGGGCAAGACCAGCTACCACCTGGCGATGGACGCGGTCATCGACCACTACCTCGACAGCGGCTCCACCGCCCCCGCCCTCGTCGTCTTCCAGACCGACGGCGGCCCGATCAACAAGCTCGCCGCGGAACGCTACCTGTGCAAGGCGGCCAGGCTGCCGCTGTTCTGGCAGTTCATCGGCTTCGGCGACCGGAGCAGCAAGCAGTTCGACTTCCTGCGCAAGCTGGACGAGCTGGCGGTGCCCGGCAGGCGGGCGGTGGACAACGCGGGCTTCTTCCACGCCGGTTCGGATCCGCGCCGGGTGTCCGACGCCGAGCTGTACGACCGGATCGTGGGCGAGTTCCCGCAGTGGCTCGCGGCCGCCCGGGCCCAGGGGATCGTACGGACCTGATCGATCCGGCGTCCGGTACGTACCGTTGGCTTGGCCGTGCCGCCGTGCCACCCTGAGGTCATCCGCTGGGGGAGGCGACGCGACGCATGGACGACGGCGCACGAACGGTCGACGGAGCGGCACGGACGGGCGGTTCCGTCCACGAGGGCTCCGTCCACGAGGGGTCCGCCCGCACGGGCCCGGTACGCGAGGGCACCGCCCGCAGGGGCGAGCCCGGCAAGGGTGAGAAGTTCGCCGACTGGACCGACGGACGGCTCGGGCTCTACGCCCTCGCCAAGTCCAACATGCGCAAGGTGTTCCCGGACCACTGGTCCTTCATGCTCGGCGAGGTCTGTCTCTACAGCTTCCTCGTCCTGATCCTCACCGGCATCTACCTCACGCTCTTCTTCGAACCGAGCGGTGCCGAGGTCGTCTACCACGGCTCCTACGGCCCGCTCAACGGCATCGTGATGACCAAGGCGTACGAGTCGACGCTGCACATCAGCTTCGACGTACGCGGCGGCCTGCTGATCCGGCAGATCCACCACTGGGCGGCGCTGGTCTTCGTCGCCGGCATGCTCGTGCACATGATGCGGGTGTTCTTCACCGGCGCGTTCCGCAAGCCGCGCGAGCTCAACTGGGTGTTCGGCTGGACCCTGCTGTTCCTCGCCATCCTCACCGGCCTGACCGGCTACTCGCTCCCGGACGACCTGCTCTCCGGCACCGGCATCCGCTTCGCCGACGGCGCGATCCTGTCCATCCCGATCGTGGGAACGTACATCTCCTTCTTCCTGTTCGGAGGAGAGTTCCCCGGCCACGACATCATCCCGCGGCTCTTCCCGGTCCACGTCCTGCTGCTGCCCGGGATCATGCTGGGCCTGGTCGTGGTCCACCTGATCCTGGTCTTCTACCACAAGCACACCCAGTACCCCGGCCCCGGACGGGACCAGAAGAGCGTGGTCGGCATGCCCTTCCTCCCCGTCTACATGGCCAAGGCCGGCGGCTTCTTCTTCCTCACCTTCGGCGTCCTCGCGCTGCTCGGCGGGATCGCCAGCATCAACCCCGTGTGGGCCTTCGGGCCCTACCGCCCCGATCTGGTGACCACCGGTGCGCAGCCCGACTGGTACCTCGGCTTCTCCGAGGGCCTGATCCGGGTGATGCCGGGATGGGAGATCAACGCCTGGGGCCACACCCTGGTGCCGGGCGTCCTCATCCCGTTCTCGCTCTTCCCGCTGATCCTGCTCGCCATCGGCGTCTACCCCTTCTTCGAGGCGTGGATCACCGGCGACAAACGCGAACACCACATCCTGGACCGGCCGCGCAACGCCCCCGTGCGCACCGGGCTCGGCGTGGCCTGGCTGAGCCTGTACGGGGTGCTGCTGATCGGCGGCGGCAACGACATCGTGGCCACCCATCTCCATCTGTCGATCAACCTGATCACCTGGTTCGTCAGGATCGCCGTCTTCGTCGTGCCGGTCCTCGCCTTCGTGGTGACCAAGCGGGTCTGTCTCGGACTGCAGCGCCGGGACCGGGACAAGGTGCTGCACGGCCGGGAGACCGGAGTCATCAGGCGGCTCCCGCACGGCGAGTACGTCGAGGTCCACGAACCCCTCACCCAGGACCGGCTGTTCACCCTCACCCAGCACGAGCAGAACCCGCCGTACGAGCTCGGCCCCCTTCAGGACGCCAACGGGGTGCGGCGGCAGGTCACGGTGTCCCAGCGGGTGCGGGCCCGGCTGGCCCGGGCGATGTTCGGGCCCGACACGCACATCCCGAAGCCGACGCGCGAGGAGTACCGGGAGCTCACCAGCGGCGATCACCACCACTGAGGACCAGGCCCCGGCACGCGTCGGGACCGCCCCAGGCCGTGCGCAGGACACGGGCCTTGGTCAGCCACAGGGACAGCTCGTACTCGGCGGTGTACCCGATCGCGCCGTGCAGTTGCAGCGCCGCGCGGGCGGTGGTGTACGCCGCCTCGCAAGCCGTCAGCTTGGCGGCGGCCACGTCCGCCGGATCCCTGGTCAGCGCGGCGCCGAAAACCAGGGGCCGGGCGAATTCGAGGGCGATGGCCGCGTCGGCCAGCCGGTGCTTCACCGCCTGGAACGAGCCGACGGGGACGCCGAACTGAGTGCGCTGGCGGACGTAGGCGACCGTCTTGTCGAGGAGGGCGAGACCGACGCCGAGGGCTTGGGCGGCGGTGGCGAGACGGGCCCGGGCGAGCGCCTGCTCGACGGCCGCGGCGACCTGCGGTCCGGCGGCGAGGAGTTCACCGCCGGTGGGAGAGGGGAAGAGCCGGCGGGTCGGGTCGAGGGACGGGATCGGGGCGTGGGACCGGACCGGCGGAGCCAGGCGCAATTCGGCGGTCCGGGTCTTTGCCGGGTCTGCTTCGGCCGCGCGCGTCGAGCCGTGCGAGGGCGCCGCCGTCAGGAGTACGTCCGCCGCGTCCGCGTCCAGCATGCGTGCTGCCCCCACGGCCAGGGTGGCCGTCGTCTCGCCCGAGGCCAGCTCGGGCAGCAGCCGTTTGGCCGGGCCCGTGTCGTCCAGCGCCGTGAGCAGGGCGGCCGCCGCCACCGTCTCCACCAGTGGGCCGGGCACCGCGTGCCGCCCCAGTTCCACGAAGGCCACGGCGAGCTCCACCGGGAGCGGCCCGAACCCCCCGTACGCCTCCGGAACCGCCAGCCCGAACACCCCCGCCTCCGCGAGCCGGGACCACAGCGCGCGGCCGCTCGCCCGCTCGCCGAGGCTCCAGTCCCGGGCGACCGACGGCGTGTCCGCGGCCGTGAGCATCGCGTGCAGGGAGTCGGCGAAGGCGCGTTGCTCGGGGTCGAGGAGGAAGCGCATCAACGGCGTCCCTTCGGCAGGCCGAGCAGACGCTCGGCGATGATGTCCCGCTGGATCTCGTTCGTGCCCGCGTAGATGGGGCCGGCGAGGGAGAAGACATAGCCCTCCGCCCAGGCGCCGTCCGCCCGCTCGCCCTCGTCGCCCAGGAGATCGAGCGCCGTCTCGTGCAGCGCGAGGTCGTACTCGGACCAGAAGACCTTGTTCAGGCTGGACCGCGGCCCGATCGTCTCGCCGTCCAGGAAGCGGGAGGCGGCCGCGTAGGTGAACAGCTGGTAGGCGCGGGCGCCGATCAGGGCGTCGGCCACCCGGGCGCGCGCGGACTCCGGGCTGCCCTGGGTCCACCACAACGCGCGGAGCCGGTCGGCACAGGCGAGGAAGCGGCCGGGCGAGCGCAGCGTCAGCCCGCGTTCGTTGCCCGCCGTCGACATGGCGATCCGCCAGCCCTCGCCGGGCGCGCCGATCACGTCCTCGTCCGGTACGAACACCTCGTCCAGGAACAGCTCGGCGAACGCGGGCTTCCCGTCGAGGCGGCCGATCGGGCGGACCGTGACACCGGGCGCCCGCAGGTCGAACATGAGGTAGGTCAGGCCCTGGTGGGGCCTGGGCAGGCCGGGATCGGTGCGGAAGAGCCCGAAGGCCCGCTCGGCGAACGCGGCCCGCGACGACCATGTCTTCAGCCCGCTCAGCAGCCAGCCCCCGTCCGTGCGCACGGCCCGGGAGGTGAGGGACGCCAGGTCGGAGCCCGCCTCCGGCTCGGACCAGGCCTGCGCCCAGATCACCTCGCCCCGGGCCATCGGCGGCAGCACCCGCGCGCGCTGCTCGTCCGTGCCGTGGTCGAAGAGGGTCGGGGCGAGCAGACTGATGCCGTTCTGGCTCACTCGGCCCGGCGCGCGCGCCGCGTAGTACTCCTCCTCGAAGATCAGCCACCGCATCAGCCCCGCCCCCCGGCCGCCGTACTCCGGCGGCCAGGACACCACCGACCAGTGGTCCACGGCCAGTTCGGCCTCCCAGGCGCGGTGCGCGGCGAAGCCCTCCGCGGTCTCCAGGGAGGGCAGCGGTACTGCGGGCACGTGCGCCCGGAGCCAGGCGCGGGCCTCGGCGCGGAACTCCTCGTCCGCCGGAGCGTGGGTGAGGTCCACGGTGACCGTCCTTCCCTGGTCGCCAACCTTCCCTAACAAGTGTTTGGTAGGTTAGCGTGGCCCCATGACAGGCGTCGAGAGTCCGGAGTACGTGCCCGGGCACGGGCTGCTGAAGGGGCGCACCGCCGTCATCACCGCGGCGGCCGGCGCCGGGATCGGCGGGGCGACCGCGCGCCGCTTCCTGGAGGAGGGCGCGCGCGTGCTGATCAGCGACGCGCACGCGCGCCGGCTGAAGGAGCACGAGGTCGAACTGGTCCGCGCACACCCGGGATCCGTCACCGCGCTCCCCTGTGACGTCACCGACGAGTCCCAGGTGCGGGCCCTGTTCGACACCGCCGTGCGGGACCACGGGCGGCTGGACATCGTCGTCAACAACGCCGGACTGGGCGGGACCTGCGACCTGGTCGACATGACCGACGAGCAGTGGTCCCGCGTCCTGGACGTGACGCTGAACGGCACCTTCCGGTGCACCCGGGCGGCGCTGCGCGCGATGCAGCGGAGCGGCGGCGTGATCGTCAACAACGCCTCCGTCGTCGGCTGGCGCGCCCAGGCCGGGCAGGCGCACTACGCCGCCGCGAAGGCGGGCGTCATGGCCCTGACCAGGTGCGCGGCCGTGGAGGGCGCCGCCTACGGGGTGCGGGTCAACGCGGTGGCACCGAGCCTCGCCATGCACCCCCACCTCGTGAAGGTGACCACCCCCGAACTGCTGGAGGAGCTCACCGCCCGCGAGGCCTTCGGGCGGTACGCGGAGCCGTGGGAGGTGGCCAACGCGATCGTCTTCCTGGCCTCCGGCTATTCCTCGTATCTGACCGGAGAGGTCGTCTCCGTCAGCAGCCAGCATCCGTGAGGGGACGGTGCAGACCACAATGGACCCGTGCCGACCAAGAAGAACCCCCAGGTGACCGCCGCGAAGAAGGCCCGGGCGAGTGCCGAGAACAACGCCCGGGCGAGCGCCGGGAAGAAGCCCGCCGCCGCCGAGAAGAAGCCCGCGGCCACCGCTGCTCAAGCCCGGCGCCGCGAGCTCCTCGGCACGGCCGCCGAGGTCTTCGCCGAACAGGGCTACAACGCCACCACCGTACGGAAGATCGCGGACCACGCGGGCATGCTCGCGGGCAGCCTCTACTACCACTTCGACTCCAAGGAGTCGATGCTGGAGGAGATCCTGCGGACCTTCCTCGACGAGCTCTGGGACGGCTACGACACCGTCCTGGCCGCCGGACACGGCCCGCGCGAGACGCTGGAGGCGCTGGTCACCGAGTCGTTCCGGGAGATCGACCGGCACCGCGCCGCCGTCGCGATCTACCAGAAGGAATCCAGACAGCTGGTCGCGCAGGAGCGGTTCACGTTCCTCGCCGACTCGCAGCGCAAGTTCGAGAAGGCGTGGCTGTCCACGCTGGAGCGCGGGGTCGCCGCGCGCGTCTTCCGGGACGACCTCGACGTCCGGCTCACCTACCGCTTCGTGCGCGACACGGTCTGGGTCGCGGCGTCCTGGTACCGGCCCGGCGGACTGCACAGCCCGGAGGAGATCGCCCGCCAGTACCTGTCGATGGTGCTGGACGGGATCGCCGTCCGCACGTGACTCACTGGGGAGTTGCCATGGCCGAGGCCTACATCGTCGAAGCGGTCCGGACGCCGGTCGGACGGCGCGGGGGCGGACTGAGCGCCGTCCACCCGGCCGACCTGGGCGCCCATGTGCTCAAGGAACTCGTCGCACGGGCCGGCGTGGACCCGGGCGCCGTCGAGGACGTCGTCTTCGGCTGTCTGGACGCGGTGGGCCCGCAGGCCGGCGACATCGCCCGCACCTGCTGGCTGGCGGCCGGGCTGCCCGAGGAAGTGCCGGGCGTGACCGTCGACCGGCAGTGCGGCTCCTCCCAGCAGGCCGTGCACTTCGCGGCGCAGGCCGTCCTGTCCGGCACCCAGGACCTTGTGGTCGCGGGCGGCGTGCAGAACATGTCGCAGATCCCCATCGCCTTCGCCTCCCGGCAGGCCGCCGAGCCGCTGGGACTGACCGACGGCCCCTTCCTGGGCAGCTCGGGCTGGCGGGCCCGGTACGGGACGCAGCCGGTCAACCAGTTCGCCGGCGCCGAGATGATCGCCGCCAAGTGGGGCATCGACCGGCAGGACCAGGAGGAGTTCGCGCTGCGCTCGCACCGGCGGGCGCTGCGGGCGATCGACGAGGGCCGCTTCGACCGCGAACTCGTGTCCCACGGGGACGTCACCACCGACGAGGGCCCGCGCCGGGACACCTCCCTGGAGAAGATGGCCGCGCTGAAACCGGTCGTCGACGGCGGCACCATCACCGCCGCCTGCTCCTCGCAGGTCTCCGACGGCGCCGCCGCGCTGCTGCTCGCCTCCGAGCGGGCGGTGCGCGAACACGGGCTGCGGCCCCGCGCCCGCGTCCACCACCTCTCCGTGCGCGGCGAGGACCCGGTCCGTATGCTCTCCGCCCCCATCCCGGCCACCGCGCACGCCCTGAAGAAGACCGGCCTCACCATCGACGAGATCGACCTCGTCGAGATCAACGAGGCCTTCGCCCCGGTCGTCCTGGCCTGGCTGAAGGAGACCGGCGCCGACCCGGAGAAGGTCAACGTCAACGGTGGCGCCATCGCCCTCGGCCACCCGCTCGGCGCGACCGGCGTCAGGCTCATGACGACCCTGCTGCACGAACTGGAGCGCACCGGCGGCCGGTTCGGACTCCAGACGATGTGCGAGGGCGGCGGCCAGGCCAACGTGACCATCATCGAACGCATCTGACGGATCTGACGGAGCTGACGGATCTGGGAGCTGACGGGTCGGCGGCGCCGACCCGTCAGGCTCCGGACGCGGTGCGTCAGCGGCCGAGCGAGAAGCCCAGCAGCACGCCCGCCGACACCTCCACCATGCCCGGCGCCAGATCACCGGCCGAGCTGCCGCCACCGCCGCCGTGGCCGTGGTACCGGCCGTGCCCGAGCGACTCGGCGTCCACGTCCGTGATGTGCAGCACCGTGCCCAGCGGCACGCCCGCCGCCTCCGTGTACACCTCGGCCTTGCGGCGGGCGGCCGCGACCGCCTTGCGCCGCGCCTCGTCCCGCAGCGCGGGCTTGTCGCGCACGTCGAACTCCACGTGGTCGACCCGGTGCGCACCCGCGTCGACCGCGTCCACGATCAGCTGCTGCAGCGCGTCGAGCGCCTCGGTCTCGATGGAGTACGAGGCCTGGCAGCGGTATCCGAGGAACTTCCGGTCGCCGCCGTAACCGTCGTACTCCGAGCTCAGCTTGAGCCGCGATCCCGAGACCGCGGCATCCGCTATCCCGTGCCCGCGCAGCACCTCGCGCAGCCGCGCCACCGCCGCACCCGCCTTCTGGAACGCCTCGTCCGGCGCGGTCTCCAGCACATCCACCGTCAGCTTCACCCTGGCCAGCTGCGGTTCGACCCGCACGCTGCCCGCGCCGAACACACTGATGCCCCAGGGTCTGTCGATCGTCTCCGTCATCCGCGCATTGAAGCACCCGCCCCCGGGAGCGCGCCGATGATTTCCCCGGCCTCGGCGATCATCCTTTCCACCAGCTCCGCGCACGACGGCAGGTCCTCGATCACCCCGGCGACCTGTCCGGCGGCCATCACCCCGAGGTCCGTACGCCCGTCCACCATCGCGGACTTGAGAAGCATCGGCGTGTTCGCGGCCAGCAGGACCTGACTCCAGGACAGCTCCTTGCCGTGCTTGAGGGCGAGCCCGTCGCGGACCATCTGCCGCCAGCCGAGCCCCGACAGCCGCCGGAACCCCGCCGCCCGGCGGACCGCCCGCACCAGCGCCCGGGTGCGGCCGGAGCGCTCCAGCGAGTCGATCAGCTCCGTGCGCAGCATGCGGTGCGGGAGGCCGTCGACCGCTCTGGTGACCGTGACGTCCCGGACCGTGGCCGCCAGATACCGGGCCTTCACCGCGTCCGGCACCGTCGAGTCCGAGGTGAGCAGGAACCGCGTGCCCATCGCGACCCCCGCTGCCCCGTACGCCAGCGCCGCGACCAGGCCCCGGCCGTCGAAGAAGCCGCCCGCCGCCACGACGGGTATCCGCACCGCGTCCACCACCTGCGGCAGCAGCACGGTCGTCGCCACCTCGCCGGTGTGCCCGCCGCCCTCCGCGCCCTGCACGATCACCGCGTCCGCGCCCCACGCCGCGACCTTTTCCGCGTGCCGCCGCGCCCCGATCGACGGGATCACGACCACGCCCGCCTCCTTCAGCTCGCCGATCAGCTCGCGGGAGGGCGCGAGCGCGAACGACGCCACCCGCACGCCCCCGTCGATGATCACGCGGACCCGGTCGCCGGCGTCGCCCGCGTCCGCCCGGAGGTTCACCCCGAACGGCGCGTCCGTGCGCGACCGCACCTCGCGGACCGCCGCGCGCAGCTGGTCGAGGGTCATCGTCGCGGACGCCAGGATGCCGAGCGCCCCCGCGTTCGCCGCCGCCGAGACCAGCCGCGGGCCCGCCACCCAGCCCATCCCCGTCTGCACGATCGGGTACCGGATCCCGACCAGCCGGGTGAGCGCGGTCTCCATCAGCCGCTCACCGCCTCCGGCACCTCACGGGCCCGGGCACCGCCGGGATCCAGCACCTCGCGGATCAGGCGCAGCTCCGCCACCGTGGGCTCACGGGTGTACGGCACGTCCTTGGGCACCACGAGCGCGAAGCCCGTCGCCTCCCGTACCCGCTCCACGCCCACCCCCGGATGCAGCGAGGCCAGCCGCATGGTGTGGTCGGGCGTGGCGAAGTCGAAGACGCCGAGGTCGGAGACGACGCGCGCGATGTGGTGGTAGCGGGCGGTGTCCGGGTGCCGCGCGGCCCGGTCGTACCCCACCCCGCACACCATGTCGACCTGCCCCACGAACACCCGGCGGGAGTGTCTCGGGACCCAGTAACTCGTCGGGTTGTTCAGCGTGTTGAGCGTCGCCCCGCGCACGCCGAGCAGCTGCCGCCGGGGTCTGGTCCAGTCACCGACGCACGAGATGTTCTGGTTGCCGAACCGGTCGATCTGGCTCGCGCCCATCATCACGTGCCGTCGCCCGCCGGCCACCAGGGCCAGATGCTGCCGGTACGGCAGCCAACCCTCGGGTGTCCCGTCCGGCCGCACGAGCGTCGCCTCGCCGTCGGTGAGCAACAGGTCCGGCGCGAAGGTCAGCCGGGCCAGCCGCGCGCCCAGCGACGGGATCAGCCCCATCGGACTGGCCAGGATCTCACCTGCGCCGCGCCAGGCCTCGGCGCAGGCGATCACGCAGTACTCGGCGCGGGTGACACTCATCGCCCCTGCTCCCTTCGCCAGTCCCGCACCGCCGCCCGGTACACCTGCTCGTCCCCGTCGAGGAACCGCTCGGCGAACCGCGGCCACGGTGTGGACGCGTACTCCTTCTGCAAGCCCTCGTCCCTGCCGTAGTCGGGCGCGCACGAGGTGAAGTGCGCCCCGTTCGGGGCCTCCACCACGCCCGTCACCGTGTGCCGCTTGACGAGAAGCGTCTGTGGAGCAGCCTCCTTGGTCAGCTCGGCCGTGTCGACGATCCGTTCGCAGGAGACGTAGGCCGCGTCCGCCGCCTCGCAGAAGAGGTCGTCGAAATAGGGGTCCGGGCCCAGATACTGTCCGTTGCCCAGCCGGTCGGCGCGGTTGACGTGGACCAGGGCCGCGTCCAGCCGCAGGGCGGGCATGGCCACGAACGTCTCCCCGTCCTCGTACGGCGAGGTGACGGTCCGCAGGCCGGGGTTGACCCGCATCACGTCCGAACCGATCCCCGCCCGCACCGGCAGGAACGGCAGCCGGTTCGCCGCGGCCCGCAGACCCCACAGGAACATGCCCTCGTCGACCTCCGTCAGCTCGAAGGCCCCGCTCTCGCGCGCCGCCCGGTAGTGCGGTTCGAGCGGGATCGAGTCGAGGGTGACGAAGCCGGCGACCAGCTTGCGGATCCGTCCGGCCGCGGCGAGCATGCCGACGTCCGGACCGCCGTACGACACGATCGTCAGATCGCCGATCCCGGACCGGATCAGCGCTCTGACCAGGGCCATGGGCTTGCGGCGGGAACCCCAGCCACCGATGCCGAGGGTCATGCCGCTCTCCAGGCGCGAGACCACCTCGTCGGCGGTCATCGTCTTGTCACTCACCTACGCACCCTCCTTCCCGAACGTGTCGCGGACCCGGTCGGCCAGCCCGCTGAGGTTGGCCTCGAAGGTGAAGCCCTGCTCGAAGCGGTAGCTGCGGCGCACGTCGACGGGGTCGATCCCGTTGATGGCCGCCTTGGCCATGCGCAGCAGCCGCCCGTCCTTGGCGGCGATCTCGCGGGCCAGCTCCAGCGCCGCCGCCCGTAGTCCGTCACGCGGCACCACGCGCCACACCGAGCCGTGCGCGTGCAGCTCGGCCGCGCTCGCCGTGCGCGAGGTGTAGTACAGCGCGCGCATCAGATGCTGCGGGACCAGCCGGGCCAGATGCGTGGCGGCGCCGAGCGCGCCCCGGTCCAGCTCGGGCAGCCCGAAGGAGGCGTCCTCGCTCGCCACGATCGCGTCCGCGTTGCCCACCAGGCCTATCCCGCCGCCCAGACAGAAGCCCTGCACCGCCGCGACGACCGGCGTCTCGCACTCGTACACCGCCGCGAAGGCCTCCGCGCAGCCCTGATTGGCGCCGATCAGGGCCTCCTGTCCGGCCGCCTGTATCTCCTTGATGTCCACGCCCGCGTTGAACCCGCGCCCCTCGGCGGCCAGCACCACGCAGCGCACCTCGGGATCGCGGCCGGCCGCGCGCACGGCGTCGGCCAGGGCGAACCAGCCGCGCACCGGCAGCGCGTTCACCGGCGGGAAGTCGACGGTGACGACGGAAATCCCCTTTTCCGGGGACGAGGTGGAGACACCCATGGACGCATCAGCTACCTTCGCACTCAGCTGCCTTTCCACCAAACATTTGTTAGGTGTGAGGCTTCGAAGCTAGCAGTCGGCGAAGACGAGCGGGAGGCCCTGTGGATAACTCGCTGCGCGGCAGAACGGTCGTCGTCACCGGCGGCACCCGGGGTGTCGGGGCCGGGGTGGCGCGGGCGTTCGCCGAGGCCGGCGCCCGGGTCGTCGCCTGCGCCCGCCGGCCCCCCGAAGTGTCCGTCGAGGGCGTGGAGTTCGCCCCGCTCGACCTGCGCGACCCGCCCGCCGTCCGCGCCTTCTTCGCCGGCCTGCCCCGGCTCGACGCCCTCGTCAACAACGCGGGCGGCACCCCGTACCGGCTGCTCGCCGACGCCGACGCCGAGCGGCACGCCCGGGTGATCGAGCTGAATCTCGTCGCCCCGCTGACAGCCTCCCTCGCCGCCCACGAGCACCTCCGGCGGACCCGGGGCTCGGTCGTGATGGTCGGCAGCGTCAGCGGCGGTCGCCCCTCGCCGGGCTCGGCGGCCTACGGCGCGGCCAAGGCCGGACTGGAGAACCTGGCCCGCTCCATGGCGGTGGAGTGGGCGCCGGAGGTCCGGGTCAACACCCTCGTCGTCGGCATGGTCCGCACCGAGCTGTCCCACCTGCACTACGGCGGCGAGGACGGCATCGAGGCGGTCGCGCGGACCGTGCCGCTCGGGCGGCTGGCCGCCCCCGCCGACATCGGAGCCGCCGCCCTCTACCTCGCCTCCGACGCCGCCGCCTACATCACCGGGGCGAGCCTGCACGTGCACGGGGGAGGGGAGCGGCCCGCGTTCCTGGACGCCGCGACCGCCAACAAGCCCACCGACAAGGAGGAGTGAGATGAGCGGAATCTGCGCGGGCCGGGTCGTCGTGGTCACGGGTGCCGGGCGGGGGCTCGGACGGGCCCACGCGCTGGCGTTCGCCGCCGAGGGCGCCCGGGTCGTCGTCAACGACCTGGGCGTCGCACCGGACGGCGCGCCCGGCGCCGGCAGCCCGGCCGAGCGGGTCGTCGAGGAGATCCGCGCGGCGGGCGGCGAGGCGGTCGCCCACGGCGGCGACATCGCCACGAGCGCCGGGGCCGCGTCCCTGGTCGAGGCCGCCGTGCGGACGTACGGACGGCTCGACACGCTCGTCAACAACGCCGGCTTCCTGCGCGACCGCATGCTCGTCAACCTCGACGAGGACGACTGGGACGCCGTGCTCCGCGTCCACCTCACCGGACACTTCCTGCCCCTCAAGCACGCCGCCGCGCACTGGCGGGCCGAGACCAAGGCGGGCCGGACGCCGGTGGCCCGGATCGTCAACACCAGCAGCGGAGCGGGGCTGTTGGGCTCGGTGGGACAGGGGAACTACAGCGCCGCGAAGGCCGGCATCGTCGGACTGACCCTGGTCGCGTCGGCCGAACTGCGCCGCTACGGCGTGCAGGTCAACGCCATCGCCCCGGCGGCCCGCACCCGGATGACGGAACGCACCTTCGCCGAGACCATGGCGGCCCCCGACACGGGCTTCGACGCCATGGCCCCGGAGAACGTCTCCCCCCTGGTCGTCTGGCTCGGTTCCGCCGCGAGCGAGGGCGTCACCGGCCGCGTCTTCGAGACCGAGGGCGGCCGGATCACCGTCATGGAGGGCTGGCGACCGGGACCCGCCGCCGACAAGGGGGCGCGCTGGACACCGGCCGAGGCGGGGGAGACGGCCCTGAAACTGCTGGCGGCGTCGCAGACCCCGGGTCCGGTGTACGGGGCGTGAGCGGCTCCGGGCCCGCGAGGCGCGGGCGGCTCGCCGTCCGTGCGGCGTGAGCGGCGCTACGAGCTCAGGCGGGCGGCCGCCTTGCGCTGCGCCTCGGCCATGACGGTCAGGAAGCGGATCGCGGTCTCCAACTCCTCCGTGCTGAACTCCTCGCACGCCGCCACGATGTCGCGCGCCCACTCCTCGAAGAACACGGCGAGTTCGCCGATCTTCTGCCGGTCCAGTTCGACGAGCACCCGGCGCTTGTCGGTGGGGTGCTTGACCCGGCGGGCGAAGCCCTTGGCCTCCAGACGGTCCACGAGCCCGGTGATGGAGGCGGGGGCCAGGCCGGTCAGCCGAGCGAGGTCCTTCGCGGTGAGCGGGCCGTGCCGCTCAAGGAGGTCCAGGGTCTTCTCCTCCGTGGCGTTCAGGCCCTGCTTGGCGGCGATCGCCGAATGGAACATCACGGTGACGCCGCTGTGCACCCGGCCCACCTCCATGAGGCGCTGGAGGGTCTCGGCCCGCAGGTCGCCCTGGGCCCCGCCGTTCGTCTCTCCGCCGCTGCTCATGGCTCCAGACTAACAAATACTTCGTTCGGTCGAACTAAGGACTTGCGATCACGCCCGTATGGGTGCAAGTCTTTCGTTAGGTCGAACGAAATAAATCCGAGCCGGGGAGACACCGTGTCCACGACCCTCACCACCTCTCCGCCCACCGCGGCGGAACCCCATCCGCGCCGCTGGGCCGCCGCGGCCGTGATGATGATCGCGGCGCTGATGGACCTGCTGGACGTCACGATCGTCAACGTGGCGATCCCGTCCGTCGGCCGGGACCTGCACGCCTCGGCGAGCGAGCTGCAGTGGTTGGTCTCCGCCTACCTGCTCGGCTTCGCCGCCACCCTGATCGTCTCCGGCCACCTCGGGGACCGCTTCGGCCGCCGGGCCCTGTTCCTCGCCGGTACGGCGGGCTTCGGGCTCGCCAGTCTGGGCTGCGGCCTCGCCCAGTCGCCGGGGCAGCTCATCGCCGCGCGGGCGGTGCAGGGCGTGCTGGCGGCGGTGCTGGTGCCGCAGGTCCTCGGGTCGTTCCGCACCCTGTTCCGGGGGAAGGAGCGCGGGGCCGCGTTCGGGATGTACGGCGCCGTCGCCGGGTTCGCCTCGGCGGTGGGGCTGCTGCTGGGCGGACTGCTCACCGATGCCGACCTGTTCGGCTGGGGCTGGCGGTCCGTGTTCCTGGTCAACGTGCCAGTGGCCGTGGGGACTTTCGTGGGCGGATTCCTGCTGGTGCCGGCCACCCGGGAGCGGTCGGCGGGCCGGCCGGACGTGCTGGGCAGCGCGGTACTGGCCCTCGGCCTGGTGGCGATCGTGCTGCCGCTGGTGCAGGGCCGGGAGAACGGCTGGCCGCTGTGGGGCTGGATCTGCCTCACCGCGGGGACGGCCGGCGTCGTCGGGCTCGGTGTGTACGAGGCGCGGCGGCGGGACCGGGCCCAGGCGGTGCCGCTGCTGCCGGCCCGGGCCTTCAGGCTCCCCGCGTTCTCGGTGGGCGTCCTGGTCCAGCTGCTGTTCTCCGTCGGCATGCAGGGGTTCTTCCTGATCTTCGCGATCTGGCTGCAGGGCGCCGAGGGCTATACGCCGTTGCAGGCCGGCGTGGTGACCGTGGCCTTCTCGGCCGGCGGCTTCCTGACCGCGCCCGCCGCGGACGGGCTCGCCGTGAAGTACGGGCGGACGGTGCTCGGGGCCGGCGCGCTGATGATGGCCGGCGGCTTCGGGTGGGTGTGGTCGGCCGTGAACGACGCGGCCGCCGCGCACACCGGGGCGTGGCCGCTGGTGCCCGGCCTGGTGATCGCCGGGGCCGGACTCGGGTTCCTGGTCGTGCCGTTGGTGAACGTCGTCCTCTCGGCGGTGCCGGGAGAGCTCGCGGGCGGCGCGTCCGGGATCTTCTCCACGGCCCAGCAGTTCGGGGGAGCGCTGGGCGCGGCGGTGGTCGGGACGGTCTTCTTCGACCACGTGGACGAGGGCATGACCGAGGCGCTCGGGGCGGCGATGCCCTGGGTGACCGGCGGATTCCTGGTGTGCGCCGGGCTGTGCGCGGCGCTGCCGCGGCGAGCGGTGTCGGGGGAAGGGGCGGAGGAAGAGGAAAGGGCGGAAGGGGCGGCGGGGGTAGAGGCGACAGAGGGGGCGTGAGGTCGTGACGTAACGGAAGACCGGGATCCGGCGGCCGGGGCGGCTTCTCGCCCCGGCCGCCTTCACCTACTTCGGGGCCGGGCTCACGTGTCGCACTCCAGCACCGTCCGGCACAGCCCGCACCGCGCGCGGACGCGCCCCCGCACCGGCACCCGGATCCGCTGATGGCAGGTCGGGCACGGGAAGGAGACCCGCAGGACGCCGCCGTCGGGGGCGAAGGTGTAGGGCACCCCGGGCTGGGGCCCGGGGGCGTGGCGCCGGTCGCGGGCGTAGCGGCGGCGGCCCGCCCAGCCCGCGGCGGTCAGCGGGGGCTGCTCCTCGTCCCGGCGGGCCTGGGCCATGCCCTTGACGTACGCCGTGTAGGCCTGGGGGCTGGTGAACCACACCGAGGGGTCCTCCTGGAACACCAGGGAGCGTTTCGCCAGGACGTACCCGAACTCCTCGGGCGTGAGATAGCCGAGCTTCTGGGACGACGCCGAGTCCTCCCGGTACGCGTCCAGCAGGAGCCAGCCCGCGCCCAGGTAGGTCGTCGCCGTGTCCGTGAGGATCTCGTTCTCCGCCGTCGTGGGGAAGGCGAGGTCCAGGCGGTGCAGATAGACGTGCATCACCTCGTGGGCGAGGGCGGCGCCGATGTCCCTGCGGTGGGTGCGGAACCGGTCGTTCAGCTCGACGAAGTACTCGGGGCCCGCCGCGAGTTCGACGTTCGCCGCGTGGTTCATCTCCCGGAAGCTGACGATCAGCCGGGCGTCCGGCAGCCGGAAGTGCCGCACGATCTCGCGGGCCACCCGCTGCGCGCCCAGATGCAGGTCGTCGGTGTCGCAGAAGGCCACGTCGGCGGGGGCCACGCTGGCCGCGAAGGTCTGGACGGTGTCGCACGACAGGCGCTTGTACAGCGCGGTGATCGCGGCCCGCACCGTCTCCAGATGTGGATAGCCGTGCTCGACCGGTCCGCCGTTCGCCACGCCGTACCCCCAAGGACGTCCTGAACTCCATTCCACTCTATGCGGGTGTGACCGGATTTTCGCCGGTCAGGTTGCCCGGGGAGCCCGTGTCAGACGGGCAGCAGGCGCGGCGCGGACGGGCCGGGCCCCGACTCCTGCAGCTCCAGCACCCACACCTCGTTCTCGCCCTCCCGCAGCACCGGCCCGGGGACGTACAGCGACCGCTGGGGGCCCACGGACCAGTGGCGGCCGAGGCCGAAGCCGTTGATCCAGACGAAGCCGCGCGTCCAGCCGGGCAGTTCGAGCCGCGCGTCCCCGGCCCCGCGGACCGTGACGGTGCCCCGGTACAGCCCCGGCGCACCGCCCGCGGGCAGGGCCTCGAACGGCACCGCCCCCACACCCCCGTCGAAGGCGTCCAGCCGCAGCCCACGCGCGCGTACCCCGTGCAGATACTGCCGCTCGTGCAGGATCCCGCCGGTGACGCCCTTGGCCTCCCCGGTGCGCGGGCCGTAGTTGACCCGCCCCAGGGATTCCACCCACAGCTCCACGCGCGCGTACCCGGCCACGGGCTCCGCCAGCCGGTCGTCCTCCTCGGTGAGCACCCCGGCCCGCTTCCCGTCGACGTACACCACCGCCAGATCGCGCAGCCCGCGCAGGGAGAGCGGGTACGGCCGGCGCGGACCCGGCACCGTCACCTCGTAGCGGACGACGCCCCGGTCGACGTCCAACTCCTCGAAGGTGGGCGGCACCGGCCCGACGGTCTCCGGACCGCCCAGCGCGTCCAGTACGGCGTCCAGGGCGGCCCAGGCCGTGAGCCGGACGTCCGCGGGAGCCCCCAACACGGCGGGCGGTGGTGGTGGTTCGGGCAGCGGCTGGGCCGCGTACCCGGCCAGCACCTCGCGGAACCGCCGGAACTTCTCCGTGGGCCGCCCGTACGCGTCGATCGGCGCGTCGTAGTCGTACGACGTCATGTCCGGCTGCAACGGCCCCTCGTGCCGGGCGCCACCGCCCCGGTTGGCGCCCGCCCAGCCGGCGAAACTGGTGCCGCCGTGCGCCATGTACACGTTGACCGAGGCCCCGCACTCCAGGATCTCGCGCAGCGCCCGCGCCGCGTCCTCGGGATCGCGTACGGCGTGCTCGCCGCCCCAGTGGTCGAACCAGCCGCACCAGAACTCCATGCACATCAGCGGCCCCTGGGGACGGTGGCGTCTCAGCGTCTCGAAGGCCACGCGCGCGTGGGAGCCGAAGTTCACCGTGGCCGTCACCCCGGGGAGGGAGCCGCCGGTGAGCATGTGGTCCTCGGGGCCGTCCGAGGTGACCAGCGGCACCGTGATCCCCTCGGCGGTCAGCAGATCGGCCAGGTGGCGCAGGTAGACCGGGTCGGAGCCGTAGCTGCCGTACTCGTTCTCGACCTGCACCAGGACCACCGGGCCGCCGCGGTCGAGCTGCCGGGTTACGACCTCGGGCAGCAGGCGGTGGAACCAGCGGTCCACAGAGCGCACACAGCGCTCGTCACGGGTACGCACGCGCGTGCCCACCTCGCCCGTCAGCCAGTGCGGCAGGCCGCCGTTCTCCCACTCGGCACAGATGTACGGCCCGGGCCGCACGATCGCCCACAGTCCCGCCTCCCGGGCCGCGTCCAGGAAACGGCCCAGCGCCCCGACGTCCCGGAAGTCGCCGGGCCGCGGTTCGTGCAGGTTCCAGGGCACGTACGTCTCCACGCAGTTGAGGCCCATCGCGCGCAGCAGCGCCAGCCGGTGCCCCCACTGGGCCTCGTGCACCCGGAAGTAGTGCAACGCGCCGGACAGCAGCCGCACCGGCCGCCCGTCCAGCAGGAAATCCCCGTCCCCCACCGTGAACCGGCTCATGGCACCACCCTCGCCCCCTGGCGGTGATCAACGCCATGGACAAAGATCGGCGCTGCTTGGACGAACGCCGGTGCCGGAGCCGAGACCCGCAGGAGCACCCGTGTACCAGACCTGGATGCGCTTCTTCACGCCCGCCCCCGCCCACCATCGCCTCGGTCTCGTCTGCCTCGGCGTCGGCCTCCAGCACGGCGCCCTGCCCACCGTCGGCCCGCGCACCCTCGACCACCACGTCGCCGTCGTGATCAGCGCGGGCGGCGGCTGGTACCGCGGCCCCGACGGCCGCCGGACGGCGGTCACGGCGCCCGCGCTGCTGTGGCTCACGCCCGGCGTCCCGCACCACTACGCGCCCGATCCCGGCACCGGCTGGGACGAGGGCTTCGTCGACTTCGCCGGGCCCGCCACCGCCACGTACACCGAACTCGGCTACATCGAACCCGAGCGGCCCGTCGTGCCCCTCGCCGATGCCGGGGGACCCCGGGCCGTCGTCGGCCGCATCGTGCGCGCCGCCCGCCGCGGGAACCCCCTGCTGGAGGTGGAGACCGGGGCCGCCGTCCACGAACTGCTCGTCGCTCTGCGCCGCGCCCGCGCCGACCTCGCCCCCGACGGCGAACTGGTGCTGCAGGCCCTCGCCCGCGACGCCTGCCGGCCGATGACAGTCGCCGATCACGCCGCCCGGCACGGCATGACCCCCGCCGAACTGCGCTCCGCCGTCCGCCGCGGCGCCGGCTGCAGCCCCAAGGACTACCTGCTCGGCATCCGCCTCGGCCGCGCCAAGGAACTCCTCGCGACCACCGAACTGCCCGTCGCCGCCGTCGCCCGCCGCGTCGGCTACGACGATCCCGCCTATTTCTCCCGCCTGTTCACCCGCCGCGTCGGCATGGCCCCGGTCCGCTTCCGCGCCCAGCAGGGCCATGTCGTCCCCGGCGGCTGGAGCGACCGCGTCCCCGACCCCGGCGATCCGCCGATGATCGACCGCACACCGCATAGGGTGGACGCCCATGACCACCAGCAACACCGGTACCGGTGACGTCGACCCCGCCGTCCGCGAGGAACTCGACCGGCTGCGCGACAGCATCGACAACATCGACGCGGCCGTCGTCCACATGCTCGCCGAGCGGTTCAAGTGCACCCAGCAGGTCGGCCGCCTCAAGGCCGTCCACCAACTGCCGCCGGCCGACCCGGCGCGCGAGGCACGGCAGATCGCCCGGCTGCGCAGCCTCGCCGAGAACGCCAAGCTGGACCCGGCCTTCGCCGAGAAGTTCCTCAACTTCATCATCGCCGAGGTGATCAGACACCACGAGCGCATCGCGGGGGACACCGGCAACGGCCAGCTGCCGGGAGCGAGCTGACCTCGGTCGACGCGAGGGGGTCGTGACAGCGGGGCTCCGGCGCGGCATGCTGCGCTGTGCACTCCTTGTCAGCCGGTGAGCACTCCGTGTCAGTGCGGAGCCGTAAGCTGGTCATCCACGCGGGAGGGACTCGGGCCATGCTGTCGGATGCCAAGATCCTCATCGTCGACGATCACAAGGACACGTTGTACGCGCTGGAGAGCGCCCTGGCCCCGCTGGGCTACCGGCTGGGCCGCGCCACCAGCGGCGACGAGGCGCTCAAGCAAGTACTCCGCGGCCACGTCGGCCTCCTGCTGCTGGATGTCCGCATGCCCGGCGTCGGCGGTCTGGACGTGGTGCGCTATCTGCGCCGACTGGAGCAGACCCAGCACATCCCGGTCATCCTCCTCACCGGCTTCGGTCCCGACCACGAACTGACCTCCGCCGCCTTCCGGCTGGGCGTGGCCGACCTCGTCCTCAAGCCCATCGACCCCTGGGCCCTGCGCACGAAGGTCCGGTATCTGTACGACGCCCACCAGCGCCACCTCGCCCTGGAGCAGGAGGTCCGCGAGCTGCGAGCGCTGGTCGCGGACCTCACCGACCCCCAGGGCGGCGCCCCGCGCGCCACCCTGACCCGTCCGGACACCATGGTGCCGGCGCAGCGGGACGCGCATCTGGGCGCACCGGCGCCCGACCGGACATAAGGCGCGTACCGATCCGCCTCTGTGCGCTGTCGGCGACATCGGGCAGCATGTCGTTCATGTCCGTACTGACGCGCGACGAAGCGCAGAGCCGAGCCAAACTACTCGACGTCCACCGCTACACGATCGAGCTCGACCTGACCACCGGGGACGAGACCTTCGACTCGCGTACGGTCATCCGGTTCGCCACGCGGGCCGACGGGGACACGTTCGTCGAGGTCAAGCCGGCCGAGCTGCGCACCGTCACCCTCGACGGACAGCCCCTCGATCCGGCGAGCCTGGACGAGAACCGGCTGCCCCTGAAGAACCTCACCGCCGGCGAGCACGAACTGTGCGTGGACGCGCGGATGCGCTACTCCCGCACCGGCGAGGGCATGCATCGCTTCACCGACCCCACCGACGGCGAGACCTACGTCTACACCCAGCTGTTCCTGGACGAGGTGCAGCGCGTCTACGCCGCGTTCGACCAGCCCGACCTGAAGGCCGTCTTCGACGTGTCCGTCCGGGCCCCGGAGGGCTGGAGTGTCCTCGCCAACGGCGTCACCGAGCGCCTCGGCGAGGGCCACTGGCGGGCCGCCACCACCCCGCTGATCTCCACCTACCTCGTCGCCGTGGCCGCCGGACCCTGGCACTCCGTGCGCACCGAGCACCGCGGCCTGCCCTTCGGCATCCATTGCCGCCGCTCGCTCGCACCCCACCTCGACGCGGACGCCGACGAGATCCTCGACGTGATGCGCACGTGCTTCGACCGCTTCCACGAGAAGTTCGAGGAGCCCTACCCCTTCGACTCCTACGACCAGGCCTTCGTGCCCGAGTTCAACTCGGGCGCCATGGAGAACCCGGGGCTGGTCACGTTCCGCGACGAGTACGTCTTCCGTTCCGCCGTCACCGACACCGAGCGGCAGACCCGCGCCATGGTCATCGCGCACGAGATGGCCCACATGTGGTTCGGCAACCTGGTCACCCTCACCTGGTGGGACGACATCTGGCTGAACGAGTCCTTCGCCGAGTACATGGGCTACCAGACCACCATCGAGGCGACCCGCTTCAGCGACACCTGGGTCGAGTTCGGCGTCGACCGCAAGAGCTGGGGCTACGACGCCGACCAGCGGCCCTCCACCCACCCGGTCGCCCCCGAGGCGGTCGAGGACACGGCCTCCGCCCTGCTCAACTTCGACGGCATCTCGTACTCCAAGGGCGCCGCCGTGCTGCGCCAGCTGGTGGCCTGGCTCGGCGAGAAGGACTTCCTGGCCGGCATCAACATCCACTTCGCCCGGCACAAGTTCGCCAACGCGAACCTCGCCGACCTGATCGACTCGCTGGCCGACGCCACCGACCGCGACGTCCATGCCTGGGCGGACTCCTGGCTGCGCACCACCGGGGTCGACAAGCTGACCCCGCTGGTGGGCTCCGCCGACGACGGCACCCGCACGCTGACCGTCGAGCGCGCCGGCAGCCGCCCGCACCGCGTCACCGTCGGCCTGTACGACCACGACACCGCCGACGAGGGCAGCCTCGGCCTGCGCGAACGCGAACGGGTCGAACTCGACGTCCCGCAGACCGTGCCGCAGCCCATCGGCAAGCGTCCGGCGCTGCTCCTCCTCAACGACGGCGACCTGACCTACGCCAAGATCCGCTTCGACGCCGAGTCCTTCGAGACGCTCCGCACGGGGCTGTCTGGCCTGCCCGAGGCACTCACGCGCGCGGTGGTGTGGAACGCCCTCAGGGACGCGGTCCGCGACGGCGAGCTGCCGCCCGCCGACTACCTGGAGATCGCCCGCGCCCACCTGCCGCGGGAGATGGACCTCGCGGTCGTCGAGGCCGTGCTCGCGTTCGCCTCCGGGCACGTCGCCGACCGCTACCTCAAGCCCGAGGACCGCCCGGCGGCGCTGGCCACGCTCGGCTCGCTGTGCCGCGACCTCATCCGGCGCACCGAGGATGGCGACAACCCCGGTCTGCGGCTGATCGCCGTGCGCCACTTCATCGACGTGGCGGCCCACCCCGACACCATCGCCGCCTGGCTGGCCGACGGCACCGTCCCCGGCGGGCCGGAGCTCGACCCCGCGCTGCGCTGGCGCATCCTCGGCCGCCTCGCCGTCCTCGGCGCCACCGACGAGGCCGCCATCGCGGCCGAGCTGGAGCGCGACCCGAGCGCCACCGGCCGCCAGGGCGCCGCCCACTGCCGGGCCGCCCTGCCCGACCCCGAGGCCAAGCGTGCGGCCTGGGAGGCGATGTTCACCACCGACGACCTCTCCAACTACCTCTTCAAGGCCACCGCCCAGGGCTTCTGGCAGCCCGAACAGGCCGATCTGGTACGGGAGTACGTGCCGCGCTACTACCAGGACGCGGTCGCCGTGGCCGCCCGCCGCGGGCCCGCGATCGCCACCGCCACCGGCCACTGGGCCTTCCCGGCGTACGCCGTCGACGCCGAGAACCTCGCCCTCGGCGAGGCCTGCCTGCGCGACGCCGCCCCGGTCACGGCCCTGCGCCGCAAACTCGCCGACGAACTCGACGACCTGGCCAGGGCGTTGCGGGTACGCGAGGCGTAACCCGGGAGCCGGGGGCCGCGGGCACGACCGCCGCGCGGCCCTCTGGGGCGCCGGGGGCGGCAGGCGTCGAGTGGCCTCTGGGGCGTGCCCGGAGGGGCTGTTGCGCGGGCTGTTCAGCGCGGCGGGGCGTCAGCGGGCGTCGCGGCGTTCGCGTGGCCCGCTGGAGCTTCGTCGGCGTGGTTGTGGCGCGAGACGGGGGCGGCAGGCGTCGAGTGGCCCCCGGGGGGGCGCCGGCGCCTGCGCGCGGGTCGTCTGCTTGGTGTGAGCGGCAGAAGGGGCAGCGTCGTGCGGCGCTCAGTGGTGCTCGTTCAAGCGCAACTCCGCCCGTCGTACGCCCCGTTCGCGTGGTCCCCGGCGGCGGTTGCCGGGTTCCGGGTCCGGTGAGGGGGCCGTGTCCAGGGTGAAGCCGAGCAGTTCCAGGAAGCGTTCGCCCGGGCGCCAGGCGGGCGGGACCGTCGCCGTCACCAGCGTGAGGTCCGGCGCCCGGCTCAGGAGGGCGCCGGCCAGCGCGCGGCCGAGCCCCTTCCCCCGGGCGTACGGGGCCAGCAGGAACAGGCCCACCGAGACGGCGCCCGGCGCCGGGTGGTTCCGTACCGCGTCCACCAGGCCCACGACGTTGCCGGCGACCTCGACCAGGAGCAGCGTCTTGTCCTCGGGCTCCGCGCCCGCCGGGAGCGCGTAGAACAGGCTCTGCACGTCACCCGGGCCGGACGGCAGCCCGGTCGCCGCCAGGAACCAGTCCTCGCAGTCCTCGAACAGGGTCAGCAGCGCGGCCTCGTCGGCGGGCCCGGGCTCCCGCACGAGCGCCCGCCCGCCGGGCACGTCGATCGCGAACGCGTCAACCATCCTTCCGACGTTACCCCCGCCACCTGCGGCCCCAACACGTTTTCCCCGCACGGGAGTACCTCCTTTCGGGTTCCGCTCGTTGGACTTTCCGGGCGTGTGGACCCCATCGCGTACAAGCTGGAAGTCTTCCCATGGATGTTCCCCTGCTTCGCGCCCCGTGAGGAGAGCCCATGAGCACGCCGACGCCCCTTGCCTCAGGACCCGAAGGCCCCGACGCCCTGCGGCCGTTGGTCGAGACCGTGCTCGACGCGCTCAGGGCGGGCGGACAGGCGCGTGGCGGCCCGCTACCGTCCGGCGGACCCGAGGCGGTCGCCGCGCGCGTCGCCGACGCCGTGGGGGACGTCCTGCCGCACGAAGGCGACCCCGACGCCCTGCGCGTCCTCGTGCGGGTCCTCGCCGAGGGCTCCGCCGATCCCGCCGACCCGCTGTGCGCGGCCCACCTGCACTGCCCGCCGCTCGCCGTCGCCACCGCCGCCGACCTCGCCGCGAGCGCCCTCAACCCGTCACTGGACTCCTGGGACCAGGCCCCGGCCGCCTCCGCTCTGGAAGCCGTCGTCACCCGCACGCTCGCCCACGAGATCGGCCTGGCCGACGCGGTCGTCACCACCGGCGGCACCGAGTCCAACCAACTCGCCCTGCTGCTGGCCCGCGAGGCGTTCGGTGGCAGCGTCCGGCTGGTGTGCGGGGCCAACGCCCACCACTCCCTGCCCCGCGCGGCCTGGCTGCTGGGCCTGCCGGACCCGGTGGTCGTGCCCGCTCCCAACGGCACCCTCGACCCCGCCGCCCTCGACGAGGTCCTCACCCGCTTTCCGCGCCCGCTGCTGGTCGCCGCCACCGCCGGCACCACCGACGCCGGCCTCATCGACCCGCTGCCGGAGATCGCCGGACTGTGCGCCGCCCACGGCGCCCGGCTGCACGTCGACGCCGCGTACGGCGGCGGGCTCGTCTTCAGCGACCGGCACCGCGAGAAGCTGGCCGGGCTCGAAGCCGCCCACACCGTCACCCTGGACCTGCACAAGATCGGCTGGCAGCCGGTCGCCGCGGGCCTGCTGGCCGTGGCCCGGCCCCGCGACCTCACCGTCCTGCAGCACCACGCCGACTACCTCAACGCCGACGACGACACCGAGGCCGGCCTGCCCGACCTGCTCGGCCGGTCCCTGCGCACCACCCGCCGCCCCGACATCCTCAAGATCGCCGTCACCCTCAGGACGCTCGGCCGCACCGGCCTCGGCGCGCTCGTCGACCAGGTGTGCGCCCGCGCGCGGGAGTTCGCCGCCCTCGTCCAGAACCACCCCGGCTTCGAGCTGTACGACCGGCCGGTCATCAGCACGGTCCTGTTCCGGCCCGCCGAGGCGACCGACGACGCCGTCGCCGACCTGCGCCGCACCCTGCTGCACGAGGGCCGCGCCGTCCTCGGCCGGGCCCGTCTGGACGGCCGCCTGTGGCTCAAGGCCACGCTCCTCAACCCCCACAGCCGGCCGGACGAACTGGCCCACCTCCTGAAACTCGTGGAAGGAACCACCCCCCGATGACGCTCCCCCCACCCCACGAGTCCGAAGCGCCCCGCGACCTGGTCGGCATCGGCATCGGACCGTTCAACCTCTCCCTCGCCGCTCTCGCCCAGCCGCTCGCCGAACTCGACGCCGTCTTCTACGAACAGCGCCCCGGCTTCGACTGGCACCCCGGCCTGCTCATCGAGGGCGCGACCGTCCAAGTGCCGTTCCTCGCCGACCTGGTGACCCTCGCCGCCCCCGACAGCCGCTGGACGTTCCTCAACTACCTCCGGGAACGTGACCGGCTCTTCCCGTTCTACTTCGCCGAGCGCTTCCACATCCAGCGCGCCGAGTACGACGCCTACTGCCGCTGGGTCGCCGAGAACCTGCCCGGACTGCGCTTCTCCCACCAGGTCGACGCCGTCCACTGGAACGGCGAACGCGACGTCTTCGAGATCGACTTCACCCGGCTCGACGCGGACGGCGAGGCCGATTCCCTCGGCCGCACGTACAGCAGGAACATCGTCCTCGGCGTCGGCACCACGCCGTACGTCCCCGATCCGCTCAAGCCCCTCGTCGAGGCCCCGGGCGTGCCCGTCATCCACGCCGCCGACTACCTCGACCACCGCGAGGCCTTCCTCGCCGCCGGGCATGTCACGGTGGTCGGTTCCGGGCAGTCCGGTGCCGAGGTCTTCCTCGACCTGCTGCGCCGCCGCCCCACCGGCGGCGAGCGGCTCCACTGGATCGGCCGCGGCGAGGCCTTCGCGCCCATGGAGTACTCCAAGCTCGGCCTGGAGCACTTCACTCCCGACTACACCCGCTACTTCCACGCCCTCCCGGAAGACGTCCGCGACCGGCTCGTCGGCGCGCAGTGGCAGCTGCACAAGGGCATCGACGCCGACACCATCGCCGCCATCCACGACGAGCTCTACCACCGCACCCTTGGCGGCGGCTGGCCGGACGCCGTCCTCACTCCGGGTGTCGTCGTCCGCACCGCCGGACGCATCGCCACCACCCAGATCGAGCTCCACGTGGAACACGTCCAGCAGAACAGCCGCACCCGCCTCACCACCAACGCGGTCGTCCTCGCCACCGGCTACCGCGAACGCCCCCTGGAGCCCATGCTCGCCGGACTCGATCCCTACCTGCGCCGGGACGCCGGCGGACGTCCGCGCGTCGACGAGGACTACCGGCTCGTCCTCGACCCCCGCGTCACCGGATCGGTGTACGTGCAGAACGCCGAACTCCACACCCACGGCGTCGGCACCCCCGACCTCGGCCTCGCCGCCTGGCGCAGTGCCACCATCCTCAACACCCTGACGGGCAAGGAGCTCTACCCCCTGCCCGCGCGGACGGCCTTCACCAGCTTCGGCCTGGAGGCCCGCCATCGCGTCCCGCAGACCAGACAGGCCCCGGCCCTCACCCCGCTCGTCGACGGCAGGTAGGC